>DAHUYO010000088.1 GCA_027315185.1 Acidobacteriota bacterium
GCCTCGGGGACCCATTGTGTTTGCATGCGTTCACTCTGCCTTTCGAGTGTCACGCATCATTCTGAACGAGCTCAGCGGCCGGGTAATTATCCCTTGACAACAAGTATGGTTTGGGGTACTCTGAATTCATGAAGGGCCACAGAAAGCGGGTCTACAAGCAGGCGATCCACCCGCAGCAACGCTACAGCCTGAACGATTTTCTGGCCGAGTTCCCAGACGATGAGGCATGTTTCCTGTACATCGCGGGCCAGCGGATGCCCGGTGGCATGGCGCGGTGCCCGAAGTGTGAACAGGGGCGCCACCATTACCGCGTGAGCGGCCGCACCGCATTCGCCTGCGCCCACTGCGGCTCCCACTTCTACCCACTGGTCGGCACGATATTCGAGAAAACCACAACGTCGCTGCGGTCCTGGCTCTACGCCATGTACCTAATGGGCTCGACCCGCTGCGGCATCAGCGCCAAGCAGTTGCAGCGGGAAACGCGGGTGACCTACAAAACCGCCTGGAGAATGTTCCGCCAGATTCGGATGCTCTTTGACGAGGATATCCAACTGGCGGGTTCCTCAGTGGAGATGGACGAAACCTACTATGGCGGCGTTCGCAAATACGGCACCGGCAGGCCGGGGCGCGGCGACCGCAAGAAGTCTCCGGTTGCGGGCATAGCGGAGCGCAAGGGCCGCGTGGTGGCCCACGTGATCCCCGACGTCACGGTCCGACCCCTGCACACGCTAGTGCGCGACAAGATCATGCCGGGCAGCACCGTATTTACCGATGAGCTACGGTCCTATGACGGCATCGCATCCATGCCGGGCAAGAAGTTCCGGCACCGCCGCATCAATCACAGCACCCGTGTGTACGTTAAGGGCAACGTCCACACGAATACCATTGAGGGATTCTGGAGCCTGGTAAAGCGTGGGATCGGCGGCGTCTACCGCCAGGTGGGGCTTAGCTATTTGCAGTCCTACCTGAACGAGTACGCCTGGCGCTACAATCGGCGGAACGCTCCGGAGCCGATGTTCCGGAGCGTTTTGAGGGAGGCTTGCGAACGGGATTTTGAATAGCGCGATCTAGGATTGCACCGAAGTCCTGGCGGGAAAACAAGGGCGATTCCGGCTTCTTGGAGGAGGTGGGTTTCACTCTTGATTCCGAGGGCATCAGGGGCCGCAGGAGAAGTGTATCATCCTGGAGGACTCCTTGACCCGCACGCCAATGCCCCTACCTCTTCCCGAGGATCCGGCCGTCGTCCCAGCGTATTCCGTGGCGCAGGTAGCGCGCTACCTGAAAATCCCCGTGACAACGGTCTCATACTGGGTATCCCGCAAGTCTGGACCCCTCGTCTTAGCGCCGTGGCAGGAGCCCCCAACGCTTTGCTTTAAAAACGTAGTCGAGTGCCATGTACTGCACGCGCTCCGCACTACGCACAACGTGCGGATGGCGCTCATCAGGTCAACGATTAATACCCTTGGGGCCCCGCCCGGCGCCCGCTATCCACTCGCCGACAACGAATTGTCCACGGACGGTGTGTATGTCTATCTAGAGAAGGCCGGGGCCCTCATTAACGTATCCCGCCACGGCGAGCTGGCTTTTAAGGAAATCGTCGGCCCGTACCTCAAGCGTATCGTGCGTGATCCGCACAGCGGAGCCCCGGTTCGGCTCTACCCTTTTTTGGGTGTCCCCAATGGCGCGTCCGTGCCGGCGGCAGAGGACCGCTCCGTGATGATTGATCCGCGCGTTTGTTTCGGGCGCGCCGTTCTCGCGGGGACGAGAATCTCCACCGAGGTAGTGGCTGGCCGCATTCGGGCGGGTGAGTCCGTTGCGAGGCTGGCGGCCCAATATGAGCGGTCGAAGGAAGAAATCGAAGCCGCCGTCAGGTTCGAGGCGCGTATCCAAGCAGCATAGCCCACTAGTCATCGTGGTGGATGCCAACCACGGCTCAACGCCGGAGTTGTTGCGCGCGATCAACGCTGCCGGGATCGCGTACCGGACGCTAAGGGAATGCGGGCTGGAGCGGAACACCCAGGACGGCCCGCTATTGAGGGCCATCGGGAAGCGCGGGTATCTTTTCCTGACCGCAGACAAGAGCATCCGGCGCAACCCCCTCGAATTTCTCGCGGGGACGGAAGCCAAAGTGGGCCAGTTCGCATTCACAAACAACAACATGAACGGCGGCGATCTTGCCAGTGCCTTCGCAACCGCGAGTCGTGCGCTTATATACCTCGCGGAAACGGAGGAGCGGCCTTTCATCGCCTCAATAGGCAAAAAAGGGGACGTGCGGCTGCTCTACGATCACAAGGGCCCCGTCCAGGGTCGAACCGTGCGCGTAATCGTCCCTCGCGCCATGAAGAGCAGCCGGGGCAGCTAGGAGGGGCGGACACTGCCTTTTTCGGCCAGTTTCGTCCGCGCCTCTCAGCCCACTCCCGCGTTGATGGCAAAGGGCTTAGCTGGCAACTTGTTTTGAGGGGATAATCACCAGCGGCTGCCCGCGCCGCCGTCCCGGTCCCGCCGCTGCGCATTCCGACGCGGCGCGGAGGGCGACGCTAAAATAAAAGGCATGGGCACCGCCGAAGCCGCACCTCCAGCCGCCACTGCGTCGTTCACGCCACCCGTGGTGGCCAGCATCAGCCGCTTGGGAGGCGAAGGCGCCTACGACGTACTGGCCCGCGCCCGCCGCCTAGAGGCGCAGGGCCGCTCGGTCATCCATTTGGAAATCGGCGAGCCCGACTTTCCCACCCCGCCGCACATTCTCGAAGCCGGCATCCGCGCCTTGCGCGACGGTTACACGCATTACGCCACCACGCAGGGAATGCCGGAGCTGCGCGAGGCGATCGCCGCCGCGGTGACGGCCAGCCATGGCGTCGCGGTGCAGCCCGAGGAAGTGGTGGTGACGCCCGGCGCCAAGCCGGTGGCCTTCTATGCGCTGACGGCTCTGGTGGAACCGGGAACGGAAGTGGTGTTGTCCGATCCCGCCTATCCCATCTATGGTTCGCTGGTGCGGTATTTGGGGGCGACGCCGCGGCCGGTGCATCTGCGCGAGGACCAGGATTTCCGCATGGACATCGCCGAGCTGGAAGCCGCGATCAACCCGCGCACCCGGCTGGTCATCCTCAATTCGCCGCAGAACCCCACCGGCGGCATGCTGACCGCCGACGACGTCGCCCGCCTGGCGCGGGCGCTGGCCAGCAGCAACGCCATGGTGCTCAGCGATGAGATTTACCGCCGCATCATCTTCGACGCCGAGCACCATTCCATTTTTTCCGCGCCGGGCATGAAGGAGCGGACCATCCTGATGGACGGCTTCTCCAAGTGCTACGCCATGACCGGCTGGCGGCTGGGCTATGGCGTCATGCCGCCGGCGCTGGCGCGCGCGGCCAACGCGCTGCTGACCAACACCGTCTCCTGCACCGCGACCTTCACGCAAATCGCCGGCGTCGCGGCGCTGACCGGCGACCAGCAGCCGGTGGCGGCCATGGTGGCGGAGTTCCGCCGCCGCCGCGACCTTTGCGTCGAGCGGCTGAACCAAATCCCCGGCATTCGCTGCCGCACGCCGCGCGGCGCGTTTTACCTGTTCCCCAATGTCTCCGGCACCGGGCTGAGTTCGCAGCGCTTCGCCGACGATCTGCTGGCGCAAGCGGGCGTGGCGGTGCTTTCCGGCGCGGCCTTCGGGCCGGGCGGGGAAGGCTACATCCGCATCTCCGCCGCCAATTCCCTGGAAAACCTGGCCACGGCGCTGGACCGCATCGCCGCATTCGTGGCCGGCTTGCGCCGCTAGCGCCCGGCGCCGGTCCCTAATTTCCGCGCAAAAGAAGGAAAGATGGCCGAAATCAAGCCCCTGGCCGCCTACCGCTACGACCTGAGCGCGGTGCAAGCGGAAGATGTCCTGACCCAGCCCTACGACAAGATCACGCCGGAGATGCAGCGCCGCTATCTGACCCGCGAGGCGCACAATCTGGTCCGGGTCATTCTGGGCGAAAGCCTTTCCAGCGACGGCGAGGACAACAACGTCTATACCCGCGCCGAGGGCTATCTGCGGCAATGGATCGGCGAAGGCGTCCTGCGCCGCGATCCGGAGGCTGGGCTGTATCCCTATGAGCAGACCTTCACCCTGCCCGGCGGCGGCGCGGCGCATACGCGCCGCGGCTTCATCGCCCTGGGGCGGCTAGAGCCGTACGACCGCCGCGTCGTGCACCGGCATGAGCAAACGCTGAGCGGGCCGAAGGAAGACCGGCTGCGGCTGCTGCGCGCCACGCACACGCACCTCGGCCAAATCTTCATGCTCTACAGCGATCCGGCGGGACGCGTGGAGGCGGAGCTGTTCGCCCGCGCCAAGAATCCGGTGCTGGAAGCCGGCGACGAATATGGCACGCGCCATCGCCTGTTCCGGGAAACCGACGGCGGCGTGATCGCGCGCTTGCAGGCGGCGATGGCGCCGCTGCCGCTGGTCATTGCCGACGGCCACCACCGCTATGAGACGGCGCTGGCCTGGAGCCAGGAAGAGCATCGGCGCCTGAAGCACTACGCCGCCGACCCCGCGCCGTGGGACTTCGCCATGATGACCTTCGTCAACTTGGACGCGCCGGGTTTGGTGGTGCTGCCCACGCACCGCGTGGTGCACGGCGTGGCGGATTGGGACGCCAGCCGGCTGCTGGAGCGGGCGCGGGACTATTTCGACGTGCACGAACGGCCGGTGAGCGCGGCGGAATGGGAGCGGGCGTGGCCGGCGCTGGAAGCGGAACTGGCGGCGGCGGAGCGGGAGCGGCGGCCGGCGTTTTTGGCCGCGCTGGCGGGCAAGCCAGGATTGTATTTGTTCCGCTTGCGGCGCGAGGGCGTGGACCTGGCGCGCGAGCTGCCCGGCTATAACGAGGAACAACGCCAACTGGCCGTGCTGCTGCTGCATGAGCTGGCCCTGCGCCGCGGCCTGGGCATTACCCCGGAGGCGGTGCGCGATGGCCAGCACCTGCGCTATGAACGCGACGCGCACGCGGCGGTACGGGCGGTTTGGGAGGGCGCAGCGCAGGCGGCGTTTCTGCTGGCGCCGGTGGCGCCGGGGACGGTGCGCGACGTGGCCTTGTCCGGCGCCGTCATGCCGCAGAAGTCCACCGACTTTTTCCCCAAACTGCTCAGCGGCCTGACGCTGTACCGCATCGAGTAGCCGGCGCGGCGGCACTGCCGCGGCTCCAGCGACGCGCGGGCCGGGCGGCTGGGGCGAGCCCGGCCTTCAGCTTCGCCCGTGCGCCAGCGGGACGCGCGGCGCAGCCGCGCAGGGGCCCCGCCAGGCGCTGCTAGGTTGCCGCCTCGGGCGGTCCCGCCAGCTAAGGCGCCGTTAGGGCACAATGACGATCCGTTTTCCCGGCGTCTTGCGCCCCCACGCCGCCGTCACATCGCAAAGGCGCACCCTCTCGATTTCCATGGTCAGCTTCCCTTCCTGCACCCAGGCCCAGATCTGCTCCAGCGCCCGCGGCAAGGCCCCGGGAGGAATTTCGCCCGCCCCGCTAAGTTCCAATCCGGAGGTGCGCAGCGTTTCGGCGGGCAAGGAAATGACCGCGCCCGCGGACTGCCCGACTTGAATGTAGCGGGTTCGCCCCTTGGCGAAGCCCACGTTACGCGGCGTGATTGCCCGGAAAAACAATTCGGCGGGGCGTCCCCACAGGAAATCGAGCACCACGTCGTAGCCGCCGCCGGATTCCCGCACCAAGGCATCGCAAACCTCCGCGTCCGTCCGCTTGAGATCCACGACGGCGCTCGCCCCCATTTCCGGCAGCGACGGCAGCAGGGACGCCTCTCGGCCAGCTGCCACCACCCTTCCCGCGCCCAGCAGCGCCGCGATGCGAACGGCCAATCTTCCCGCAACGCCGGTTGCGCCTAAAATTAGTGCCGTTTGTCCCGGCTCCAGCTTCGCCCGCCACCGCAGCGGCAAATACGACGTCAGCGCCGGCGCCGGCAGCGCCGCCGCCAGCCCGGCGTCAACCCCCGCCGGCACCCGGCTGATATATTCCGCGTATTCCTTGGGGACGACCGTGATTTCCGCCATCGTGCCATAGGGTGGCCGGCTGCCGCCAACGGTAACCAGCGTCCCATCCGCCAGTGTCCCGGCGCCGCTATGGCCCACGATTGCGGGAAACCGCGGGAACACGCCTCGGCTCCCGTAGTGATCGCCCTGCGCCGCCATCTTGTCGAAGTTTTCCAGTGCGACGGCTTGGACGTGAATCAACACGTCCCCAGCCTCGGGGACCGGCTCCGGAAAATCCTCATACCGCGGCGGGGATCCAAACGCGTGCAGAACGGCGGCTTTCATCATCCACGAACTCCTGACCCAACACGAATCGTGCTGCGCGCCTTATGGACGCGGGCCCAGCCCGGCCGCGCCGCCAGTGCCGCGATCTGCGTTGGCCCGGCGCGCCCGGCATGCCGCCTGAACCCCGGCGCCCGGCGCGACCCAGCCATAACGACGCCAAGAGTCGCTTTGGCGGCGGTTATCGCCGTGGGCCGCCGGCGCGCAGCGCGCGCCCCCAATCCGCCAGCCGTGGCCACAGGCGCTGCGGCGCGGGGCGTGCTCCGCCGCGCGCCATCGCCAGCAGGTCGGCGGGGCGCATCCGCCCCGCCATCGTTTCTCGCGCGGCGAAGCGCACCCTGCGGTCGGCGCCCAGCCAGAAGACCGCCGGATAGGCGATGCCGCCGCGCTGGGCATGGAACAATCCCCAAGCCCGGATCACCTGGCACTCGGGATCGCGGAGCAGGGGAAAAGCGAAGCCATTCGCCACGCCGGCATGGGCCGCAACCGCGTCCGCCGAAACCGCCGCCAGCGCCGTGCCCGCCGCCCGAAACTCGTCCGCCACGTCTTGGAACGCCGCCAACTGGCGGCGGCAAAACGGTCACCACAAGCCGCGGAAGAAAACCAGCAGCAAGGAACCATCGCGCGCCAGCTCGCTTAGCGTCCAATGCCGCCCCGCGGCGTCGGGAAGCACGAATTCCTGCGCCACCTCGCCGCGGGTGGGCATGGCGGGTTGATCCGGCGAGGAGGCTAAAGGCATGATGTCTCCGGTGGGACGGAGCGCCCGGCTCCGCGGTTACGATGCCCGGATATTTGGACTGTGATTTGCATGGCTTGCTGCCCGAAGGCCCGCCGGTCTTCCATCGCTTGGCGGAGTGCGCCCGCCGCGCCCGCCGCCAGCACCTGGGGTTGCGCATCATCCATGGCCGCGGCGCCCATGTCCTGGCCAGTATCGCCCAGAGTTGGCTGACCGACCATGGCCTGCCCTTTCAAGAAGGCTTCCTGAATCCCGGCGAAACCCGCGTGGAGGCGGTCAGCCTGCAACGATCGAAATTTCTTTAGGCGAAGTTTCTTTAGCGCCGGCTGTCACAACCGGCCCGCGGCAAGCGTTACTCCCATAGACCGCGAAAGCCCCCATGAGCAGCAAAGCCACCCCCGCCGCCTGGAGCGCCGCAACCGCGGCGCCGTGCTGGGCGCCGGGTGAGTTTGAGGCGCTGTTCACGGCGCACTATCCGCGCCTGGCAGCCCGCCTGCGCCTTTTGGCCGGCGAACGGACCGAGGATGTAGCCCAGGAAGCATTTGTCCGCCTTTTTCGCCATCCGCCACCGCGGCGGGAGCAGCTCGCGGCATGGTTGCATCGCGTGGCGGGACGGGCGGCGATTGACTTACTGCGCCGCCAGCAACGGCAGGACAAATACGAGCGCGCGGCGGCGCGGGAAGCGCCCGCGGCGGTGGGCCCCGATGCCGAGCAGGCGGCCCTGGCCGCGGAGCGCCGCGCCCGCGCCCGCGCCTGCTTGGCGCGGCTGCCCAGGCGCCAGGCGCAACTGCTGTGGCTGCGCTACGCCGGCGGTTCCTACCAGGAAATCGCCCACAGCCTGGGCGTTGGGGTGAATTCGGTTGGCGCCATGTTGGCGCGGGCGGAGGCCGCCTTTGCCCGCGCGTATCCGCGCACGCCTGCGCCGCCGGGCGCAAGCGTGCGGCAAGGCAAATCCGTGACCGGCGGGAATGGAGGCTCCAATGCGTTGTTATAGCGAAGGGGAATGGCGAGCGGAATTGGATGGGGCGGTGGACGCCGCCCAAGCGGAGGCGATGCGCCGGCACCGGCAGGCCTGCCGCCGCTGCCAACGGCGGCGCGACCGCCTGGCGGCCAACGCCGCGCTGGCCGAACCCCTGGCCGCGCCGGCCCCGGCTGCGGGCAGCGGCGATGCCGCGGCTGCGCTGGCGGCGGTGCTGGCGCGGGCGTCGCAGCCGGAACCTCCCGCGCCCCGCCGCGCCTGGTTATGGATTCCGGCGGGGGCCGCGGCGGTTCTATTGCTGTTCGCCCTGGTGCCCTCGGCGCGAACCTGGGCGGCGAATGTGCTCGCCATGCTGCGCATCCGCCAGGTCACGGTGGTATCCGTCAATCCGCCGGAGCTATCTCCCGCCAGCCAGCGCCAGGTCGGCGCTTTGGTGCGCGAGATGATCGCCCAGCAGGTCACGGTCACCATCCATCCCGGCGCGCCGCGCATCGCCGCCTCCAGCCAGCAAGCCCGCCAATGGGCGGGTTTTGCCGTTCGCCTGCCGCTGGGCGTCGCCGCGCCGGCGCGGATCGCGGTGGTCGGGCAAAGCGCGTTTCAAATGACCTTGGACCGCGCGCGGCTGGACGCCATCTTGGCCGCCGTCGGCCGCCCCGACCTCCGCCTGCCCGCCAACGCCGATCGAGCCTTGGTGGCGGTCAACATCCCCCCTTCCGTCGTCGCCGCCTATGGCGCCTGCGGCGCCCATCCCCGGCCCATGGCCGGCTGCATGCTGTTGCGGGAAGTCCCCTCGCCCACCATCAGCGTGCCGCCCAGCCTGGATCTGAATGCCCTGGCGCAAATCGGCTTGCGAGCCGCGGGCATGAGTGCCGGCGAGGCCGCGGCCTTTTGCCGCACCGTCAATTGGCGCTCGACCTTGGTCATTCCGATTCCCGAGGCCGAGTCCACCTATAGCGAAATCCCGATAGACGGCGTGCACGGCATCGTCGTGCGCTTCGCTCCGCACGGCCGCCAGCCGCGCAGTTACGCCCTCAGCTGGGTGCGCGATGGCGTCATCTACTCCATCCGCGGCCAAGGCGGCGCCGCGCAGGGATTGGCGCTGGCCAACGCACTGCCCTAGCCGGCCGGGGTACGATGCCGCATGGCCGTCATTCGCGCCGAAGGCCTGTATAAGTTCTTCGGCTCCAAGCTGGCCGTCGCCAATCTGACGCTGGAAATCGCGCCGGGGGAAATTTTCGGCTTTTTGGGTCCCAACGGCGCGGGTAAAAGCACCTCCGTCAAGATGCTGCTGGGCCTGGCGCGGCCCAGCGGCGGCCGCGCCACGGTCCTGGGCCGGCCGCTCGGCGATGTCGCCTGCCGCGCCCGCATCGGCTTTCTGCCCGAGCATTTTCGCTTCTACGAATGGCTGACCGCGGCGGAGTTGTTGCGTTTTCACGGCCGCTTGGCCGGCTTGGACCGGCGCACGGCCCGCCAGCGCGCCGCGCATTGGCTGGATCGCGTCGGCCTGGCGGCGCACGCCGGGCAGCGGCTGGGCCAGTTTTCCAAGGGCATGCGCCAGCGATTGGGCCTGGCGCAGGCGCTGCTGCACGATCCCGAGTTGGTGTTCTTGGATGAGCCGACCTCCGGCCTGGATCCCGGTGGCCGCTGGTTGGTGCGGGAAATTCTGCGCGAGCAGCGCGCCCGCGGCGCGGCGGTGTTTCTCAATTCCCATTTGCTGGGCGAGGTCGAAAGCACCTGCGACCGCGTCGCCTTTTTGCGCGAGGGCGAGATCCGCGCCGTGCGTCCGCTGGTTCATGGCGCCCTGGCCGCGGCCCAGGGCAGCGTGCCCGTGGAGGTTCGCGCCGGCGGCTTGGGCGCCGAGTTGCTCGCCGGGCTGGCGCCCTGGGCCGAAGTCGTCGCCTGGGCGGGCGACCACCTCCGCCTCGAGGTCCGCCGCGAAGCCGACCTGCCCGCCGTGGCGCAATACTTGGTCGCCGGCGGCGCCGCGATTTTTGCCTTCACCCCGCGCCGCGCCACGCTGGAAGAAGCCTTCGCCGCCATCGTCGGCCGCGAGGCGGGCTTATGAAGCTGCTGCTGATCGCCGCCATCACCCTGCGCGAGGCGGCGCGGCGCAAGGTGCTGCTGGCGGCCGCGTTGCTCAGCGCCGGCTATCTGGCTCTGTTCGCCCTGGGCGTGGCCACGCAATTTCGCGGCCCGCATGCCCCCGCCGTGCTGATCCGCCAGGAGATCACCGCCTCGCTCCTGCAACTGGCGCTGTACGGCGTCTCGTTTTTGGCGGCGTTGCTGGCTATCGTCTCCTCCTTGGAAACGGTAGCCGGCGAAATCGGCAGCGGCGCCATCCAGGCGCTGGCCACGAAGCCCCTGCCGCGCTGGCAGCTCTTGCTGGGAAAATGGCTCGGCTTCGCGGCGCTGCTCGCCGGCTACGTCGCCGTCATGACCGCCGGCGTGACTCTGGTGCTGTGGCTGGGTCGCGGTTATGCCGCGCCCCATCTGTTCGCGGCGGCGGCGCTGATTTGGTCGGAGGCGTTGGTGCTGCTCACCCTGACACTGTGGTTTGCCACCTTCAGTTCGCCGCTGGCCAGCGGCGTCGCCGCGCTCGGTCTGTACGGCTTGGCCTTTATCGGCGGCTGGGTGGAGCAGATCGGCGCGCTCACCGGCCATCCCGGTGCGGTGCGGGTCGGCATTGTCGCCAGCCTCATCTGTCCCAGCGAAGAGTTATGGCGCCGCGCCAGCTACCTTTTGCGCTCCCCACTGCCCGGCGCCTCGCGCTTTACACCTTTCGGCGTGGCCTCGGCGCCAAGCGGCGCAATGGTCGTGTACGCCGCGGTGTACCTGGCCGCGATCCTGGCGCTGGCGTTGCGCCATTTTTCTTGCCGCGATCTTTAGCCGCCGGGGCCATTCCGGCCGCGGCGGGCAACGGCGGCTGGCGTCCGCTCACTCCAATGCGGACGAACTTCCATTTCGTCCCGTCATGTCCGCCGCGCGCTGCTTCGCCCCGCGCACCGCCGTCCGGCTGGTGCTTTTGTCCCTGTTGCTGGCCGCCGCCTCCTGGCCGCAAACCGCCGTCTGGACGTACCACGACAACAACGCCCGCACCGGCGCCAACACCAGCGAAACCCAGCTCACGCCGGCCGACGTCAATGCCCAGGATTTCGGCTTGCTGTTGCGGGCCCGGGTGGATGGCGACATCTTCGCGCAGCCGCTCTATTTGCCCAATGTTCATTTGCCCAACGGTCAGACCCGCAACCTGGTCTTCGTCGCCACGGAAAACGACAGCGTCTACGCCTTCGACGCGCAAGGCGCCAGCGACGGCCAAGGCGCGGCGCCGGTTTGGGCGGATCATTTCACCGACCCCAGCCAGGGCGTCGTGACCCAGACCTCCGGCGAGGTGCACTGCAATGACCTCGTTCCCGCCATTGGCATCACCGGCACGCCGGTGATTGACACCTCCACCGGCACCTTGTACGTGGTGGCAGCCACCATGGAGAACGGCCAGCCGGTGCAGCGGCTCCATGCCCTGGATGTGGCCACCGGCGCGGAAAAATTCGGCGGCCCGGCGGAAATCTCGGCCACCGTGGCGGGTGATGGCGTGGGCTCGGCGGGCGGCCGCTTGAGCTTCGATCCCTTGCACGAGAACCAGCGGGCCGGCTTGCTCCTCAGCCGCGGCCTGGTCTATGTCGCCTGGGGCTCGCACTGCGACTACGAACCGTTCCATGGCTGGCTGATGGCCTTCAACGCCGGCGACCTGCATCTGGAAAGCGCCTACGTCAGTACGCCCCAAGCGGAAGGCGGCGGCATGTGGGGAGGCGCGCCCGCGGCCGACGCCAGCGGCAACATCTATGTAGCCACCGGCAATTTGGGCATCTCCCCCAGCGCCGGCCAAATGGGCGAGAGCGTGTTGCGCATGGACACCGCCGGCGGGCGGCTCACAGCCGCCGATTTTTTTTCCCCCTGGAACGCCAGCGCGCTCTCCGCCATCAACGCCGACCTTTCCTCCCAAGGAACCGTGCTCCTGCCGGCATCCAGCGGGCAGCCCGCGGGAGTGGTCATCGCCGGGAACAAAGCCGGCGATCTCTATGTCCTCAACCCCAACCACCTCGGCGGATATGACGCCGGCTCCGGGCCCGACAGCCAGATTATCCAGGAGATGTCCGGTGTCAGTTCCGGGGTGCTTGGTACGCCGGCCTACTGGAATGGCGGTCTCTATTTGGTTGGGACCGGCGACAAAACCACGCTGGGCAATCCGCTGCAAGCCTTCGCCGTCAATGACGACCAACTCGGCTCGGCGCCGGTAGCCGAGGCCGGCGCTTGGTTCCGATTTCCCGTCGGCGTCCCGGTCATTTCCGCCAACGGCGATAACGATGGCATCGTTTGGCTGCTGGAGGAAAGCGCCTGGGCCAGCGGCGGGCCGGAGGTGCTGCACGCCTTCGATGCCCAAACCTTGCACGAACTATATAACAGCGGCCAGGACGCCCGCCGCGATCAGGCGGGCGCGGCGGTGAAGTTCGGGGCCCCGGCCATTGCCGACGGCGAGGTCTTTGTCCCCGCCAGCGGCGAATTGGACATTTATGGATTGTTGGGCGGCCAGTTCGATTTCACCGCCGCGGCCCAGAACGGCACGATTGCCCTGGGTCAGCCGGCTACCATCCGCATCCAAACCACCGGATACGGCTCCGACGTCACCTTAGCCTGCCGCGCGCCTTCAAGTGGCTGCTCGTTTTCGCCGGCTGCGGTGGCGCCGGGCGAGAGCGCTACGCTCACCGTCGCCGCCTCCGCACTCTCCGCCGGCGGCAACACCATCACCATCGCCGCCAGCCAAGCCGGCAGCAGCAAAACCGCCGCCGTCAGCATTACCGCTCAGGGATTCTCGCTGAGCGCCAATCCCAATTCCGTCTCCGTGATGGCGGGCCAGACGGCGCAGTTTCAAGTCTCGGCCACGGCGGAGGGCGGCCTGACCAGCGCCATCAATCTCACCTGCCAGGTTCCCGGCGGCGCCACCTGCAAGCTGTCGTCCGGCAGCATCAACCCCGGCCAAAGCGCCACAGTCACGCTGGCGTCTTTGCCCGCGGGCACCGAGACGGTAGCGGAGATCAGCGGCAAAAGCGCGATCGGCGCCACCGGTTCCGCCAAACTGACCGCTACCGCCTGGGACTTCACCGTGATGGCCACCCATGCGACGGTGGTCATCACCCGCGGCGCCGACGCCGCCAAGTTCACCTTGGCCACCGCCGGCATGGCGGGCTTCACCGGCGCCATCAATCTGAGTTGCCAAGCCGCGCCGCCGTTGGCGTGCAGCTTCGACCCCGCCGAAGTGAACGCCGGCGACGCCAGCACGCTGACGGTCAGCGGCATGGCGACCTCGCGCGCGAACAAGCTGGCGCTCACAGTTAGCGCCGTCAGCAATGGTGACACCCACACCGTGCCATTGACGATCGGCTTTTCGGATTTCAGCATGAGCGCCGCCGACACCTCGGCGACCATTCAACCGGGCCAAAGCGCCACCTATACGCTGACCTTCGCGCCCCAATTCGGCTGGACCGGCAACATCAGCGTGACCTGCGCACCCGCGCCGCCGGCGGGAAGCTGCAATGTTTCCCCCCAGGTGGTCAGCATCAGCGGCGATAACCAAACGGCCACGGTCCAACTCGTCACCACCGCCCCGCCTGCAAAGTCAGGCCGCGCTCCGTTGCCTCCCCCGCCGCCGGAAGCGCCGCCCTGGGGCCTGTGGCTGGGACTTATTGTCTTAGCAGGGGCCGCTGCCGCCAGCCGCCGCCGCTGGGCTCAGGGGCTGGCGCTGGCGGCCCTGGCGCTGGCGCTGGCCGCCTGCGGGGGAAAGACCGTTCAAGCGCCCCCGAGCACGCCGCCCGGCACCTTCCAAACGACCGTGACGGCTATTTCCGGCCCGCTGGCCCACACGCTGGGTCTCACGGTAGTGATCAAATAGCGGGACCCAAACCGCGCCACGGCCGAGCGCGGCGCCGATCCCTAGGCCCGTACTCGATCACCAGCGGCGCTTGTTGCCGCGCGCCGCTTGTTCGACCAACTGCGTTAGCTCCTCGCGTGTCACCAAGAAGCGCTCGTCCCCAGCCGCGGGCATGGCGCAGGACACGCCATCCGCCGGCGTATCGGCGGTCACCGGGCATCCCGGCGCGGGATTGGCCGCGGTGCTGATGCCCTCATATTTCCGCCGCGCTTCCATCAGCTTTTCCACCTCCCGGCTGCCCAGCAGCACCTGCTTGCCGAGCAGGTGCGCCACCAGCGAAATGCGGGCGAAATGCTCCACCGTCTCCATCTTGAAATACGCCCGCATCACGTCCTCGGCGTACGTGACCACGCCGTGGTTGGCCATCAGCAGCGCGTCGTAATGCGGCACCAAAGGCCGCAGTGCGTCGCCCAACTCCGGCGTCCCCGGCGTGCCGTAAGCCGCCAGCGGCACGCAGCCCAGCGCCAGCACCACCTCGCTGATTAGCGCCTGGTTCAGCGGCAATCCCGCCGCCGCGTAGCCGGTCGCGGTCGGCGGATGGGCGTGCACCACGCCGCCGATCTCCGGGCGCAGGCGGTAGATCAGCAGGTGCATGGCCAGCTCGCTGGAGGGGTTGCGCCGCCCCGCCAGCTTGCGCCCCTCGAGGTCGGTGATGACCAGGTCCTCGGCGCTCATGAAGCCTTTGCTCATCGAGGTCGGCGTGGCCAAAATCCGCCCATCCGCCAGCCGCACGGAAACGTTGCCGTCACTGGCGGCGACGTATTCCCGCTGATGCAGCATCCGGCCGATGCCCAGAATCTGTTCCCGCAGTTCCGCTTCGCTTGCCATGAATACGCCAGGGTACGACGAAA
>DAHUYO010000089.1 GCA_027315185.1 Acidobacteriota bacterium
GTGAAGCCCAGCAGCCAGAGGATCAAAAGCACTATGAATATCGTCCAAAGCATGGGAATCTCCGTCACGGGCCGAAGCAGGACGGCTCGTCTGCACCATTCCGGCGCCACCGCTTTGAATGGGGACGGCGGCGGGGCGTCCTTGTTTCCGAATCCTGCCTACAGTAGTGACGTTAGCGCTGCCGCGGCGCCGCGTCTGCTCACTACGGCACAGGCCCGCGCATCGGCCGGTGCGACCCGCGGGCTAGTCCCCCAGCACCACGTCCGTCAGCAGTTCCGCGTGCACGTGCACCTCGCCGTTGTAGTCAATCAGGCCCAGGCGCCGGAACTTGTTCATGAAAAAATTGACCCGGCTGCGTGTCGTGCCGATCATTTCGGCCAGCGTCTCCTGGCTGATCTTCGGCGTGATGCGATAGCCGCTGCTGGACGGATCTTGGCCGAATCGCGCCAGCTTGAGCAGGGCGCGGGCCAGCCGCTTCTCACTGTGGTTGAATAACTGGTCGCAAATATCTTCCTCAAAGCTGATATTGCGCGCCAATAAGCGGGCCAGGAATGCTTCCGCTAAGGGGTGTTGCTGATGCAGCGCCCGCACCAGGACCACCTTCTCCACGCGGTACACCGCCGTCGGCGTCATCGCCGTGGCCGATCCCACGCGCCGCGTCTGACCGGCCAGACAGCCCTCCCCGCAAAAGTCCCCGGGACCGATGACCCCCAGGACTGCCTCCTTGCCTGCTTTCGACAGCACGGATAGCCGCACCTTGCCGCGGACCAAAAAATAGACGGAATTCGCTTCCTCGCCCTGCGTGTACAACAGCGTTCCCTTGCGCAGGCCGGTGGGTTGCTGGCTGGCCAACAGCGGCGTCACCACCTGATTGAACCAAAGGCCCCGGCCATCTTCCGGTTTTGGCGTTGCTGTAATCCGAAGCTCAGGTTTTGCGCTCATACTTTTCCGCCTTGCGTTCCGGCGCCTCCCGCGACCCTCCCTTGTTCCAGTTGCGGCCTCATTCATCCTCCGTACTATAACGCTACTGGGGTCCATCAGATGTGTCCAAGAGCGGACGTCAGGCGTTCAGGAGCGCCGGCGTCCTCACCGGCGGTATCGGGAAACCGCGTGCGGGCCAGCGTCGGGGCCCCGCCGTTCCCAGCCCAGCCTGCGGGTCGCTGGGGGCCGCGCCGCCTCGCGGGCCAGGGGCGGGCCGCCCTGCGGAGTTGCGCGGGCTTCGCGGTGACTTCTCGCGCCGGCGCGGCTCCCCAAGCCAAGGGCGCGACCCCGCGAGCGGGACGCGTCACGCAGCCAGGTGGGCGGCCGCTCCTGGCAATTTGGCGCCCCGTTTCGGCTGCGTTGGCCAAGTGCGCGGCTGCCTTGTCCGGAAGTGGACAGACCCAAATGGAGCCCTGCCCGACACTGGTGAGCAAAGCTTCGTTACGCCGTGGGAGTTTCCGCCCGGCCGTGTCCCAGCCACTCCCCGGCGGCGATCAGCATCCCCTATTCGGCATCCCCCCTATGAGGACCACCATCCAGCCCGCCGCGGACGTCCGCCGCCAACCCGTCAGCGCCGACGGCCCGGAGTTCCAAACCGCATGTTGCGCCCGCATCCTCGTGATTCATGAGGACGCCGCTGCCGCGTCGTTGTGCCTCGACGTCCTGCGCCGCGCCGGGTGGCTGCTCGCGGCGGACATCCTGCCTACGCCCCAACGCTTGGCCCGCCACTTTCGCGCGCAGGCTCCGGGCGCGGCACAGGCCCCTCAGGCCGTTGGCGTCAGCAATGGAACTTCCCACGCCGTCGCGCCGCCCGCCCTGGCCGCGGGATCCGTCGAACCGCTGAATGCCCCTTCGGCCCAGCCGTGCGCCCCGCCTGATCCCGCCTACGACCTGATCATCGCTAAATGTGCCAGCGTGTGGGCGGACGCATGGCCATCGCTCCGCGCTTTTACCGCCGGCATTCCTTTGATCCTGCTCCGTTATGCCGTGTCGGGTGCGGAGGAGTTGCCAACCCTGGCTGGCGACCGCTGCCTGGCGATGGCTGACATCCTGCAGCTTCCGGCGCTGGCCCGCGATCTGCTCGCCGCCAAGAACCCCGCCCTGCCCGGCGTCCTGCTCTCCGCGGCCGCCGACGTACGCCCCTGGCGGCAGCGGGCCGCCAGCGTGCGCCACCGCAGCGCCGCCGCCGCCGCTCCCAATTCCATGACCCCTAGGGTGCAGCGCCGCGTCTTGGCCCGGAGCAGGATCGGCGCCCGGAGCGAGCCGCTGGGGCCTGCGCCGGCCGAGGCGGTGCCGCCTCCCCCGTTAGCCGCTAGCACCCAGCCGCGCACGGAATCCGTCGTACCGCTTCGCCGCGCTGCCGTGGCGCCGCTCCCCACCCCTAGCAGCGAAGGCGCTGCCGCCGTTCTGTCTCCGGCATACGTTCTGGCCGCACTGACCGCGATCCCAACCTTTGGTGTCGCCCGCTGTGACCGTGCTGGCCGAATCATCGCCGCCAATCTCGCGTTGGCCACAATCCTCGGCTACCCTTCCGCGGAGCAAATGCTGGCCGACGGCGATGCCCTGCGCATACCGCGTCCGAACGGCCACGCGGCAGCCGCCGCGCCGCCGCCGACCGAAGCTGGGATTGGCCCCGCCGAGGTCGTTTGGACGGGCCGCAATGGCGGAGCCGTCATCGTGCGCTACAGCGGGCGAGAGCTGCGCCGCGAGGATGGCGTCTCGGAAGGCTGCGTCATTATCGCCGAGGACATCACTGCCCAGCGGGCGCAGGTCGCGGACCTCCGCCGCCGCGCCGCCACCGATTCCTTGACCGGCCTGGCTAACCATGGGCAGTTCGCCCTCGTCCTGGAGCGGGAGATCCTGCGCGCCAAGCGCGCCGGCCGCACGCTCGCCGTGCTGTGCATGGACGTGGACGGGCTCAAGTGGATCAACGACGCCGAAGGCCATTTGGCCGGCAACCAGGCTATCCAGCGTACAGCCCGGATATTGGCCTCCTGCTGCCGCGGCGTGGACATGGTCGCGCGCGTCGGCGGGGTTGAGTTTGCTCTGGTGGCGCCGGAAATGGACGCCGCCGGGGCGGATCTGGTGTGCCGCCGCATCGCCGAGCGCTGCGCCGCCGATCACCAGCAGCCGCGGCTGTCGGTCAGCGTTGGCGCCGCCATATTTCCCCGTGACGGCCAGGTTAGTCAGCAGTTGCTCCAGGCCGCGGACCAGGCGCTGTACCGAATGAAGCGAGGGCACGTCGCCAAGTTAGGGCACGTCGCCGCGGGCTCCGCGCCGCATTCTAGCAGCGCCCCAGGCTTTTCCCTCCGCGTGCCTGCAGTCAGCGCCTGAAGGCCCGTTGAAAAGCCGCCTCCTTCCACGGCGGCGGTTTCTAGGTCTGCGCCTTCGCCTTGTGCTCCACGCGGGGCGCCGATCGCCGCGGTCGGCGGGTTCAGCACCGGAATTCGCTGGCGCCGGACCGTTCGCGGGGGTCGCGCCGCGTGCACCTGGGGCCAAGTCAGCGCGAAAGGGCCGCGCCATGCCGCTGGGCGGGCCGGAGCGCCGGCGTGCTCGCCGGCGGGATCGGGCAACCGCGTGCGGGCCAGCGGCGCGGACCCGGCGAGCGCAGCCGCGGCGCTCGCGCCAGTCGATTCGGCTGCCCTCCCGCGCACCCCTGGGCGGCGTGTGTGGAACCGGCGAAGCGCAGCCGGGCTGCGGGGGAACCGCCCCGGTGGAACCGGCTTTAGCCGGTGTGGCCCTGGGCTTCAGCCCGCGCCCCCCGGATGGGGCCTTTCACGTCGCGGGGGTCGCGCTGTGCACTGGGGGCAAAGTCAGCGCGAAATAGCCACGTCATTTCGCCGGGCGGGCTGGAGCGCCGGCATCCGCGTCGGCGCGGTTGGGAAAACGCGTGCGGGCCAGCGGCGCGGACCCAGCCAGCGAAGCCGCGGCGCCCGCCCTGGGAGCGCGGGCCTCTGGCCCACCGCCCGCCAACCGCCCGGCCCGCCGCGGCGCGGAGCAGCCGCGCTGGGGCCCGCGCCAGATAATTCCGCGCCCCCGCAACGCGGGGGCGTGCCCGGAACGCCGGGCGGCGCAGCCGCATGCCCGCCGCCCGGCGCCTGCCGCGCCTACACCGCTGGCTGCGCCACTGCCGCCGCCGCTTTCCGCCGGCGGAAAGATTCCAGCAGTCCCATCGCCAGCAATCCGCTGCCGAGCAGCAGCCATGCGGGTGGTTCCGGCGCCGACGTCGGCGGCGGCGGCGTGGCCAGGCTGACGACCGGCATGCCGGCGGAATCCGTGGTTACGTTCAGTCCGCCGCTCAAGCCGTTGCTGCCGGCTTCCGCTCCGCCGCAGGTGTTCTCCACGGTGTTGTTGTCCATCGTGACCGCTCCGCTGGAGGCCAGCGCTCGTCCGCAACTAACCGTCGCGCCGGTGCCCAGCGTGATGCTGTCCTGCGCCAAGATATTGCCGGTAAGCGAACTGCCGGAGCCCAGCGTCGCGGAGCTGCCCACCACCCAATAAACCCCGGCGCCGGCGCCGGTGTTCGTCAGCGCCACCGACGATCCCGAGGAAGTGATGAAGGAACTCGGCATCAGAAACACCCATGCCGCGTCCGCGTTTCCGCCGCCATTCAGCGTGAGTGCCCCGGACAGATTTGTGGTTCCCGCCGGCACGCTATAGAAGCCCGGCCCAAGCGTCCCCGCCAGCGTCAGGTCCGAGGACGCCAGCGTGGTCACGGGCATGACCCCGGCCAGCTCCGATATTGCGGTCGAGAGCTGGCTCTGCGCCAACTCCGCGGTCGCGGCGCCGCCGCTGATTCCGCTGATCGAGGTGCCCGGATATACCCCGATGTTGCCGCCGATCGTGGTGGTCCCGGTGTTGGTCACCGCCGACCCGCCCAGGACCGCGAACGTGGATAATGCGGGGCCGAGTATGGGCCCGGCCATTGCCACGCCCGGCGACATCGCCGCCAGGCCGAACAAAAGAAGGAAACTGAGGTAGCGAGTTTTCATGGCTGTTCTCCTTGCTCTCAGGCAAGCTCCCAGGCCAATCCCGGAGCTGACCGTGTTAGCGTCTTGCTCTCTCAAGTTACCCGCCCCCCGCCGGGCTCACTATCCCGTATTGAACAGAGCGCCGCATTGCACGGCTCGCCGCGCCGGCCCCGCCTCCGCTAGCTGGCGGCGCTCGTGGCGGTGCGGTCCCGGCCCGCGGCTGCGCCGCGCTCGCTCCATGCCGGTACGTCCAAGGAGTGGCACTCGCGCAGCGTGGCTTGGTTGCGCACCGCCCAGTCATGCTGGTCAATTTGCAGCAGCGCCTCCGCCATCGGAATGCGGCCCGACCAAACGTGCGGCCGCAGCGCCTCCAGAAAGCGCTGGCCGGCCTGGTCGCCCATCCGCCCCAGCGTCCAGTGGATTTTGGCGTAGGTCAGCTTTTCCAGCGGCAGCGGGAGGGCCAAACGGTGCCGCTGCCGCTGCGCCAGCCGCGCCGCCAATAGCCGCTTGGCGACGTTGCCATAATCGAAGGTGCGGTTCACCAGCGCGATGAAGCCTTCCTGGAGCCGCCGCGGCGTCATCAGCATGGGCACGAATACCGTGTGGTGGGCGTCATAGAGCTTCGCCTTGGCGGTGATCAGGCGGCCCTCATCCAGAAAGCGAAACCACTGCTTGGCCGTGGGGGTCAGGATGTTGAAATACGGGTACAGGACGTTGGTGCGGTCGAAAAAGTCGTACGCCGCCTCAAAGCAAGCCTCGGTGTCGGTGTCGGTGCCAAAGATGAAGCTCGCGATGACCTCCATGTCGTGCGCGCGCAGCGTCGCAACCGCGTCGTCGTAGTTGAAGGCGATATTGTGCAGCTTGTTATAGGCCCGCAGGGTCGCTGGATCCTGGCTCTCCAGGCCCATGAAGATGTAGTAAAAACCAGCTTCCTGGAGCAGGTCCAGCGCCTCCTTATCTTTGTAAACATTGATCGTCATCTGCGAGCCGAATACCGCGCGGTAGCGGGGATGCCGGCGATTGAGAGCGATGATGCCGCGCAGCAGGGCCTTGAGGTCGCGCGGCCGCCCGAAGATGTTGTCGTCCACGAAAAAGATCGGCCGGCAGTACCAGCGTCCCACCAGGTCATTGCGGTAGATCGTCTCCAGCTCGGCGCAGAGGTGCTCCGGGGTCTTGTACCGCATGTCGTGGCCCAGCATTTGTATGATCGAGCAGAAATCGCAGTCGAACGGGCAGCCGCGGCTGGCTTGCAGCGTCAGCACCACGTGGCGCATCCACTCCCGCCGCCGCACCCGCGGCGGCTGGCACAGCGCGGCCATGTCGGTCTTGCCCTCCTGAATATAGGTGGGGCGCAACTTGCCGTCCCGCGCATCTTCCAGAATCCGCTCCCATACCATCTCCGCCTCGCTCGCGCAGATGGCGTCCGCGTGCTGCAAGGCGTGGTCCGGCACCATGAACGGGTGATAGCCGCCCAGCACCACCTTCACGCCCCGCTTGCGGAATGCGTCGGAGATTTGGTACGCCCGCGTGGCGTTGGTCACCATGACCGTTATGGCCACCAGGTCCACGCGCGCGTCGAAGTGGATATCCTGCAGATTTTCATTCACCACCGTGAGCTTGACCCAGCGCGGGGTCATCGCCGCGAGCGTCTCCAGCCCGTTGAACTGAAACCCGTAACTTCGCGCCCGCAGCGGCCACAGCGGCAGCTCATGGACCTTTTCGAGGCTGAATTGCGTGCGAACCGGGGATCCGGGGTCGCGGCGCGGGTAAATCAACAGAACGCGCATCGCGGTGCTCCAACGCGGGCGCCACGCCGGGCACTGCTCCTCGGGCAGGAGCCGAGCAGTGGCAAGCCGCGGCGCCCGTGCGAAAAATCATCTTCTATTTAACACCTGTCGGCTCCGGCGCGGCGCCGGAAATCGCGCGTCCCCTAGGTGGGGTGTTGCCGTTTGCACTGGGGGGCAACGTTGTCGGGAAACGGCCGCGACATTCCACCGGGCGGCGTGGAGCGCCGGCGTCCTCGCCGGCGGTATTAGGGAACTCGCGCGCGGGCCAGCGGCGCGGCCCCAGCGACGCGAGGACCGGGGCTGCGGCGAACCGGGCCCCGGTCTCGCCCGCGCCGAGCAACGCGGGACGCGCGGCGCAGGCCCGGGGCCCCCGGCGCGCGCTGGGGTGGGAGCCGCGCTGCGGCCCGCGCCCAGCAACGTTGCAAATTGGACAGCCGGACGGGGCGCGCCGCAGGACCCTGAAAGAGCACGCTATGTACGGGCGCGGACGTCGGCGCGCCAAGACTGCGCTGCCGCCCGTCGGCTCCGTCCCCGCGGGGAGGTGCTCCATGCCGCAATCCCATCTTCCTTCCGCCCTGGCGCGTCCCGGCGGCCTGGCCCTCGGCGCCCGGCCATGGAATCAGCCCTGGTGGCGGCCCGCCCCGGGCAAATCCGGCGTTCTTGTTTATCTGCTGTTGATTCATGTCTTGGCGATCGTTGGCTTGATCCTCTTTCCGCTGCCGGGTTGGCGAGTGTTCGGCGTCGCCGCGCTGCTGGCCACCGCCGGAGGCCTGGGAACCACCATCGGCTACCACCGCCTGCTGGCCCATCGCACCCTGCGGCTCAACCCGGTCGTCGAGCAGGTGCTGATCTTCGCCGCCATGTTCAACGGTTCTGGCGCCCCCGCCAGTTGGGTCTCCTATCATCGCTTGCATCACGCTTGCGCCGACACCGAGCACGATATTTCCAGCCCTGCGCAGGGCGGCTTTTGGTGGGCCCATCTGCGCTGGCTCTATCAGTCGCCGCGGGCGGAGCCGCAGCGTTGGTGTCCCGACCTGGACCACGGACGCTACCGGGCCTGGGGACGGGCGGAAGTGCCCGTCCTGCTGCTTTCCCTGGGTTGCGGCTTGGCGCTGGGCTGGGCGGGTTTTTTCTGGATTGGAGCCATCCGTCTGGTCTATTGCTTGCACCTCCAATGCTTTGTCAACAGCCTTACCCATCTGGGTCCCGCGGCCGGGCGCGACCGCAGTCAGAATGTCTGGTGGCTCGGCCCGCTGCAACTCGGCGCCTGGGGAGAAAACTGGCACGGCAATCATCACGCCGCCGCCGGCGTCGCCCCGTTCGCGCGGCGCTGGTGGCAGGTGGACATCGGCTGGTACCTGATTTGCGCCCTGGAGGCGGTGGGATTGGCGGACCGGGTCAAGCGGCCTGTCACGCGGAGCGCGGCTGTGCACAACAGGGCAGCCACCGCGCCGATTGAGCCCCATCGTTAGGGCTGAACCAACGTAATGACCGCAACTGCGGCGGCAGGCCGATGCAAGCCGCCCGCGATGGAGGCTGGTATGCGACGCATGGCAAGTGCTGGTGTACTCTCTCTGCTGCTACTTTCCGTTTTCGGCGCGCTGGGCCTGGCTGCGCAGGCCCAGCCGTTGCGCAACCAGGACCATGCCCAGCACGCAAAGCCTCGCCCACAAAAACGCAG
Source organism: Acidobacteriota bacterium (assembly GCA_027315185.1). Classification (GTDB taxonomy): domain Bacteria; phylum Acidobacteriota; class Terriglobia; order Terriglobales; family SCQP01; genus JAKAUF01. The sequence goes on from DAHUYO010000089.1 coordinate 8,421, forward strand.
TCAGCAGCGCGGCCCAGCGGCGCACTCGCGCCAGCCCCAGGCGGCCAAAGCGCGGCAGCGCCAGCCGGCAAATCAAGGTCAGCGCTCAGCGCCGCGCCAGGACCGGCAGGCCCGCCCCACGCCGCAGCAGTCCCAGCAGCCCGGTCGGCAAATGCAGCGACAAAATCGGCCCCAGCGGCGAGCCCAATCGGCGCCCGCGAGCCGGCGTCGCGGACCTGTCGCGCAACGGCAGGGCTTCCGCGGACGCCAGCGCCAGCGGCCGGAAATCCGGCTGGCCCGCCGCAATGACCGGCGCATTCCCGATCAGCACTATCGTCGCTACTTTGGCGATCAGCACCGGTTTCGCATGGGCGGCCTGCGGATGCGCGGCGGGTATTCCGCGTTTCAAGGCGGCGGTTACTGGTTCGGCTTTCTTCAGCCCTGGCCGGGCGACTGGTACGACACCGACCAGTTCTACATCCAGTACACCGGCGGCGGATACATCATGTGTGACTGGGATCACCGCGGCCCTTGCGTGTCGGTCGTCGTCCTCCCGTGACGCAGCACTGCCCGCGCGCCAAGCGGAACGCGCGGCGCCGCCGCGCAGGGCCCCGCGCCAATCAATGATGGCTAGGGTCGGAAGAACGTTCCATTCCAAGGAGATTGCATGAAAAACACCGCGAAATGCGCCCATCGGGCGTGCAACTGTGTTCCCGCAGAGGGCAAAAAGTATTGCAGTGAGACCTGCGCCGACGCCAAACGCGTCACGGAAATCACCTGCCAATGCCAGCACCCTGGCTGCCAGGGTGAAAAGCTCAAGGGGTAGCGGGTACCTCCCCTCCGGAGCGGTGGCCCCTTTCTATTCCTGTTGTCGCTCCCGTCGGCCGGGCAGCTGCCGATCGCGGGGATCCCGCCGTTTGCACTTGGGGCAAAGTCGGCGCGAAAAGGCCGCGGCATTCCGCCGGGCCGGCCGGCCGCCCAGACCTCGGGGACTCTCCGGGAACTAGCCCGCGTCCGGCCCGCGGCCGGGGGCTCCGGAACTGGCTGCGTGCCGCTAGGAACAAAACACCACGGCCACAAGATAAATAAGGAGGCGCGATGCCGGCTCCCCGCTCGGATGCGTTGGTGCTGTTTGGGGCCACTGGAGACCTCGCCCGGAAAATGACCTTTCCGGCTCTGTACGCCATGGTGAAACGCGGCACGCTCAGCGTCCCGGTCATCGGCGTCGCCCTCCCGAAGTGGAGCCGGGAGCAGCTCCGCAAGCGGGTCACCGCTAGCGTCACGCGATCCGGTGGCATTGACGATGCGCGCGCCTTCCGGCGTTTTCTCTCCCTGCTGCAGTACGTCGGCGGAGACTACAACGACCCCGCCACCTATGCGGCGCTCAAACGGACGCTGGGCCGCGCCCGGCGCCCGGCGCACTACCTCGCGATTCCGCCCGCTCTCTTCCCGACTGTCGTGCGCGGCTTGGGCGCCGCCGGCCTGGGGCGGAACGCGCGAGTCATCGTCGAGAAGCCGTTCGGGCGTGATCTCGCCTCCGCGCGGCAACTCAACCGTGTCGCTCACTCCGTGTTTCCCGAAAACGCGATCTTCCGCATTGATCACTTCCTAGCCAAGGAGGCGATCATGAATATCCTCTACTTCCGTTTCGCCAACTCCTTCCTCGAATCGTTCTGGAACCATCGCTACGTGGCCAGCGTCCAGATCACGCTCGCCGAAGCCTTCGGCGTGAACGGCCGCGGCGCGTTCTATGAGACCGCAGGCTGCCTGCGCGACGTGGTCCAGAACCACCTGTTCCAAATCGTCGCCCTGCTGGCGATGGAGCCGCCGGCCAGCCGGGAGGCGGCCGCCATGCACGCGGAGAAGACCAGGATTTTTCGGGCCATGCGCCCCCTCGCGCCCGGCGACGTGGTCCGCGGACAATACGACGGCTACCGCGAGGAAAAAGCGGTGGCGAAGAACTCCGACGTCGAGACCTTCTGCGCGCTGCGGCTTTTTATCAACTCCCGGCGCTGGCAGGGTGTGCCCTGGTATTTGCGTTCCGGCAAATATCTGGCCGCAACCGCGGCCGAGGTTCTGGTGGCGCTGAGGCCGCCGTCCTGGAAACTATTCCCCGATGCCCGACTGGCCGCCGGGCCCGCCAACTACCTGCGCTTCCGGCTTTCGCCCGATTCCGCCATCGCGCTGGCGGCGCGCGTCAAGATGGCCGGCAAAGTCTTTGCCGGAGAGCAGCGCGAGCTCTACCTGTCCGCGGAGCGTCCGGGACAGGAGGCGCCGTACGAGCGGCTGTTAACGGCGGCAATGATCGGCGACACCGCGCTGTTCACCCGGGAGGACGCGGTCGAAGCCGCCTGGGCGGTGGTGGCGCCCGTCCTGAAGCACCACCGCCCCGCTCTTCCGTACCGGCGCCACGGTTGGGGGCCGAAAGCCGTCGGCGCGATTCTCGCTCCTGGCGCAACCTGGCACAATCCTTCGTCCCATCATTGCGTCGGCGCCGGCGCACGCGCCGAGGGTGCATAACGGAACAGCGCCGTCATACCAAGCGGCGCATGCTGAGGTCGGATCAATACGAGGCAGAGGCGATATGGCAAACACGGCGACATTTGGAATTTACGCCAACCGCGAGCAGGTTGCGGCGGCGCTTTATGAATTGGAACAGGAAGGCTTTCGGAGCGCGGATCTGGCCGTTTTGTCGGCTGCGGGCGAGGGCACCAAGGATCTGTCCATGCGGAAGCGCTCCAAGATGCTGGATGGAGCGGCTTGGGGCGGCTTCATCGGCGCTGTCGTTGGCGGTGCGGCCGGCTGGGCGCTCGGCATGGGGTACTGGCAGACGCCTGCGCTGCAAGCAGTCATCCTTGCCGGCCCCGTGCTGGCGTTGCTCAGCGGCGTGGGCGTAGGCGCCGTGATCGGCGCCTTGGCTGGGGCGATCTTCGGCTCAGCCATCCCTCGTTATGAGGCCAAGCGCTACTCCGGTCGCACCAAAAACGCCGGACTCCTGCTGTCCATCCACTGTGATGATCCGAGTTGGACCGCGCGGGCCAAGGCGCGCCTGCGACGGACCGGCGCGGAAGACATCGGCGTGGTGGCGGAATCCCGGGGCGACTACGGAAACTCGGAGCGCCCCGCCGCTCGCACCGCCGCGTAGGAGGTTCACTCACGCGCCGCGGTTGGAGCGGACGGCCCCGCCCGGCGCACGCTTGGCTAACCAACACCCGACCACGGGAGAAGGATACGGAGTACAGCATGGGACACAACAAACACAACCACCAGGGAACCGAGCGCCACGCCGCCGCCACTGCTCCCAATGGCGCTGAGGCCGCGGCCAAGGCGACGCGAGAGCAAATTAGCCGCCGTGCCTATGAGTTGTCGCGTGGCAAGCACGGTGGCTCCGACATGCAGAACTGGCTTCAGGCGGAACGTGAGATGCGCCAGCAGCCCGCTGCGGACCGGCCCGTCGCTGCCACACCCGGGGAGGCCCGCCCTGCCGCACCGGAGCGGCCGGCGGCGAAGCCGTAGCCTGCGCCGTTGCCGCGGCTCGGTGCGCCGGCCGTCGCGGCCGGCGCCGGCATGCCGCGGCGCCAGTCGGTCAGATCAAAGAGAGGTCCATATGCCCATGAAGCTGGTATCGAAAGCACGCATTACCTGCCCGACATGCACGCGGGAAGTGGAGGGGCTTGCGCTTCCGGTCGTGCATTGGGGTCGGTTTCGCCTGCGAGTGTTGCCCGGCCAGCGCTGCCGCCATTGCCTGGGGCCGCTCGATGCCGGTTCGGCATTCGAGAGTCTGGCGGGCGCGTGGACCGGATCCATGCCGGCGCTGCTGCGGTGCCTTGTGGTGCCGCCACGGGCGGGGGTGCACGCGGCGGAACGAATCCAGCCGCTTGATCGGCAGGCAGGATTGGCTCGTCAGCTTCCGCCGCGGGGAACTGGCCCGCTGCGCCATGCGGCCGCGAACGACCGCAGTGCGTGATCACCCCGGGGCCGCGCTAGGACTGCGGCGCCCGGCGCGGCGGGCCGCAGGGGTTGACCTAGAAAGGTGTCTATCGCCCAAGGCGCCCGGTGCGGGAGTTGTTCCTCGCGGGCTGAGCGGCGGGGCGGCGCGGCGGTAATGAGGTAATGCGAAATGCGGAAAGCCAGTTCGGTCCCACTCTTGCTGTTCGTCGTCATTCTTGGCATCGGCGCGGCGATTGCCTACGCCCAGCACCGCGCCTCCGAAAACCTGGCCGCTGTCGTCGTGCTTTGCGCTGCTTTCCTGGTCGCGCTCAGCGTGGCGTCGTCGCTTCAGATCGCGGACCAATGGAACAAGGCCGTCGTTCTGCGTCTCGGCAAGTTCCGCACTTTGCGCGGACCGGGGTTGTTCGCGATAATTCCGCTGATTGACACCATTCCTTACTGGATCGACACGCGGGTTCTCACCAGCTCCTTCAAGGCGGAGAAAACACTGAGCAAGGATACCGTCCCCGTGGACGTGGATGCCGTTCTCTTTTGGAAAATAGTGGATCCCAGAAAGGCAGCCTTGGATGTCGCCGACTATCCGAGCGCGATCAGTTGGGCATCACAGACGGCCCTGCGCGACGTCATCGGCAAATCCATGCTGGCGGAACTCCTGGAAGGCAGAGACAAGATCAGCGGCGTCCTGCGGGCGATCATTGACGAGCGCACGGAGCCATGGGGCATTCGGGTGATCTCTGTGGAGGTCAAGGACGTGCTGATTCCGCCGGCGCTGGAGAACGCCATGTCCATGCAGGCGCAAGCGGAACGGGAACGCCAGGCGCGGGTAATCTTGGGAGATTCTGAGCGCCAGGTGGCGGAAAAGTTCGTCGCGGCGGCGCGAACCTACGCCGGCGACCCCGTCGCATTCCATCTCCGCGGCATGAACATGCTGTATGAAGCGCTGAAGCAAAATTCCACCATCGTCATGGTGCCCAGTTCGGCGATTGAAACCATGCAGCTCGGCGGGCTGACGGGCCTGACGGCGCTCAGCATGGGATTGGAGCGCGACCGCGGCAACCGAAGCGCCTTGGATGCCGCTGCCGCGGGCTCCGTCCCAGCGACGGCCGGCGCGGCTGCGAACAACCATTCGGCCTCTCTCCCGGCGGGTGTGGCGCATGACGGGCTGTAGGGCGCAACCGCCGCGCCCGCATTCCGTGCCGGCCTCCCGGCGCCGGCGGCCGCGGCAGTCCCGGCCGCTGGGTTGGGGGCGGCTACGCCTGGTTCTTGCCCGCGCCTGGCACCGCCGCTCCGCGGCCCGCCGGGCCCCCGGCGATGCTCTGGCAGGGGCCACGCCAACCGCTCCTGCGCCACGCGGCGCGGAAGCGGGCCCTGCCCATGCTTATTCCCCTGGCTGCGGGTGGTCGCCGCGGGCTGAGCCTGCCGGCGGCGCCGCCACATAGCCTGGCCGCGTGCGTACCCGCAGCTTGCCGTTTCCTGGGCCCACAAGGCGCACTTCGATACGGCGGAAACCCCCGCCTCCGTTGAGCCCGTCCGGGACGTAGCCCAGCGTGTATTGCTGGCGAAGCTCGCCGGCGATCGCCGCGGTGGCCGCCGCCACCGCCGCGCCGGCGGCGTGCGGAAAGTAGGCAACGCCGCCGGTCGCCCGGCAGAGCCGCTTTAGCAGCCCGGGATTCTCCTCCTCGCCTGGCGCGCCGAGCAAGCCGATGGCGTAAATCGTGACCCAGGACCGTCGCGCCCGCGCCAGCACTTGCCGAAAGCGCAGCCGGCCGGCATTGTTGCCGCCGTCGCTCAGGATCACCAGCGCGCGGCGCCGCCACTGGCTCCGCCGCAGCCGCCGCAGCCCTA
>DAHUYO010000008.1 GCA_027315185.1 Acidobacteriota bacterium
TGTGAATCAGGTCGCCGTTGATCAGTCCGATCACCGTCTGCGACGGCAGGTCCAGCGCCGTGACCGGATTCAGCGTCTTGGGATCCGAATGCAGCGCGGCGACCAAATCCCCGCCGAAACGCGGCGCCGCCCACAGCCCGGGACCGAAGGCGAGCAGCAGGACGGCAGCGAGCGTGGGGCAGGCGCGGCGGAGCATCGGCGGAAGCGGCGGGGGAGTGGCTGTAGTCAGCCTTACTGAGTATGATGAACCGGACGCAAGGCCGGGCGAAACTGGCCTTTGGGTCAGGTGGCGAGTCAGTCTCCTGGTCTTCGACCCGCCTGTCCCCGGCCGCCGTCCCCGCGCCTAGCCGATGATGCGCCCTCCGCGCCGCGGTAGACTCGGAAGGCGATGCGGGTCTTGGGCATTGACTGCGGCGGGCAGGCCACCGGACTGGGCATGGTCGCCAGCGACGGCCGCCGCCATGTGGTGCTGGCCTATCAGGTGCTGCGCGCCAGTCCGGGTGAAGCTTTTCCCTTGCGCCTGCACCGCATTCACGCCGGCATCACCGCCATCATCCAGGAACATCGCCCGGAGTGCGTGGCGATTGAGGACATTTTCCACGCCGAGAACGCCCGCTCCGCGCTGAAGCTCGGCCATGTCCGCGGGGTGGCGATGCAGGCGGCGGCGGCGCAGGGGCTGGCGGTGGCGGAGTACACGCCGCTGGCGGTGAAGAGCGCCCTCACCGGCTATGGCCGGGCAGGGAAGGAGCAGGTGCGGGAAATGGTTCGGCGCCTGCTGGCGTGGGACGGCGGCAAAATCCCGCTCGACGCCTCCGACGCGCTGGCCGTGGCCATTTGCCACCTGCACCACCAGCCCGCCGCGCCCGCCGCCCGCGGCGCGAAGCCGTAGATCCCGGAGTCCTCAGCCGGCGACGGCGAGGTCGTCGCGCGTGGTGTTCTTGATCTGGTACATCATCTCGTCCGCGCGGCGCACCAGCTGCACCGGCTGCGTGGCGTCGTCGGGATAGGCGGCCAAGCCCAGGCTGGCGGTGATGTGCAGGTTCAGCCGCTGGGCGCGGATGAAGGAGTGCTGCCGCACCGTTTCCAGCAGGCGCTGGGCCACCACGCGGGCATTGGGCTTGCCGGTCTGCGGCAGCAAGATGGCGAATTCGTCGCCGCCGTAGCGGAAGACCCAGTCTATGCGCCGCACCTGCGCTTGCAGCAGCGCGCCGAATTCGCGCAGCACCTGGCTGCCGATCAAGTGGCCGTGCTGGTCGTTGACCAGTTTGAAATGATCCAGATCGAGAAACAGGAAGGAGAAGGAGTACCCGAAGCGCTCGCTGCGCCGGATCTCGGTTTCCAGCACCTGGTAGAGATAGCGCGTGTTGAACAATCCGGTGCAGTCGTCACTGATGGACAGCTGCCGCAGGCTTCGCAGCTCGATGGCGTTTTGCAGGCCGATCGCGCCGAAGCGCGCCACCGCGGCCAGCGCCGGCCGCGCCCCAGCGATGGCGTTGGGAGGGGCGGCGAAGATCAATTCCACCACCGCCAAGAGCCGGCCTTCCCGCCGCAGAGCCAGCGCCAGCAGGCTGCCGGCGGGCGTGGGCGGATGGCAGTCGAGCAGCGGCAACAGGGAAGTCTCCAGCGGCTGCGTGGTCAGCGTCGCGTGGGGATTGCCCAAGTCTTGCGCTTCCACCAGCATCGCGTTGGACAGGCGCGCGAGCGCCGTTTCCCGTTCCGCCAAGTCTTCACAGCCGGCGCCGGTGACCGCGGCGCAGCGCAAGACACCCCGCTCCGATTCGACCAGCAACACGCAACTCGCCAGCGCTTGGGCGTGCTGCCGCGCCAGCCCGTTCAGCCGGTCCAGCAGCGGCTCCAACTCCAGGCAACTGGTCAGGCTTGCGGCGATCTCGCCGGCATGCTCCGCTCCGGGAGCGCCGTCGGTGACCTGCGGGTTGGCGATGGCGTCGGACCGCATATTCAATCGAGTTGCGGCCAGTATAGCGGCAACCGATCGCAATACGGCCTAGGCGCAGGGACAGGTGACAAGGCGGTTACGGCGGCGAGAAACCGGCGCTTCCACATGCGCCGGCGGCATAGAATCAGAACATCGCGGGACGGCTGGCGGAATTCGGCGCGGGTCTGGCCCGGGCGCGGGAGAACCGCGGCCGGACGCTGGAGGAGATTACTGCCGCCACCAAGATCCGCAAGGATTATCTTCTGGCGATCGAATCCGGACAGTTCCAGCGCCTGCCCGGCGGCATCTTTCCTCGCGCCTTTCTGCGTGCCTACGCGCGCCAGGTCGGATTGGACGCCGAGAAGGTAGTCGCGGAGTACCTTGCCCTGGCCGAGCCTGAGACCTCGCCGCCGCCTGCTCTCTCCAGCCGGCGGGCGGGCAAAAGCGGCAAGCGCCGGGGCTGGCTGGGTATGGTCGCGGCCCTGGCGATCATCGGCATCGTTGCCTATTGGGGTTTGGACCGTTCCACGCCGCACCCGGCAGCCGGCACGGTCGCAAGGACGACCCAGCCCGCCGTCACCGGCGCCGCCACCGGTTCCACGCGGGGCGCTCGGAAACCGCCCGCCACGCCGCGGCGCGCCACGCGCCGCAGCGGCGCCGCCCAAACCGCCACGCGCCTGCTCCGGGCATCCCCGCCCGTGGCGCATGCGGCAACGGGAACGGTGGTCCAGAGCCAGCCGTCGGCCGCCAACTCCAATGCGGCGCCGCCGGCCGGCTCCGCCTCCAACGCGGGCGCGCCTCCCCTGGCGGCGACCGTGCCGGCGCCTTCGGTTCCGGTGCGGATTGTCGTGACGGCGTCGGCGTCGGCGTGGGTCAAGCTCACCTCCGGCGGCAATACCGTAACCGTCGCCACGTTGGCGCCCGGACAGCAATTGAGCTATTCGCTGGCGCCGCCCGTGGATCTCATCACCGGAAATGCCGGCGCCACTCAGGTCAGCGTGAACGGCCAGGCGCAGCCGGCTCTCGGCGCAGCCGGCGCCATCGTGCTGTGGCGTTATCCGCCGGGGAGCGTCCGCTCCTTGCCCGCCGCCGGCGGCAAACCGGCGGCGGCTCCGGGGCCGGCGAAGACCGGCGCGGGGACGGGTGGCGGGCCGGTCGCGCCCCAGGGCGCCACGCCTGCCGCGGGCGCCGCCCCGACCGCGCCGGGAACGGGAACCCCGTCCGGTACGCGCCGCTCGTCCCCGCCCGCCGCGCCCGGAACCGGGGGCGGAAAGGCGTGAGCGCCGTGCCCGAAGCCGCGGCCTTTCATGCCGGCCACCGGCTGACGGAGTTGATCCTGGCCGGGAAGCTCCCGGCCGACCTCCTGCGGCAAGCGGCGCTGGGGCGGCTGACGCTGGGGTTTCCGGATCGCTTGTTGGTGCTGGTCTATTTGGCGGGGCGCGATGGCGAGGCCGCGGCGACGGCGCGCGCCACTTTGGACCAGATTCCCGCGGCGGAGATCGCGCGGGTCTTGGCGATGCCGGAGTGCCCGCAGCCGATCCGCGACTTCTTTTGCCTGGGCGCGGCGGCGCCGCCGCCCGAGGCAATGGAGGCGGATGGCGGTTTCGTCTTGGTGGAAGCCTCCGAGGACGAGCGGGCGGAGTTGGCCTCCGTGCCAGGCGAGCAGAGGGAGGCGCGAAGTATTTTGCAGCGCCTGGCGGTGATGTCGGTTCAGGAGCGCGTCCGTTGCGCGGCGTTTGGTTCGCGCGAAGAACGGATGATCCTGATCCGCGACGCCAGCCGCGTCGTGCAGCGCGGCGTCTTGGCATCGCCGCGCCTGACGGAGCACGATGTGGAGTTAATTGCCGCCATGCGTAACGTGGATGAGAACGTGCTGCGCGAAATCGGCGGCAGCCGCCGCTGGCTGCGGTCGCTGAATGTCATCCGCAACCTAGTGAATAACTCCCGCACCCCCACCGACCTAGCTCTCCAGCTCTGCAAGCATCTGTTCCCCAACGACCTGCGGCGCTTGATGCTCAACCACAATGTGCCGGATGCGGTGCGGCGCGGCGCCTCCCGCCTGCTGGCGCAAAAGGAGAGCTAGGGCATGGCGCCGTGGGCGGGCGCGGCCCGCGCGGGGTCGCCGGTCCGCTCCGCCCCCTGCGCGCCGGCGCGGACCGGGCCCGCTGCCGCGGCCGCGCCTCCGCTGCTGGCGGTTCGCGGCTTGGACGTCTGCTACGGCCGGACGCCCGCGCTTCGCGGGGTGGATTTGGCGCTGCAACCGGGCGAAGCCGTCGGGCTGCTCGGTCCCTCGGGCTGCGGCAAGAGCACGCTGGCGCGCGCGGTGCTCGGCCTATTGCCGCCGGGGGGGAGCGTCACCGCGGGCGCCATCGCCGTCCGTGGCCGCGACGTGGCCACCTTGCGGCGCCGGGAGTGGCGGCAACTGCGTGGCGCGGTGGTGGCGCTGGCCCACCAGGAGCCAAGCCAGGCGCTCAATCCCGTGCGCCGCATCGGGGATCAAATCGTTTCCGTCTTGGCGGCGCACGGCTGGGCGCGGCGTCCGGCGCGCGCGCGCGCCGCGGCCCTGCTGGCGGAGTTGGGACTGGGCGCGGGCGAGCGTTTCGCCCGCGCCTATCCGCACCAGTTGAGCGGCGGGCAATTGCAGCGCGCCGCTTTGGCGCAAGCGTTGGCTTGCGGGCCGGCGCTGCTGATCGCCGATGAGCCGACCTCCGGCTTGGATGCGGAAACCCGGGCTGCCATTCTCAGCGCCTTGCGCCGCCGCGTGGAGCAAGGCATGGCGCTGCTGCTGATTAGCCATGAGCCCGCGGTGCTGGCGGCGGTGGTCGCCCGCAGCGTGGCCCTGCCCGCCGGCGCGGCGGGGGAAGTTCCTGCCGCCAAGAGGCGCGTAGCGTCCGTCGCCGGTAGCGAAGGCGAAGGAGTCCCGCCGCGGCGGGATGAGGCGCCCGAGCGAACCCCCAACCCGGGGTCCACGGAACTGTCCGCGGTTACGGGGTGGAACGAAGCCACGCGCCGGCTATCGCCCCGCCCGCTCCTGAGGGCTGCGGGGTTGACCAAGACCTATACCCGCGCCGGCAGGCGTGTGCCGGCCCTGGAGGACGTGGACCTGACCCTGTCTCGCGGGGAGACGGTGGTGGTGATGGGGCCCTCGGGCGCGGGCAAGAGCACGCTGGCCCGCTGCCTGGCGGGGCTGGAGCCGGCGGACGGCGGAACCTTGTGGCGCGCGCCGGAAGTCGGTCCACTGGGCGTGCAGATGATCTGGCAGGATCCCGCCGGCGCTCTGAATCCCCGTCTGCGCGTGGGTGAGCTGGTCGCCGAGCCCTGGCGGATCGCGGGCGGCGTGCCGCGGCGGGAACGGGAGCGGCGAGCGGCGGAGCTCTTGGAGCAAGTCAGCCTCCCCGGCGCCTGGCTGCGCCGCCGCCCCGCTGAATTGAGCGGCGGCGAGAAACGCCGCGTCGGCATCGCCCGCGCCTTGGCGTTGGCGCCGGCGGTGCTGATCCTCGACGAGGCTTTGGCCAGCGTCGAGCCGGAGTTGCGGGAGGATTTGCTCGGCTTGCTGGCGGCCCTCCAGGCACGCCGCGCCTTGGCGTATCTGTTCATCACCCATGACGCGGAGTTGGCGCGGCGCGTCGGCGGCCGGCGCTTGATCCTCGCCGCCGGGCGCATGGAGGCGGACGCGTGCCCGGCATCGTAAGCTCGGCGCTGCGACGCCTGCTGCACGGCGCACTGGTGCTGGCCGCGGTGTCGGTGCTGGTCTTCCTGCTGATGCAGTTGGCGCCGGGCAGCTACTACGCGCGCATGCGGCTCAATCCGCAGTTGTCGCCCCGCACCGTGGCCGCGCTGGAGGCGGCCCAAGGCATGCGGGCGCCGCTGCCGGTGCGGTATTGGCGCTGGCTGCGCTCCGTCGCGGCTGGCCGGTGGGGCTACTCCTTTGCCTACAACGCGCCGGTTTGGCCGCTGGTTCGGACGCGCGTGGCCCATACGTTGTGGCTGACGCTGACCGCCCTGCTCCTCGCCTGGATGGTGGCGCTGCCGCTGGGCATGTGGTCCGCCTGGCGGCGCGGCCATTGGGACAGCCGCGCCATCGCCGGCGGGGCCAGCCTGCTATTGGCGCTGCCGGACGTGGTGCTGGCGCTGGCTCTGTTGGCGCTGGCCCTCCGCACGGGATGGTTTCCCGTGGGCGGCATGCATACGCTCGGGTCCCGGCACTGGGACCGCTGGGCGCAATTGCGCGACTTCGCGTGGCATCTCTGCCTGCCAGTGACGGTGCTGGTGGCGGGCATGCTGCCGACCTTGGTGCGCCATGTGCGGGCGGCTATGGCCGAAGCGCTGGACGCGCCGTACATCGCCGCCGCCCGCGGCCACGGCATCGGCGAATGGCGGCTGGTGTTCGGGCAAGCGCTGCCGGTCGCCGCCAATCCCATGCTCTCGCTGTTGGGCCTGTCTTTCGGCGCCCTGCTCAGCGGCTCGCTGGTGGTGGAGGTCATACTCGGCTGGCCCGGCCTCGGTCCGCTGCTGTGGCGAGCCATCCTGGACCGCGACCCCTATGTCGTGGTCGCCGCCGTGATGCTGTCGGCGGCGCTGCTGGTGGGCGGCAATATGCTGGCGGATTTGGGATTGGCCTGGACCGATCCCCGGCTTGCAACGCGCGGCGCTGCCGCGGCTAGCCGGAGCGAGGCGCCGTGAATTCCGCCCCAACCATGCCGCGGCGGGGCTGGCGCTGGCCGTTGGCGGCGCTCATCGCCTTCCATGTCTTGGTTCTCGGGGCGGGATTTTTCGCCCCCTATGCGCCGGCGCGCCAGTTCCGCCGGTTTCCCTTCGCGCCCCCGATGCGATTGCATTGGTGGGGCCCCCGCGGTCATTTCCATTGGCGGCCCTTCGTTTATCCCTGGCGGCCCTTGGCCGAGCGCTATGGTCCACCGCGGTACCGGCTGGACGCATCCCATCCCCTGCCGCTGCATTTTTTCCGCCATGGCCATTTGTTCGCCGTCCCCGGCCGCGGGGTGTTTCTGTTGGGCACCGACGCCTTGGGCCGCGATGAACTCTCGCGCCTGCTCTATGGCGGCCGGCTGTCGCTGCTCGCCGGCTTGCTGGGCGCCGGCTTGGCGCTCAGCCTGGGACTGGTCTTGGGCGGCGCCGCCGGGTTCATGGGGGGCTGGACGGACGCCCTGGTGATGCGGGGCGCGGAACTGTTCCTGGCCCTGCCGTGGATTTATTTGCTCTTCGCCGCGCGCGCCTTCTTGCCCTTGTCGGTCAGCGGGGCTGCGGCGTTCTTGATGCTGGTGGCGATCCTGGGCCTAACCGGCTGGGGTCGGCCGGCGCGGCTGATTCGCGGGGTGGCGCTAGCCGCCCGCGAACGCGACTACGTGCGCTCGGCCCGTGGCTTCGGCGGCTCCCGCTGGTATGTGCTGCGGCGCCACATCTGGCCGGAAACCTATTCGGTCGCCCTGACCCAGGCGGCGCTGCTGGCGCCGCAGTTCATTTTGGCCGAGGTGGCTTTGGGGTTTTTGGGGCTGGGCGCGGCGCCCCCCACCGCCAGTTGGGGCGCGATGCTGGCGGGCCTGCTGAAGCTCTATGTGCTGGAATCCTACGCCTGGCTCTTTGCGCCGGCCGTGGCGTTGGTCGTGGTCGTTCTGCTCTACGATTGGCTGGCGACCAGCCTCGCCGCTTAGCGCCCCAGCGCCTTGCCCCAAAGATGGCCGACCATCTGCCGGTTCACCGCCGCGATCGAGTCGGTTAGGGGGATGTCCTTCGGGCAGGCCTTGACGCAGTTTTCCGCGTAGCCGCATTCTTGAATGCCGCCGGGTCCGGTCAGCGCGTCCAGGCGGGCGGCGCGGTGCATCTTGCCGGTGGGATGGAGGTTGAACAGCCGCACCTGGTTGATCACCGCCGCCCCCACGTAGTCGGTCCGGGTGTTGTATTGCGGGCAAACCTCCAGGCAGTTGCCGCAGGAAATGCACCGCGACAACGGATAGGCTTGCTCCTGGTCCTGCGGCGACTGCCGCGGCCCGGAGCCGAGCGCATAGGTCCCGTCAATCGGCACCCAGGCCTTGACGCGGCGCAGGTCGTTGAACAGCTTGGAGCGGTCCACCTGAAGGTCGCGAATCATCGGAAAGCGGTGCAGCGGCTCCAAGCTGATCGGCTGTTCCAGCCGGTCCACCAGCGCGGTACAGGCCTGCCGCGCCCGCCCGTTGATGACCATGGCGCAGGCGCCGCAGACCTCCTCCAGGCAGTTGGCCTCGTAGGCGATGGTGCTGGTGGGGCGCCCGTCGCGGGTCACCGGGTTTTCGGCGATGTCGCGCAGGGCGACGATCACGTTCATGTGCGGGCGGTAGGGAATCTCGAACTCTTCCCAAACCGGCGGCGCTTGCGGGCCGGCTTGGCGCTTGATGCGCAGGCGGACGGTGTTGGCGGGCATGATGGCGGCTAGTATTTGCGCGGGCGCGGCGGCAGCAGCGAAATGTCCACCGGCTGGTACCGCAGGCGCGGTTCATCGGCGTCGGGCGCGAAGCTGGCCAGCGTGGTCTTCAGCCAGTTGGCGTCGTCGCGCTCGGCGAACGCGGGTTTGTAATGGGCGCCGCGGCTTTCATCGCGGGCCAGGGCGCCAAGGCAGATGACGCGCGCCAGTTGCAGCATGTTGTAAAGCTGGCGGGTGAAGAAGAACGCCGGGTTGGCCCAGCGCGTCTTGTCCCGCAGCCCCAGCTTGCGGTACCGCTCCAGCAGTTCCTGCAACTTGGCGTCCGCGCGGCGCAGATTGTCGTTCACGCGGATGACCGTGCAGTGCTCGGTCATGGTGCGGCCCAGCTCTTTCCAGATCACGAACGGGTTTTCGCTGCCTTCCGAGGCGAAGAGCCGGGCGTTGATCTCCTCCTGGCGCAGCTTTTCCTGCTCGAACGGTCGCGGCGATCCCGCCGCCGTGCTAGCGCGGGTGTATTCCACCGCCGTCGGACCGGCGATCGCGCCACCGAAGATGCAGGAAACCAGGCTGTTGGCGCCCAGGCGGTTGGCGCCGTGATATTGGTATTCGCACTCGCCGCAGGCGAACAGACCGGGGATGTTGGTGGCTTGGTGTTCGTTGTCCACCCACAATCCGCCCATGGTGTAATGCATGGCCGGAAACACCTTCATCGGCACTTTGCGCGGATCGTCGCCGACGAACTTCTCGTAGATCTCGAGGATGCCGCCCAATTTTATGTCCAGTTCGTGGGCGGGGATATGGGTGAGGTCCAGATATACCGCCGGCTGCCCGTCCAGGCCCAGGCCCAGCTCGTAAACCACCTTGTGGATCGCCCGCGTCGCGACGTCGCGCGGCACCAGGTTGCCGTACTTTGGATACCACTCCTCGAGGAAGTACCACGGCTTGCCGTCCTTCGGCACCCAGACGCGGCCGCCTTCCCCGCGGGCGGACTCCGACATCAACCGCAGCTTGTCCTCGCCGGGAATCGCCGTGGGATGCACCTGGATGAA
The DNA here is from genome assembly GCA_027315185.1 of Acidobacteriota bacterium. GTDB lineage: Bacteria > Acidobacteriota > Terriglobia > Terriglobales > SCQP01 > JAKAUF01. The sequence goes on from DAHUYO010000008.1 coordinate 9,401, forward strand.
CTCGCCGTTGGCGTAATCGGCGCCCTGCTGGTACAGGGCGGACTGGGCGCTGCCGGTGCAGGCGATGGAGTTGGTGCTTTTCCCGAAGATGGCGCCGATGCCGCCGGTGGCGATGATGACGGCGTCGGCGGCGAAGGTCCGCACCTCCATCGAGCGCAGGTCCATGGCGCAGATTCCACGGCACACGCCGTTGTCATCCAGCACCGCGGAAAGGAACTCCCAGTGTTCGAATTTCTCCACCTGCCCGGAGGCTTCATGCCGCCGCACCTGCTCGTCCAGCGCGTATAGCAGTTGCTGGCCGGTGGTGGCGCCGGCGAACGCCGTGCGGTGATGCATGGTGCCGCCGAAGCGGCGGAAGTCCAGCAGACCCTCCGGGGTGCGGTTGAAGGGCACGCCCATGCGGTCCAGCAGGTCAATGATGCCCGGCGCCGCTTCGCACATCCGCTTCACCAGCGGCTGATTGGCCAGGAAGTCGCCGCCGTAGATGGTGTCGTCGAAATGGATCCAGGGCGAGTCGCCCTCGCCCTTCAGGTTCTTGGCGGCGTTGATGCCCCCTTGGGCGCAGACCGAATGCGAGCGCTTCACCGGAACGACTGAGAACAGCGAGATGCGGGCGCCGCGCTCGGCGGCGTGGAGCGCCGCGGACAGGCCGGCCAGGCCGCCGCCGACGATCAATAGATGGGGAGAAGAATTGGGCATGGGAGTGCGGCGGGCTAGCGCATCGGGTAGATGTGAATGCCGCGGAAGGCCAAAGCCGAGGCGATGCCGGCATAGGTGAAGCCGAGGCCGATGATGAGGCAGATCCAGCCCCAATTGCGGCGCGCCCCGGGGCTGACAGTGATGCCCCATTTGGCGGCGAACAGATAAAGCCCGTAGGAGAAGTGATAGCTGACCAGGGTGATGCCGACCAGGAACCACGCCAGGATCCACGGGTTCAGCATCTGCGCCGCCATCTTGGAATACGACAGGAAGGGATGGTCGGGCAGGCTGACGCCGGCGAAGCGGGCCGTCCAGACATGCCAGACGATGAAGACCAGCACGATCGCGCCGGTGATGCGCTGGAACAAATAGCCCCAGTTGCCCAACCAACCGTAGCGGCGGTTGTTGGGCGTGGCTTCGCGGGCGATCCACAGGCCGTAGATGCCGTGGAAGGCCAGCGGCGCCCAGATCAGCAGGATCTCCAACACCAGCACATAGGGCAGGGAGTTGAGGAACTTGACCGTATTGCCGTAGCTTTCCACCGGCGTGCGGCTGAGGACGGCGCCGTTGGAGGCGAAATGCTCGACCAGGAAGGCGCCCAGCGGAACGATGCCGGTCAGCGAATGCAGCCGGCGCCAAAAATAACTGTGACGGGCGAAGGTGCCGCTGGGGACGGGCGTGGTGGCGGTGGTTGACATCGGCGAAAGAACGGAGCGGAACCCCTGATTATTGAGGGTGGACGTGCGGGAAGTCAAATCCGCGCGCCGCCGGGTGTTACCCCCCACCCACGAAGTGGACGATCTCGATCTGGTCGTTCGCGGCGAGCCGGGTGCTTTCCCATTCGCGGCGCGGGACCAGTTGGCGATTGCGCTCCACCGCCAGCCGCTCGCTAGGCAGGCCCAGTTCGCGCAGCAGCTCCAGCAGGCTGAGGTTGGGCGCGGCTTCGCGCGCCTCGCCGTTGACGGTCACTTGCATGCCGTCTTTGATTTTACGGCGTGGCGGGGAAGAAGGGGATGGCGGTTAGCGCCGGCCGGCAACCGTCGCCGCGCAGGGCCCGGACCAAGCCGGCCGGCGGGCGCCGTCCGGCCGGCAGGAAGACCGCCGCCGCGCCGCGTTGCGGAGAGGCGCCGCGCACGCAATAAGGGACGTAGGCCTGGCGCAATGCGGCCATGGTGCGGCGGTCATAACGGGTCAGTCCGCGGAAGCGGGTGTTGGCCCGCCCGCCGCTGAGGTCCAGCACCACCAAGCCGAAACGCTGCGCGGTGATCTGCGCCGCCAGGTGGCGGGAACTCCACAGCCCCGTGAGTTCGAGCGTATGCAGCAAATACGGGTCCAGATAGGCAGGATCGCGGCTTTGCACGCCCAGGTAGGGAATGTCGGTGAGCACGCGCCGGCCGCGCAACACCTGCGCCAGCGGCGCCTGGTCCGGGAGGGGCACGCTCGCGCGATAGTGCCAGGCCATCAGCCCGGCGATATTGGCGATGGCCGCCCACAGTATCACCAGACTGCGCGCGGCGGCGGGAGTCAGCGTCCAGATGGGGCGCAGCGCGGCCACGCCGGCGGCGGCGAGCACGGCCGTGACCGCCCAGCCCTCCAGGAGGTAATTGCCCGCGCCGCCGCTGTTGCGGCCCAGCGTCAGCAATCCCCACGCCCACGCTAGAAAGAAGTAAAGGATCAGCAACTCCCAGCCCCGCGGCCTGGGTCCGCGGCGGGCGCTGACCGCCCGGGCGGCGGCGGCGGCGCCGAGCAGCGCCAAGGCGATCCATAGCGCATCCGGCCCGTACTGTTCGATCTTGCGGAGCAGAATGCCCACGGCGCTGCGCCATCCGCTATAGGGATCATGCAGCAGCGCCAAGTCCCGGAGCTGCTCGCCGCGCAGCGCCAGGACGCCGCGCAGGGATGCCGGTATCGCCGCCGCGGCGGCGGCGAAGGCCGCCAATGCCGGCCACCAGCGATGCAGCGCCAGCCACAGCGCGATCGCCGCCGGCGCCGCCAAGGCCGTCTGCTTCAGCATCACCGCCGCGCCCGCCAGCAGGCCGGCGGCGATGGGGGCGGACCAGCGGCGCCCAATCGGCGCGCCGGCCGCCGTCGCGGCGTAGACCGCGGCGGCGGAGGCCAGCACCGCCGGCACGTCGGGGCGGGTGGTGACGTTCCAGTTGAGAAACGCGATTTGGCCAAGCGCGAAAAGCGGCGCCAAGACGGCGAGCGGCTGCGGCAATCCCAAGCGGCGGGCCCACCGCCAGAGGATCACCGCCAGGCCGGCGTAACAGGCCAGGGTGAATAAGCGGCTGGCGAGCAGAAGGCCGGCGAAATGCGCCCCGGTGAGGAACGACAGCCCGACCAGGACGAGGTAATACAACGGCCCGTACACCGCGGGGGTATAGGGCGGCGCGTCGAGTCGGCGATAGATCTTGCCCGAGGCGCGCGCCCATAGCGCGGTCCGCACCATCACCGAACCCGGCGTGGTCACGTCGGCCGCTTCGCGCAGGCGCGCTTGCGTTTGCCGCCAGCACATTGCCGTCGCGGCCAGGCTGGCAACCAGCAGCACCAACCACAAACAGCGAAACGACAACAGCGCGGCGACCGCTTGCTCGCGCCCGGCCCGGCGCTGCGAAGGCCTGATTACCGGCGCGTCCACGCGCAATGGGATTCGGCCGCGCGCGGCGGGGTTTGACCAGCTCGGGACGCCGGCTGCCGCAACGTTTCCGCCGCGAGCGCGGGCAGCGCCGTCCACATCGTGGTGCGGGTGGTCGTGGGGATCCTCGCGGCGCCGATCTCCGCGCTGGCCGCCGCGGTGCTGGCGGTGATCGGCAGCGCCGCGCTGTGGCGGGCGCGGGCCCACGCGGGGTCCACGGCGGTGCTGGCGCTGGAACGGCGCTACCGCCGCTTGGTGGACCACAACTTGGCGGGCGTGCTCTGCCTCTCGCCGAAAGGCGAGGTTACCGAAGCCAATGACGCCGCCGCGGAGATCTTAGGCTGCCGCTCCCGCGCCGATTTGCTGGCCCGAAACGTCGCGGCGTTTTTCCCCGAGGAAAGGGAATGGCTCGACCTGCACGCGCGCGTCGCCGGCGACCATCACTTGGCGAACCTGGAACTGTGTTTCCGCCGGCCGAACGGCGCCTTGGTTTGGGCGCAGTGCAATTTCAGCCTAGCGCCCACCGGATTCGGCGTTCCCGCGGGAACCATCGAAGCGACGCTGGTGGATCTTACCGCGCGCAAGCAGGCCGAGGACGTCTTGCGGGCGCGGGAACGCCGCTTTCGGGCCCTGATCGAAAACAGCGCCGACGCGATCGCGCTGGTCAACGCCGGGGGCGATCTAGTTTTCGCCAGCGACAGCACGGAACGGGTCCTGGGTTATACCCCGAAACAGTTCACCGAACTGCGCTTGGCCGAGCTGATCCACCCCGAGGACTTGGACGGTGCGTCGCTCTTGTGGCGCCAGGCGCTGGATCATCCCGGCGTCAATGTCGAAGCGCAGTACCGCGCCCGCCATGCCGACGGCGGCTGGCGCTGGATCGAGGCCACGTTCTGCGACCTTTCCCACACGCCGGGCGTGCGCGCCCTGGTGGTCAACTACCGCGACGTCAGCGAGCGCAAGGCCTTGGAGCAGCAGCTGCGGCAGTCGCAAAAACTGGAGGCAATGGGACGGCTGGCGGGAGGCATCGCCCACGACTTCAACAACCTGCTGACCGTCATCACCGGCTACAGCGACATCGCGCTGCTGCGCCTCGGCCAGCCGGAGAGCCTGCGCAAGCCGCTGGAGGAGATCAAGCGCGCCGGGGAACGGGCGGCCAGCTTAACGCGGCAGCTCCTGGCCTTCAGCCGGCAACAGGCGCTGGCGCCCCAGGTGGTGAATCTGAATCATCTGGTGGAGAACATGGAACAGATGCTGCGTCCGTTGATCGGCGAAGAGATCAACGTCGCGCTCCGGCTGGGAACGGCGCACGCCATGGTGCGCGCCGATCCCGCGCAGATTGAGCAAATGCTGCTCAATTTGGCGGTCAATGCGCGGGATGCAATGCCCGAGGGCGGCTCTCTTACGCTGACCACCGGCCAAGTGGAGATTCCGCCGGGCGGCGCGGGCGCCAGCCAGCCCGCGCCGGGGCGATACGTGCTGCTGTGCGTGGAGGATACCGGGACGGGCATTCCCGCGGAGATTCAGAGCCGGATCTTCGAGCCGTTCTTCACCACCAAGGAGCGCGGCAAAGGGACCGGGCTGGGACTGGCGATGGTGTATGGGATCATGCGGCAGAGCGGCGGTTTCGTCGAGGTGAAGAGCGAGCTGGGAAAGGGCACGAAGTTCTTCTTGTACTTTCCAGTGGTGGTGGACCGAGAGGAGCGCGCCGGCGCAGCCGCGGAATCGGCGTCGGCGGGTGCCGCCACGATTCTGGTGGCCGAGGACGAAGACGGCGTTCGTGCCCTGGTGCGGGACACGCTGGCGGCGCACGGCTTTCAGGTACTGGAGTCGCGCGATGGGCAAGAGGCCCTCAAGATCTGCGCGGAGCATCCCGGGCGGATTGACCTGCTGCTCACCGACGTGGTGATGCCCAACCTGGACGGCCGGCGGCTCGCGGAACGGCTCCATGCCATGCGGCCCGAGACCAAGATATTGTTTATGTCCGGATTTGCCGATCCGCAACTGGGCGACAACAACAAGCTGGGCCCATTCTTGCAAAAGCCCTTCGCTCCGGATGCGGTGCCAACCCGGGTACGGGAATTACTGGAATCCTAACGCGGCGCGCCTACTTCTTTTTCGCGACGACGGTTCGGTTGGCGGGCTTCTTTTCCGCCTTTTTGCCCAGCTTGCCGCCGGCGATGCGCAGATAATCCCCGACCGTGCGGCAATCCTCCCACTCCTCTTCGCTGAACTCCCGCGCGCCCAGCATTTCCTCGGCGCATAGGAGCAACTCGGCGACGTCAATCTCATCCAAACCGTGGTCTTCCAGCAGGGAGGATTCCGGAGTCAGCTCCGCCTCTTCGATCGCCATTTCCTCGGCGATTAGGTGGGTCAGCTTGGCATTTACGGCTTCCAACGACTTCGGCATGGCTTCAGAATAGCAGGGAAACGGGGAACGTGAGAAACGGTACAGAGCTGGCGTTTCCCTACGGAACCGTGCGCCGGGCCCCGAGGGCAACGTAGCTTTCAAGCAACAGCGGGCCGAAAGGGGTTGCCGCCGGGGGCATTCACCCGAATGTGGGCGTCACCGACAATTCTGACGGTCGAGCGGTTGGCGTCCCGTGCCGTTGCGCCGCCGATCAGGCAGTCCCAGGCATCAGCGCAGTGGGCCATTCGGCGGGAGTTTCCGGGACGCGGGTTGCAACCAGCGCTCCGTGCCGTGGCCTTCGAGCGACGGCGATCGAATTGCAGAGTTGTGTATGGCTGCCGTCCTGGTGGGAGAAACCGGGAGTAGGCGCCAATAGTCGCGAGCGGCGGAGTGAACCAGCTCCGCCGCCGGCCGCGGCCTGGCGGGAGGAAGGTATGCGATTCCAACGAATTCGGTCCATGGGTTTGACGGCGGTGCTGGTGGCGGCGCTGAGCGCGACGGGCCTTGCGGCGCCCCAGGCCAATAACGGCACGGCCTCCGATCAGCAAATTGAGGCCGCGCTGCGGCAGGAGTTCGCGGCCAAGAGCGCCTTGCGCGAGGTGACGGTGGCGGTTCGCGGCGGCGTGGCGACGCTGGCGGGCAGCGTGCCGGATTATCGGGCGTGGCTGGAGGCGAACCATAAGGCGCGGCAGGTTCGCGGCGTGATCGGCGTCGTTGACCAATTGCACGTGAACGCGACCAGCGTGCCGGATGCGCAACTGCAGCGTCTGCTGGCGCAGCGGCTGGAGTACGACCGCATCGGCATGGGGCAGATCTTCAACAACCTGACCCTGGAAGTTCACAACGGCATGGTGGTGGTGGGCGGCCAAGTTGCCAGCTACGCCGACCGAGATTCGGCGCTGGATATCATTGCCGACACGCCGGGCGTGCGGGGCGTCCAGGATCGCATCACCGTGGCTCCCACCTCCATCAACGACGACCGGATTCGTTTCCTGGCGGCGCGGGCCATTTACGGCAACCCCACGCTGCTGAAATATAGGATTGATCCGGCTCACCCCATTCGCATCGTGGTCGCCAATGGGCGGATCCGGCTGGAGGGTGTCGTGAACTCGCAATTGGATAAGACCGTGGCCGGCAACGCTGCTCGGTCGGTTCCCGGCGTCTTCAGCGTGCAAAACAATTTGGTTGTGGCCAAAAATTAGGGGCCGCCAGCCAGCGCGTGGCCGATGCGCAGGCGGAAGCGCCGAAACGCGGCCTGAGCGGACGAGGCCGGCATTCGTAGCCACAGAGTGTCCGGAGAGGCGCCGGCCACGGGTGGGTTCAGCCATGACGTCAGAACCCACCGCTGGCATTCCGCTCCTTCCCGCGACGGTGTTCGGCGCGACGTTTGTGCCCAGGCCGCGTCTTCGCGGGGGACTTGAGCGCCTGCGGCATTCGTTAGACTGGCAGCATGCCTGGCAACCTGTCCCCCTCCGCGCCGCGCCCGCCGGCCACGCTGCGGGCATTCTTTGGCCGGGGCGGGGCGTTGGCCCGGGCGCTGGGAAATTATGAATACCGCTCCGGGCAATGGGAGATGGCCGAGGCGGTGGAGCGGGCGCTGGCGGAACGGCGGCACCTGCTGGTGGAGGCGGGCACGGGCACCGGAAAGACGCTGGCCTATTTGGCGCCGGTGCTGGCCAGCGGGCGGCGGGTGCTCATTTCCACCGGGACCAAAAATCTGCAAGACCAGCTAATGCACAAAGACATTCCGTTGCTGGCGCGGGCCGTCGGACGGGAGCTGAAAGCGGTTTGCCTGAAGGGCCGCAACAACTACGCCTGCCGCGCCAAGATTGCCGACCTGGAACGGCAGCCGGCGCTGCTGGGATTGGCCGACCTGGACCGTTATCGCCATATCCGCGCCTGGGCGGAAGAAACCGCCACCGGCGACCGGGCGGAGTTGGAGGACTTGCCGGAGGTTTCGCCGCTGTGGGAGCGGCTGAACGCGCGGCGCGACGCCTGCACCGGCTCCAAATGCCGCTGCTTCGACGACTGTTTTCTGACCGCCATGCGGCAGCGGGCGATGGAGGCGGATCTGGTGGTCGCCAACCATCATTTGTTTTTCGCCGACCTGGCCATCAAGAGCCGGGATCTACCGGGCGTGCTGCCTCCCTATGAAGCGGTGGTGCTGGACGAAGCACATGAACTGGAAGATATCGCTGGGCAGTATTTCGGCGTGGGCCTGAGCAATTTGCAGTTGCAGGATCTGGCCGCCGACGGCGCGGCGCTGGCCAAGTTCATTGCCGCCGGGAACGGCGAGGTGGCGAATGCCGCGGGGCAGGGCTGGCTGCCGGCGCTGCAACATGCGGCGGAAGCCGGCGGGCACTTGTTCGCGGCTCTGGCCGCCGACGGTGAAGGGCGGGCGCCGCTGCGCGACCGCGCCGCCTTTGTCGCCGCCCATCGTGCCGTCTTCGAGCGCCTGCGCGGCGGCTTGGCGGCGGCCGAGGCGGGGATGGAAGCGCTGCGCCCGGCGCCGGAAGAACTGGAGCCGCTGCTGCGCCGGGTGCGAGACACGGCCGCGAAGGTGGAGTATCTGTTTACCGGCGAGGCGGAAGGGGTGGTCTTTTGGCATGAGCGGCGGGGCCGCGGCGTCTATCTGCAAGCGACGCCCATCGCCGTCGCGGCGTTGTTGGAGGAACGGCTGTTCGCCGCCACCGACACGGTCATTCTCACTTCCGCGACACTGGCCATCGAAGGGCGGTTCGACTATGTGCGGCAGCGGCTAGGCGTGCCTCACGGAGGCGAGCGCGTGGTCGTCTCCCCCTTCAACTACGAACAGCAAGCGCTGCTCTACCTGCCCGAGGATCTGCCCGACCCCCGCACGCCGGAATTCACCCCGGCGGCGGCCGAGGAGATCGCCGCCATCTTGCAATGCTCGCAGGGCCGCGCCTTCGTGCTGTCCACCAGCTATGAGCAGATGCGCGAACTGCACCGGCGCCTGGCGCCGCGCTTGCCCTTCGCGACGTTGCTGCAAGGCGAGGCGCCGCGGCATATCCTTTTAGAACGGTTCCGGCAGACGCCCGGGGCGGTGCTGTTCGCCACCAGCAGCTTTTGGCAGGGCGTGGACGTGCAAGGGGAACAATTGAGCTGCGTGATCGTGGACAAACTGCCGTTCGCCGCGCCGAATGATCCGGTGCTGGAAGCGCGCATCCGCGCGATGCAGGCCGAAGGGCGCAATGCGTTCATGGAACTGCAACTGCCGCAGGCGGTGCTGGCGCTGAAGCAAGGCTTCGGCCGGCTGATTCGCTCCCGCTCCGACCGCGGCGTGCTGGCGCTGCTGGATGGCCGGGTGTTGCGGCAGCGCTATGGTTCGGTGTTCTTGCAGAGCCTGCCGCCGTACCGCCGCACGCGGCAATTGTCGGAGGTAAAGGCGTTTTTCGCCGCCGCGCCGGGCCCGGAAGCCCGCGCCGAAAAGGAGGCGCGGGCATGAGCGGCGCGGGGAAGGGCGGAACACGAAGCACCGTGGCGGGCAATGGGCTGGCGCGGAGCCTTGCTCGTATCCTGGCCCGGGCGCAGGGCCGGCGGATCGCGGTTTGCGGCGACGTGATGTTGGATCACTTTCTGTGGGGCGATGCCACGCGCATCTCCCCGGAGGCGCCCGTTCCCGTGATTTTGCTGGAACGGGAAAGCGACACGCTGGGCGGCGCCGCCAACGTGGCGCTGAACATCGCCGCGCTCGGCGGCCGCGCCGCCATCTTCGGTTTTGTCGGCGACGACGCGGCCGGGGCGCGGGTGCGGGAACTGCTGGGCGCCGCGGGCGTCGACACCGGCGGGCTGCTGATCGCGGCGGGCCGGGCCACGACCGTGAAGCAGCGGGTCTTCGCGCGCAATAAGCATGTGGTCCGCATTGACCGTGAACAGACTCAGCCGCTGGACGGTTCCAGCCGCCGACGGCTGCTCGCCGCCTTCGCCGCCGCCGCCGCCGATGGTGGTTTCACGGCGGCGGTGGTCTCCGATTACGGCAAAGGAGCGGTCACGCCGGAGCTATGGCGAGGCTGGATGGCGGTCGCCCGGCGCTGGCGGCTGCCGGTCTGCGCCGATCCGAAATCGAACCAAATGCGCTACGCTGGCGCCACGATGCTGAAGCCCAACACCCGCGAACTGGGCCACCTGACGGGCCTGCCGGTCGAGGATGAAGCCGCCATCGCGCGTGCCGCGGCCCGCGCGCTGCGGCGGCATGCCTGCCAATCCTTGCTGGTGACGCGCGGCGGCGAGGGCATGCTGCTGTTCACCGCCGGGCGCATGACCCGCATTTCCAGCGCCGCCATTCAAGTCGCCGATGTCACCGGCGCGGGCGATACGGTGGCCGCGGCGCTGGCCCTGGCGCTGGCGGTCGGCGCACCGCCGGCGGCGGCGGCGAGACTGGCCAATGCCGCCGCCGCGGTGGTGGTCGCCAAGCCCGGCACCGCCGTGGCCACGGCCGCCGAGGTGCGGGCGGCCGCCGGCTCTCTGTCGGACCTGCCCAGCGGCGGCCGGCGGCGAGCGGGCAAGCCGCCTGCGGCGGCACGGAGGCGGCGATGATCGTCATTACCGGAGCCGCGGGATTTGTGGGCAGCGCCTTGGCCTGGCATTTCAACCGGCTGGGCCGCACGGATTTGTGGCTGGTGGATGAGCTGGGGCGAGACCAGAAGTACGCCAACTTGGCCGGGCTGGATTTCTGCGACTACGCGGAAAAAGGCGAATTCCTGGAGCGGCTGGCGGCCGGGCCGGTGCCGCAGGTGGAGGCGGTGTTTCACCTGGGCGCCTGCTCCTCGACCACCGAGAGCAACGCCAGCTACCTAATGCGCAACAATTTCGCCTATACGCGGGCGCTGGCCAAATGGTGCCTGGCGCGCGGCGTGCGGATGGTCTACGCCTCCAGCGCCGCTACATACGGCAACGGCGAACATGGCTATAGCGAAGAGTCCGCTTTGCTGCCGCGGCTACAGCCGCTCAACGCCTACGCGATGTCCAAACATGCCTTCGACCTGTGGGCTTGGCATTCGGGAGCGCTGGACAAAATCGCCGGACTGAAATATTTCAACGTCTTCGGCCCCAACGAATACCACAAGGGAGAGATGCGCAGCATGGCGCTGCGCGCCTTCGAGCAGATCCAAAACCTGGGGCGCGTGCGCCTGTTCCGCTCCGAGCGCGCGGAATTCGGTGACGGAGAGCAGGAGCGGGACTTCATTTACGTCAAGGACGCGGTGGCGATCACCGCATGGTTCCTGGATCACCCGGAAGCCAACGGCATTTTCAACGTCGGCTCCGGACGGGCGCGAACCTGGAACGATCTGGCGCGGGCAGCGTTCGCCGCCTTGGGCCGGCGGCCGGCACGGGTGGAATATTTTTCCATGCCGGCGGAGTTGCGCGACAAGTACCAATATTCCACCACGGCGGAGATGCGCCGCCTGGCCGCCGCCGGCGGGCCCGCAACGCGCTGGACGCTGGAGACCGCCGTGGCCGATTACATCCAAAACTATCTCTGGCCGGGGCATCGCCGCCTGACCGAGGTGCGGGAAGCCGAACCACCGCCGCTGCCTGCCGCGGTTCCGGTCGGGCCCGCAGTCCAGCGCGCGGCCCAGCCCGCCGAACCGCGCGCCACGGGGCAGGAATAGGCCGGGTACACCCACAGCCGGGATGCGGACGAGGCCGTCCGCGCCCCAGGCGCCAATGAGCTCCGGTGAACCCCGGGAACGAGGGCGGTGCGCCGAGATGGCTGCGGAATGGCCGGCTGAGCGGCGGACGGTTGGCTAGTGGGCGGCGGCGCCGGCGCCGCTGGCGGCCGCCTGAAAGGGCAGATAGGCCGCCCCGAGCAGGCCAGCCTCGGCTCCCAACTTGCTGGGCTCGATGCGGGTCTGGGTGGCGCGATACACGACCGAACGCTTTTGCACTTCATCCATCAGATGCGCTTCGAAGGCGTCCCAACCGCGGGCCACGCCGCCGGCCAGCACATAGAGCGGGAGGTTGAAAATGTTAATGAGATTGCCGATGGCCACGCCCAGCGAGCGGCCGACCAATTCGAAGATCTCCCGGGCCACCCGGTCGCCCTGCTGGGCGGTGATATAGATGATCTCCGCGGTCAGTTCGCCGACCTCTTCGGCCGCGCGGCGCAGCGCGGGCGATCGGCCAACGTTGATAGCCGCATGGGCCATGCGTAAAATCGCCGTCGCCGAGGCGTAGGCTTCGATGCAGCCGAGGTTGCCGCATCCGCAGAGGGCGCCATTGGGGTCAATGGTCATGTGGCCCAACTCGCCGCCCATGCCGTCCTGGCCATGCCAAATCTTGCCGTCCAGGATGATGCCGCCACCAATGCCGGTGCCGAGGGTCAGAATGCAGAGGCCGGAGACTTCCTTGCCGGCGCCTACCCAATGCTCGCCCAGGGCGGCGGCGTTGGCATCGTTTTCGAGAATTACCGGCGCCTTAAGCAGGCGCTCGATGTCATCGCGCACGGGGAATTCGTTCCAGCCGGGCAAATTGGGCGACTGCCGGATCATGCCGGTGGCCAGGTTAATGACGCCGGGCACGCCGATGCCGATGCCCGCCAAGCTCGCGCCCCGCATTCGCCCTTGCAGATCGCGGATCGCCCCGACCATGTCGGCGATCACCCGCTCCCGCCCTTCTTTGACTTCGGTATCGAGGGCGATCTTTTCCAGCAGTTCGCCTTGCGGGCTGACGGCGGCGATGCGCAGGTTGGTCCCGCCCAAATCCACACCGATGCTGAACGCTTTGGCTTGGCTCATGGCAATCCGATTTTACCCTGCCGTTCGGGTTGCGCTGTTGCCGCGCCGCAACGGTGAGCGAAGCGTGTGGTTGGCAGGCTCCGTGTAGCGGACCGGCTGCGGGCTCGCGTCCACGGACGGCCAAGTTCCACGCCGGGCGGTCCGGTCCCGCGCAGCGCCAGCACAGGGAAGCCGGAGGCATACCCAGCAACCTGGCCCACGACGGAAGCATGGGCGGGTGGCGAATGCCGGTAGCCAAGCGCGGCCCCGTGCCCCTACAATAGCGCCACCATGCCCGAAACCGCCGGCGGTCCCGCCACCTCCACCACCTCATCCTCGTCCGGCGGTTTGGTCAAGAGCCTGTCGCTGTTGCAGGCTTCCGCCTTCAACATGTCCAACATGGTGGGGATCGGCGTGTTCCTCACCGTGCCGATGATCCTCAACGCCTTGCCCGGTCCACAGGCGCTGCTGGGATGGCTGGCGGGGGCTTTTCTCGCCATCTGCGACGGGATGATCTGGTGCGAACTGGGCGCGGCGATGCCCGGCTCCGGCGGGTCCTATCTTTATTTGCGGGAGACCTTCGGGCCGCGGCGCTGGGGCCGGCTGATGGCGTTCCTGTTCATTTGGCAGTTCATTCTCAGCGGCCCGTTGGAGATCGCCTCCGGCAGCATCGGCTTCGCGGATTATTCGCGCTATTTCTTTCCGCACATGGCCTTCCTATGGCACGGGCTGCTGGCGGCCGGGATGGCGCTGCTGGCGCTGGTGCTGGCGTACCGCAAGATTCAGAGCGTGGGCAAAATCACCGTCGTGCTGTGGGCGGGGATGATGATCACGGTGGGCATGACCATCGTGGCCGGCGCTACGCATTTTTCCGCGCATCAGGCGTTTCACACCGGGCAGCCGTTCCATTGGAACAGCGCCGGCATGATGGCGCTGGGCGCGGCGATGGCGTTCGTCATCTACGACTTCCTCGGTTACTACGTGGTCTGCTACATGGGCGAGGAAGTGCAGAACCCCCAGAAGACCATTCCCGGCTCGATCATCATTTCCGTGCTGGGCGTCACGGTGCTGTATTTCGCCATTCACCTGGCCATTACCGGCGTGCTGGGCGTGACCGCCGCGCGGCACAGCGCCTATGTGGCGTCCACGTTCATGGAGCACGTTTGGGGCGCACATGCGGCCGCGCTGCTGACCGTGCTGATTCTGTGGACCAGCTTCGCCTCGGTCTTCGCGCTGATGCTGGGCTATTCCCGCATTCCCTACGCGGCGGCGCAGGACGGCTATTTCTTCCGCGCCTTCAAACATGTCCACCCCAAGGGACAGTTCCCGGATCTGTCGCTGCTGGTGCTGGGGGCGGTGACGATCGCGGTCAGCTTCGTGCCGCTGGCGGCGGAGATCGCCATCCTGCTGACCTCGCGCATTCTGATTCAGTTCATCGCGCAAGGGTTCGGCGTCTTTCTGCTGCACAAACGATTTCCGCCGAACAAGCGGCCGTTCCGCATGTGGCTGTACCCGATTCCCGTGCTGCTGGCCATGGCGGGGTGGGTCTATGTCTTCACGGCGTCGGGCAGCACGACATTCGGCGGGGTGACGCATTCCAATATGTTTTGGGGCGTGATCAGCCTGGTCGCTGGCATTCCGGTGTTTTTTGTCTGGGCTTGGCGCATGCGCTTCTGGCCGTTTGAGCGGCGCGGCGGCGCGGCGGCGAGCGAAACCTAGCGCGGCGGAAAATATTCAAGTGATACTTGAGCTGCGCCGCGTGGCGGCTGGTTGAAGTCAGCATTTTCGTGGCCGGCAAGATTCCGGCGCTCCCGGAGTCGAGCGCTGCGGCAAGGGAATGGTAGGGTAGCCGTCGTCGGCTGCCCAGCGAAGCTGCCGTCCTCGGCTGCCACCGAGGGGCGAGACGTTGCGTGGGCGAGTGGGCTGGGAATCTCCGCCGCCCGGAGGGCGACGGGACGCAGGGCAGGAGCCCTACCCCACGAACGGCGATGGCACGCAGGGCAGGAGCCCTACCAATGAGCGGCGGCCCCGCCGCGGGCCTGTGTCGCCTCGAACGCGGAGGAGTCGCGGCGGTTAGCTGGGCGCGGGCAGCCCGAGGGCTTCGCGATGGCGCCGCATGGCCGCTTGCTGATGGGTCAGGAGGCGGAGCGGCGAGCGGGGCCGGGCGGTGCAGGGAAGGATGAAGCCGGCGACGCGATCTTCCGGGAAATAGCGCCGCGCTGCCGACTGGTCCACCTCGCCAGCTCCGACCATTCGGGCCGCACAGGTTAGGCACCAGCCGATGCGGCAGCGGGAGGGCAGATCAATGCCGGCGCGGCCCGCCGCCTGCCACAGAAACTCATCCTCGGCGACGGAGATGGTGTGGTCGCCGGCCGGCATCTGGAAGGTGATGGGATAGCTGCGCCCCACGCCTCATGCTAGCGACATTTGCCGCGAAGAACGAGGGGCGAGAAAAGGGAGGCGCGGGATTGCTGGGCGGACGGGCTGGGACGCCCATCCCACGATCTCAGCCGCCAGCGCACCCGTTGGGTAGCCGTCCTCGGCTGCCCAGCGAAGCTGCCGTCCTCGGTTGCCAAAAGTCGACCGGCGAGAACGCCCGTCCCACGATCTGCCCCACGATCTCTGCGCGGGCGGGTGGGCGGCGTATTTCCGCCGCCCGGAGGGCGACGGCACGCAGGGCCGGAGGCCTACCCGCGAGGGCGGCGACCGATGCGGAGATGCGAAATCGCCTTCGCCTATTGCGGCTGGTAGCCGATGTAGCTGCGGCGATAGACGGCTTTGTTGGCCGGCGCCAGCGGGGCCATCTGCACCCGAATGCGGTGCACCGCCGGCACAGGGCCCAGGTCGTTAGGTTGGTAATAGAGGTGGTAGATGCTGCGCAAGGCGTTGGCCACCTCGCCCAGCCGCCGGTCGAATTGGCGTTCATTGCCGGCGTGCAAGTCCAAGCCGCCGGTGGCGTGGACATAGTTCCAGCGGCCGGACTGGAACACGCTGCCGACCGCCTGGGCGATGGGGAAGACCAGCGCGCCAAGGTTCATGGCGTCGCCGGGCGCGGGCGGGGGATTGCCCTTGGCGCCGATGGGCGGCACATACGGCTGTTCGCGCTGCGAACCGGCGCCGGCGCCGTTGGTTTCCGGGTTGATGGGATTTTCCGGCCCCGGTCCCGGCGGCGTCGGCGCATAGACGCGGAAGATGGGAATGGCGTTGTCCATGGCGCTTTCCACCACTTCGCGTCCCATTGAGCCGACGTGCGGGCTGGACTGGGTGATGACGACGACGGCGCGCGTACGGCTGTCCGGCTGCATGCGCAGGCGCAGCAGGGCCAGTTCCAGGGCGTCGGAAAGGCTGGTCCGGGTGGGCCCAAGCTTCAGCTTGCGCAGGGTGGTCACCAGTGTCTTCGCGCCGTCCGTGAATTTGGAAACTTGCTTGGGCCTGTCGCCGGGAATGAATACCGCGGCGCGCCCGCCGCTGCCGACCAGCATTTGCGTGAAGACGCGCGCCGCGCGCTGCGCCTGGAACAGCGCCGCCCATTGGCTGGTGTCCACGACAATGGCCAGGGAGACCGGGCGCGGCGAGGAACCGAAGGCGGAGATCCGCTGCACGCGCCCATCGTCGAGCAAGCGGAAATCACCGCGAGTCAGCGCCGGCACCGGCTCGCCTTGGCGGCTGAGCGCGAGCACCGGCACATCCACCATGGTGATGCCGGTAACAATGGTCGGCGGCGCGGGGCGCTGTTGCGCCGGCGGCTGGGCCGATTGCGACTTGGCCACTTGCGCGCTGGGTGTTTGCGCCGCGGCCGCGAGCGCTCCGAGCAGAAGGCTCGCCGCGGCGAGCCACGCGTAGCAGCGCACCGCCCGCGACTGTAGATTTTTCCGCACCGATTGCCTCACCTCCTCACGTTACCCCATCCGCCACCTGAATGGGTTTGACGGCTGCCACTTTTGCCGCCGTCTTATCATTTGTCATTACCGGGCGCATTGCGCGGCCGGTCGTGCACTGGGGCCGATGGTTTCCGCGGTTGGCCCCCAAAGATGTCAGGCGGCGCTCGCAGCGAGCTGGCGATCGGTGGACGGTTGCCAAGTCGCGGCGGCGCCACGCGACGGGGCGGCGGGGCTACAATGCAACCGGCCGTACGGTAGGCTAACCCGTCCCGGGTCAATCACTTGCCGGTGATATAACGGAATTAGGTTGAAGCCGGCGCGTGGCCGGAGCTGGGGGAGCCTTTGGAACTGGAACTGACCGCGGAACAGCAAGATTTGCGACGCACGGTCCGCGCCTTCGCGGAAAAGGAAATCGCGCCGCATGTGATGGAGTGGGATGAAGCGCAGGCCTGGCCGGGCGAGGTGATCGCCGAGTTGGGGCGGATGGGGCTGATGGGCATGCTGTTCCCGCCGGAGTTGGGCGGCGCGGGAATGGGCTATGCCGAATACGTCATCGCCATCGAGGAGCTGGCGCGGGTGGATCCCAGCGTGGCGCTGATCGTCGCGGCGCACAATTCGCTTTGCTGCAACCATATATTTCTTTTTGGCACGGAAGAGCAAAAGCGGCGCTACCTGCCCAAGCTGGCGCGCGGGGAATGGATCGGCTGCTGGGGGCTGACCGAGCCCGGCGCCGGCTCCGACGCCGGCGGCACGCGCACCACGGCCGCGCGCAACGGAAACGGCTGGGTGCTGAACGGTTCCAAGACCTTCACCACCAATGGCCATCACGCCGATGTCTGCGTGGCCATGGCGGTGACCGGGAAGCAGGCCGCCAAGCATGGCATCTCCGCGTTCATCGCCGAGAAGGGAACGCCCGGTTTCCGCGCCGGCAAAAAAGAAAACAAGCTGGGCATGCGGGCCAGCGACACGGCGGAGATGATCTTCGCCGATTGCCACTTGCCCGCCGACGCGCTGCTGGGCGCCGAGGGCGAAGGCTTCGTGGATGCGCTGCGCGTGCTGGATGGCGGGCGGATCGGCATCGCGGCGCTGGCCGCGGGGCTGGCCGCCGGCGCGCTGCATGCCGCGCGGCGCTATGCGCTGGAGCGGCGGCAGTTTGGCAAGGCCATCGCCGAGTTCGAAGCGGTGCAATGGAAGCTGGCGGACATGGCGACGGCGCTGGAGGCCGCGCGGCTGCTGACGCGGCGCGCGGCGGCGCTGAAGGACGCGGGCCAGCCGGTCACGCGCGCCGCGGCCATGGCCAAGCTGTTCGCCAGCGAGGCAGCCGTGCGCGCCGCCGACGACTGCGTGCAGATCCACGGCGGCTATGGCTTCATCAAGGAATATCCCGCCGAGAAGTTCTACCGCGACGTCAAGCTCTGCACCATCGGCGAAGGCACCAGCGAGATCCAGCGGCTGGTGATCGCGCGGGATTTGCTGCGGGATGCCGTAGGGTAGCCGTCCTCGGCTGCCACCGACAGGCGTGGACGCCCATCCCGCAATCTCCGCTGCGAGCGCACCGGTAACCATCTTCGGGCGGACTTCGCGTTGGCGCGAGGGAGCGCTTGGCCCGATCGCTATTCCACGCTGGCGGCGGCAGGCGCGGCCGCGGCGCGGGCTGCGGAGGCCTTCGCCCCATGTGGCATGGCGCCGGCGAGCAGCAATACCGTGCCGGCGTACATCAGCGTGTCGCCTAGATAGTTGAAGCCGGTGAAGGTGGTGTGCTCCAAGAACGCCATGGGGATGTAAACCACCAGGACCACGAATAGCGCCGCCGCGCCCACCGCCGTCGCCGCCGCCAGCGTGCGTTTGCCGATCAGCAGCAAAATGCCGCCCACCGCATAGACCAGCGCCGCCAAATAGGTCCAGACCGCATGGCCGAAGATGCCCGCGGGCGTCACCGCTTCCAAGGGAAGGCCGGGGACGTGATGGCCGTGCAAGAATTGCTCGACGGCGTAGAAGACCACGCCGACGGCGATGAAGTACCGTGCCACCGTTGCCGCCAGTTTCCCCCGGCTCCGGCCCAATGCGCCGAGGCTGGCGGCCAGCGCCAGCGGTCCGGCGGAGAACGCCAATTCCCGCAACATCAGCGCCGCCGCGAAACGGCTGTGGAACGCCTCCGCCCAGCCCGGCGCGTCCATTAAGACGACAAAGAGGAAGAACGCCAGCGCCAATAAACTGGCCGCCAGCCCCGACCGAATCTTGGTGGCCAAGCTGAGCCCGGCGAGGATGAAGCAGGCGCCGACCAAATAGGCCCAGAAGAGGTGCCAGGGAATCCAGCCCGGGACCAGCGCGGCGATTTCTTTGGTGATGGTGAAGTGCTCGCTGCCGAAGGCCGCGACCGGCGCCGCGTAGAACAGCGGGCCGAACAGGACCAGACGATCCCAGCCGCGCGCTTGGGACCATTCGCCGCGGGCGAAAATCAGCCCCGCGCCGAGGAGCAAAACCACTGCGAAGACCGCATAGGCCACGAACACCGCGCCGGGCATGGCGAACCTCCCTGGGCCGGCGCCATTGGCGGCGCCCCCGCCATCATCCTCCAAGATCGGTGGATTTGCACGCGCGTTTCGGCCTGCGGTCGCGTAAGCGGGACGCCCCGCCAGCGGCAGGGCTGGGGCCCGCGCCATTTGCTCGGGGAGCAAAGCGGGCGCGGAAAGGGCGAGAAATTCCCCCGCGCCGCAGGCGCGCTGGCAATCGCGGCGGCCCGCCCCCGGCAAGCGACGCGGCGCGGCCCCCAAAGCCGGGGTCCCCAACCCGCAGCGGCGCGCGCTGGGGTGGAGCGACGCGTCGGCTGGGCTGGGGCGGGCTGGGGTCCCCGGCCCAGCCGGCGCGTAAGCGGGACGCGCGGCGCAGCCGCGCTGGGGCCCGCGCCAAGCAATGGCGTCCCGCCTTGTGGGGCCGTGCATGCTAAACTCAAAAAATCGTCCGTCCCGTGCGGGGACGTAGTTCAGTTGGTTAGAACGCCGGCCTGTCACGTCGGAGGTCGCGGGTTCGAGCCCCGTCGTCCCCGCCAGCATCCCTTTTCTGAATCTATGAGCTTGGGCGGTGCACCCGGCGCGGCGCCGGTGGCTCGTGGCGCCGAGGTGCCGTTCCGGTGTCATCCCAAGCCTGGGGCAAGCGGCGCAATCGTGGCGGCCGCGGCCTGCGCCTGTGCGCTCTGCGCGGCCGTCGTTTGCTCCGCTAACGCCTTCACTCCGGAGCCCGCCAACGCGCGGAAATCGGGGCAGGGCAGACTAAATCCGGCGAACTCGCACCCGCGGGCCGCCGCCTTGCCGCGCCAATGCACCGCCTTCGCGTAGTCCTGCGGCACGCCCCGAACCTGGTCGCAGCCCTGTCCCAGCGTCGGCTCGGCTTCCGCGTTCCTCCGGCGGGGCCGTCCCGCCGTTCCGACACGCGGCCCGTGCCCAGGCGCGCCATTTTTGCGGCGGCCAGCGCGCGCCGGAGCGCCACGTCCCTGGGCGGTTTGTAGGCTGGCGCGGCAAAAGCTCGGGGCCGCCGCGGTGCTCGTGCGCGGCTTTGCGCGAGCGTCTGCCGAGGCTGCACGGGGACGGATCCCAAGATGAGGCAAGGTAGGGGACAACGCGGGCCTTTGCTGGTATGGGCAGGGGGCTCCGAATGACGCTAGTCTACGTGGCCGTTCGCGGGACGGGCAACCGGCTGGCGTGTGGGATTGCGGCGCCTGTGGGAACCAGTTACGCGGCCGAGAAAGGTAGAAGGGTAGGCCGAGGCTGCGGGATGCGATTCTTGCGGGCTGCGGCGTTGCCTTTCGGCGCGCTAGTGCGCCCGGCCCGCTTCCCTCGGCTAGCGCCGGGGTTTGGCTTTGGCGCGTTTTTGTTTTCGGAGGTAACGGTAGCGCGCGATCAGGGCCTGGGCCGCGCTTCTGGTTACCCATTGCGGCCCATTTGCCTGTTTCTGGAGGAGCGCGGGCTCTGCCATCCCCGGGCGCCACCAATAGACGTTTTGGCACAGATCGCAGGTCAGCCAGATGTTCTGCGCGCTCGTGATCACCGCGCCATGGTTAGTCACGGAGATGCCCATTACCTGCTCCTTTGGCTGCCTAACGCCATTGACGCCCTGCGCTACGCCGATTGGCGGCGGACTGCATTCAGGGAACGCCTTCTCCTGCAGCCTTTCGACGCATACGGGCCACGAAGATTGGTCGCTGACCCAGGCGAGGTAATTTCCGCGGTGGCTAATCGCGAGGTTCACCAGATCCGGCACCCAAATCCGTAGCCTACCGATTCTCAACGCGTCGGATCTGTTGCCATCCGAGGTGGCTGCGTCGGCTTCGGCACGCACGGTCCCTGACTCATTGCAAATAACGAACGGCCACGCGGCTGTTCCGATGGGCCGCCCCGAAAGCGCGTCCATTGTGATGCCGTTCCATGCGGTGACCGTCCCGCAGGTGCCCTGGATGCCGTTAAAGGAAGGGACTCGCCAGGGAACATGCGGATAGGGCGCCCTCAGGCTGAAGGCCTCGCCTCGCCAGTGAGACGCTTCGTTATTCCACACCGCCAACACCATGCGCGTAGAGCTGACCGCATAGGCCATTAGCTCCCTCTGCGCCGACCCCGCTGGCACTGCTTTGCCGTCGCAGGAGACCCAAAGCCTCGAAATGATCGGACCGACGCGCCTCGGCGGACGGTCACGCCCTGGCAGATTAGCCAGACTGAGACGCAGGAAGCTGTAGCACCTTGGCGGCGGAGGACCTTTTGGTGCCGCTGTACCTTGAGCGGCGACCCGCAAGGCCGACCCGGCGGTTAAGGCGGCCACGAAGAGGCATGGCAGAACGCGCCCTCTGGCCCCGGGGGTAATCCGATTTGGGGCGCCGTGCGCGCCGCCCATGGGCTGGGCGACGGGGAGCGGCTCGAGCGGGTTCCGTGGCTCAGGCAGCAAGCAAAATTCCTCCCGGCACGGCGGTAAGTTGTGTCGGGCCCGACGGCACACAACTTTTAGCCCAATGCGGCGGGCGTGTCAATACGGTGGCGCAAGCGCCGTGTCCCCAGGGGGTGGCCCCAGGAGAACCCACCATCAATTCGCCACGAGAAACACCGGCTTTTCGACCGATTGCGGTGGCGAGCAATGGCGCAAAAACAAGGCAGGGGAAAGGGGGTTGGGGTGGTGACCTTAAGGCTGTCACCTCGGAGGTCGTAGGTTCCATACCGGCAATCCCCGCCATTCGCCCGCGTCCGAAACCAAGATCGTGCTGGGAACCTTTTTTCCGGGTGCGCATGCGGTTCGCCCCCGGCGGGGCGCTTGCGCCGAAGGTGATCTGGCGCACTATACTGGCGCGAGGCGGGAGTTATGCGGTGGCTGCGCAGCGTCGGGCTGGATGTTCGTTTCGGCTGTCGGCTGCTGGCGCGGCAGCCGGGCTTTGCCCTAGCGGCGGTGCTGGTGGCGGCGCTGGGGATCGGCGCCATGACCGCCGTGTTCAGCCTGATTGACGCGGCGATGCTGCGCCGTCTGCCGTATCCGCATGCCGACCGGCTGGTATGGATTTCCGCGGTCAACCGGCGGCGGGGGGTGACCGGGGGCATGGTCACGCTGGCCGAGGAGGAACACTGGCAGCGGGCGGCCAAGAACGCGGTCCAGGCGGTTGGTTTCGGCGGCGAGATGAATTCGACGCAGGTTGACGCCGGGACAAGGCGGCTGGCGCGCGCGACGGTGCGCGGGGCGTCGGATAACACCTTCCAAATGCTGGGCGCGCGGCCGCTGATGGGGCGGCTGCTGGGGCCGGGGGACACGACCGAGGACGCGGTCATTTCGTATTCGTTTTGGCAGCGGGAATTCCACGGCGCGGCGAACGTCGTGGGCCGCAGCGTGGATGCGCCCGATTACATTGCACCTTGGACGGTGGTTGGCGTGTTGCCGCCGGGGTTCGCGTTTGGCGGCGGGCGGCAGACGGACATTTGGGTTGCGACCACAACCGAGGCGCAGGTGCGGGATGTGCGCTACCGCTGGGCCATTGCGCTGCTGGGCCCGGGGGTGACGGCGCGGCAGGCGGCGGCGGCGCTAAGCTTGGCGGACCGGCAGTTGGCCAGCGTGGACCCGGCGGAGCGCGGCTGGAGCGCGGAGGTCGAGCCGCTGCGGCGGCACTTCTTCGGTCACCTGAATTATTATTTCCTGCTGCTGTTCGGGGCCGCCGGATTGGTGCTGCTGCTGGCGTGCGGGAATTTGGCGGCGCTGCTGCTGGCGCGGGCCGCGGGACGGCAGCGGGAATTGGCGATCCGGGCGGCGCTGGGCGCGGGGCGGGCGCGGCTGGCGCGGCAACTGCTGGCGGAGACGCTGGTGATTACGGCCGCCGGCGGGGCCGCCGGGCTGGCGCTGGCGGCGCTGGGGCTGCGCTGGATGACGGCGGAGGCGCCGGCGTCGCTGGCGGGGGCTTTCGGCGTGCTGCGGCCTCAAGCATTGGCTTGGCCGGTGCTGGGCTTTGCGGCGGCGGCGATGGCGGCGACGGGGCTGCTGGCCGGGCTGGCGCCGGCGCGGTGGGCGGCGCGGCTGGATTTGCGCGGGGCGATGCAGGGCAGCGGGACGCGCGACCGGCGTAGCTACTCCTGGTTCGTCGCCGGGCAGACGGCGCTGGCGTTGGTGCTGCTGGCTTCGGCGCTGCTGCTGCTGCGCAGCTTCGGCGATTTGCTTTCCGCGCCGCTCGGCTTCCGCAGCCAGAACTTGGTGAACGTTTCGGTGATTCTGCGGACGCGGGAGAACCTGCACACTGCGGCCGGCTCGGCCGAGCACTGGTGGGCCGCCATTGGGCCGTGGTGGGGATCGCTGCTGCGGCGGGTGCGGGTGCTGCCCGCGGTGGCAGGCGCCGGGGTGACGAGCAACCTGCCGCTCAGCCCCAGCAACCGGGCGGCGGGGCCGACATCGGGACTTGAGCTGACCATGGTTTCCCCCGGCTTTTTGCCGATGATGGGGATTCGACTGTTGCGGGGGCGGTATTTTGGATCGCAGGACACGGCGGATGCGCCGCGGCGAATTATTCTAAGCCAGAGCGCGGCGGAGCGGCTGTTTCCGCATCAGGACGCGGTCGGGCGGCACGTCAAGCTTTACCGCTGCCTGCGGCCCCCGTACTGCGAGGTGATCGGCGTCGTGGCGGATACCCGGCAGACCACGCTGCGCGGCACCGAGCCGATTTGGTATGAGTCGCTGGTGCAGGATCCGGTTGCGATTGCCCGGCTGGTGGTGCGGACAAACGGGCCGCCGGGGCGGGCGGTCGCCGAACTGCGCACGGCGTTGGCGCGGATGCCGCTCGTCTTCGGCGCGCGGGCGCGGTTCGGACGGTTCACGGAGATGGGCACGGACATCGCCGCCGCGGCGGCTGGGGCGCGCTTCCGCGCCTGGCTGCTGGCCACGTTCGCCGCCCTCGCACTGGCGCTGGCGTTGGTGGGGATTTTCGGCGTGATGAAGTATTTGGTTAGCCGCAGGTCCGCCGAGATGAGCGTTCGCATGGCGCTGGGGGCGACGCCGGGTAGAGTGGTGGCGGGCGTGCTGGCGCAGGCGGCGCGATGGCTGGCGGTGGGAATCGCGCTCGGGCTGGCCGGGGCGATTCTGGCCGGGCGGCTGCTGCGGGCGCTCTTGTTCGGCGTGTCGGGCGGCGACCCGGTCGTGCTGGCCGCTGCGGCGCTGGGGCTGCTGGCGGCGGGGCTGGCGGCGGCGTATTGGCCGGCGCGGCGCGCGGGGCGGGCGGATCCCGCGCAGGGATTTCGGGCGGAGTAGGGCCGGCGCGGCACGCCGGGAAGGCTCGGGCGCAGGCGGTTTGCCCGGGGCGACCCAAAGTTTGCGCACAGCCCGATGATCGGGCCCCGGGGCGTGCCCGGCGCACGCCGGCCCCAACCCGGACCGAGGCGCCATCCAACGCCTACGCGCGGCGACGGGCTTTTGTTGCGCCGGCTGGCTTCCCACCGGGCCGTCCCCGCGCCGGGTTGGGTGGGGCCGGTGTCGGCGGCACCGCGGTAAAATGAGGGGCGATGTTCCTGGTTATCCTTGCGTTCGCGCTGGGCTGGTCGGGAGTTGGACGCCCGCCTGGCCGTAGTGCCGCCGAGGCGGCGGTGGTCGCGGCCGCCCGGAAGGCGTGGGTGGGCCGGGCATGGTTTCTCCGAGGATTTCCCCAGGGCGACGAGATTCGGTTTGCCGCGGACGGGTCCCCGCTAAGACGGCTGAGGCCAGGCCCTTGGACGCTGGCAGACATGGAGATCACCGGCGTGCGCGGCAGGCGCGCGGCCTTGGACGTCTCAGGTTGGCGGGTGGGACTGCGGTGGCGGCCCAAGGAGGAGAAGTTCGTTGGCTACCGGTTGCAGCGGATTGAGTTGCGCATTCGGCTAGGGCAAAATGTGCCCGGGCCGGGGGCGGTTGGGGTAATCGGACGGCGGCTGTTCATTCGCACCACTGCCGCCCTGGCGCGCGCCGTGCCGCCGTATTGGCGCCCGTTCATCGAAACCGATGTAGAGCACCGAGCGGCGTTCCCGACCAGGCGCACCGCTGTTTCAAAAAGTTGCCGGTCGGCGCGGAGGCCGCAGGTGCGGTACAACCCCCAGCCGGAATACAATCGCTGGGCTGGGCGCACAATGATCGGGGGCCGCACGAAGCTCACGTTCGTCGTCACCGCGTCAGGGCGCGTAAGGGACATTGCGGTCGTCGAGGCGCTCGGCATGGGGCTCGACGACAGTGCGGTCGCCGCCCTCCGCAGCTGGCGTTTTGATCCTGCCCGGTGCGGGGGCAAGGCGGTTGCGTCGCCGGGGGCCGCAACCTTCGGTTTCCCTCGGGGCGGGCGGTGGCAGCCGGAGGAATAGGGCGGCTAATGCGTGCTGGGTCGCGCGCGGCGACCTAGGCGCGGGTGCGGCTTTTATTACGCAGGCTGGCTTCCCACCGGGCCTCCATCGGGTCTGGGTGGGTGAGGCCGGCGCCAGGTTGGGGATGCTGGCAGACGTTGCAATCGCGCCGGGCAGTGCGACGGCGTCGCCGTGGAGGGACATCTTGTGATGCTAGAATGGATCACATGACGAAGGCCACCGTCCGGGACCTGCGCTATAACTTTCCGGCCATCGAGAGGCGGCTGCGGCGGGGCGAGGAGATTGAAATCACCAAACGCGGCAAGCCGATTGGCCGCTTGGTTGGGCTGACGGCCGAGCCCAGGGAACTGCCGGATTTCGTGGCGCGCGCGCGGCGCATTCTGGGCGAAAAGCAGGTTGACGCGGTGGAGTTGGTGCGCTACGGGCGCGGTGAGCTTTGACCCGCTACGCGGATACAAGCCTGCTGGCGTCGCTCTATCTCAACGACGCCCGCGCGGCGGAGTCGGTGGCGCTGCTGCGGACCCTTTCCATCCCGGTGACAGTGCTCGGCCGCATTGAACTGTTTAACGCTTTGCAACTGGCTGTCTTTCGCCGCCAAATCCCTGCCACCGAGGCGGCCGCCCTGCGCGCCACCATCGAGCAGGACCTGGCAAGCGGCGTATTGCGGATGACGCCGCTGCCGGCGCGGGTCTTTGAGCGTGCGGAGGCGCTAGTCGCGTCCCATTCGGCCGCGCTCGGGGCCCGGTCCCTGGATGTACTGCATGTCGCGACCGCGGTGGAATTAGGCGCGAATGTCTTCCTGACCTACGCCGCGCGCCAGGCGGCGTTAGCGCGCGCCTCGGGGCTGAAGGTGCGGCCGGCGGCATTGGGCGCTTGATGCGCGCGGCGTGACGCCAGGCGCACGGCGGCTCCGGGGCGGGGCGCGCCGCGGTCCGAGGCCTAGGCGCGGCGGCGGCTTTTCCTGCGCAGGCTGGCTTCCCACCGATCCAGGTGGGTCAGACCGACGGCTCAGGTGTAGCCGGGCGGCGCGTCGCGACCCTGCATTCTCCCCAGAACCTGGGGAATGGCGCTCATCTCTCAGCCGGGGGTCGCTGCGGCACCGGCGGTGAGGAGGGCAACGCCGGCGTAGGCCAGGAAGAGCAGCATCAGCGCTAGCACCAGCAGCGCCAGCGGAAGGGCCCAAAACGCGCGATCGGCGGCCCAGTCCCAGATGGCGGCGGCGGCCAGCAGTCCCAGCGCCACGACCTGCGGCTTGGCGCCCCAGCGACGCTGGAAGCCATTGTTGAGGATGCGGGGGAGATAAATGAAACTGGCGACGGCGAGCAACCACCAATTGCCGTTGGGCAGCCGCCAGCCGGCGCCGCGGGCAAGGAAGCCGGGAGATTCGCGCAGAAGGTTTACGGCCAACAGCAGCAGCGCGGCGCCAACGGCGAACCGCAAGCCGCGACCGAAAACGCCCGGGTGGGGCAGCTTTTCCGAGTTGTCCGTGGCCGGATCAGCGGGCATGCGCGATTCCCCGGGCCCATTATAGGCCGGCGGGAGGGCGGGGAGGCGGGCGGCCAGGAGTGATGGCAGGCCCGCGAGGCGAGCCTTCCAGCCAGGTAATACCCGACCGGATACCTGCGCCGCGGGGCCAGTTGCTGGTTGGCCCCGCCGGCCGCCAAACTCCGTTCCTAGGGAGAACTCTGCTATGAGAAATAGGCTAATGGGCTGGGCGTTGGCGGCAGCGCTTGCCGTACCGGCATTCGCCGCGGCGCAGAGCCACCGCGTCGTCCGGCTGAAGGCGGAGAGGCAGCCCTCGCACGTCACGCCCCGCGACGCCGCCGTCTTCCGGGCAGCGTGGCGGGACGGATACGCCGCGGGTTTCATAAACGGGATGGCGGCACAGGCGACGGCGATTTCGTGCCAGCCAGAGACGATCCATGTCGGGTACACGGGGACCGACGCCCTGGGCGCGCAGTTCCAGTACGACCTGAGCGCCGACCTCGCCGCGTCGGGCTATTTTCAGCTGGTCCCGGCCGGGGCCCATGCGTGCTTTAACCTGGGCCTGGTGACGATCCGGAGCGTTGGCGCTTCGGGTGACGAGACGGCGATGGCGGCTGCGTACGCCCTTGACCAGGGCGGTGAACTGATCGGTGTGCATGTCCTGGCTTGCCCTGCCGACGCCATTGGCTCCATGGCGCGCGCGGCTGCATCCAGCATCGAACAGGACGTTGCGTCCCTTCCTGCCAATGTGAAATTTCCCCTGCCGGGTACGCCCGCGATGACCCAGCTGCCCGAGATCGTGAAGAGCGCCGCGAAGATAGCGTCCCAATAGGGTGCCGTTCGCGGGGGTCGCGCCGTTTGCACTGAGGGCAAAGTCGGCGCGAAAAGGCCGCGAAATTCCGCAGGGAGGCCCGCCCCGGCCAGCGAAGCGGCGCCGCCCTCGGCGACGCGCCGGCTGGGCTGGGGCGAGCGGGCCCCCGGCCCGGCCTGGCGCGTAAGCGGGACGCCCCGCCGCAGGTGGGGCTGGGGCCCGCGCCCATCAATGTAGCCAGCATTGCAGGAGCGGCGCGGGCCGGGTCCTGCCGCAGCCATCTGCCGTACGGGCTCGTTTGCAGGAGATCGCGGCGCGGTGCGGTGTTGGCACGGCCGCTGGCGCCGCCAGCGCCGCTACTCCCGGGCGCCGCTGGGTGGCAAACCGGTCGGCTCGCCACGCGCGCGCATGGGGGGCCAGCCGCTCCGGCCGGAACTCCGGCGGTGCCAAGCGGCGGGCGCGAGGAGCGGTGGTCGCAATTTTCCCTCCACAACCGGGAATGTCGGCTTGGCAAGCTTGGTTCCGCAAACGGCACGCCAGTTGCTGACCGGTCTTCAGGGGTATTGCATGACCAGCCCGCAGTCGGC
Source organism: Acidobacteriota bacterium (assembly GCA_027315185.1). GTDB lineage: Bacteria > Acidobacteriota > Terriglobia > Terriglobales > SCQP01 > JAKAUF01. Next base: position 37,474 of record DAHUYO010000008.1, read on the forward strand.
TCCGGAGTTCAATATTCGCAATCTGGTGGTTCTGGTGGATGGAACAGCGGAATCGAGGCCCACGGTGGCAGCGGCGGCCGCGGTGGCGCGGTGGTTTCATGCCGGTGTCCACCTGCTGCATTTCATCCAATCGCGAGATTACGCCATGGCGGTACCGCAAACCTATGCGGAGGTCGTGGAAGACCTGCGCGGCCGGCATGAGGCGGAGCTGCGCGAGATCGCGGGCAGCGAGACGATGCGGGGGCTGGAGCCAAGGATTCACGTGGAACGGAGTGAAATCACCGAAGGCCTGGGCGCTTTCACCCGGGACCATGCGATTGACCTAGTCGTGGTCGGGAGCGCGGGCAAGGCGGGCCTGGTGAAATGGTTGGAAGGCTCAACCGCCGAAGAGGCGTTCCGCAATGCCGACGTGCCGGTGATGGTGCTGGGGCCGAATGCCGTCACCGGGGTTCCGCCGCGCGGCTTCCGCCGGATTCTGTGCGCCACCGACTTAAGCGCAGGGGCGCGGTCCGCCGCCGTGTTTGCGATGGCCCTCGGGGAGCGCTGCCAGGCACGCGTGACGCTGTTGTACATCATGGCCGGCAATGCGAAACATCCCGAGCGGCGCAGCATCGCGATCGCCGAGGCCGCCATCGCCCTGCGGCGGTGGGCGGCGATGAGCGGCAGCGGCGGCGCGGAGCAGGTGGTGAGCGAAGGCGTTCCGGCGGAGGTGATCAGTGAGCTGGCGGCGGACATGAAGGCGGACTTGATCGTGGCGGGAGCGAAGCGGATGCCCATCCTGGGGATCACCGGGGCTTGGGCGACTGGCTACGCGGTGATGCGGGAAGCGCACTGCCCGACCGTGTTTGTGCGCGAGCCGTAACACCGGCGCGCGTGGGGTGGCCCCGCGAGGCGCATCCGCTGGCGGCGTCCACGGCGCGGCCACGGGGCGGACTTCGAAGCGCCTGCGTTTGTTTGTCCTATCCTTGCGCGCCGGGCTACGCTGCAATTCGCCGAGCGCGGCGCGGTGGCGCCACAACGGAGAGAGCCAAGGGGTGGGCGGCTGAGCCGCTTCGCCGCAACCGGCGGGGGGTAATGGCACAGCGGTGGGGGGAATCTCCCAGGGGACGCCCGGAATGGTGCAATGCGGGCGCCATGCGCCGCGCGGCCCGCCGCACGCGGCAGGCGGCGTTGCCGGCACAGCGAGCGATGGTTGCCGGCGTGCTGGACAAACGCGCAAGGCCGAGATAGCGATGCAGCCGGCCGGGTCCTACACGAACTTGGACGACAACGGGTACGTTGGCGGGGCGCTCGCGGGAGGTGAACTGTGACGAAGCGAAAATCCGTTGAGAGGAATTCGATGCCGGCAGTGAAGCGGGCCGCCGCGATGGTCATGATCGTCGCAATGGCGGTGCTGGCGGCGATGGCGCAGCAACGGCAGCGGACGGAGGAAAAATCCACGACGCGGACACGATCCACGCAGCAGGCGCGGCCGGAGCCGAAGCGCTCCGCGGCGCGGCCAAGCTTTAACCACCAGGGGCCTCCGGGCGCCGGCGGCGGGCATATTCCGCGCGCGCCGCAGCGGGAATCGCGGCGGACGCCGCGGGAGCAACGCAGCACCAACCGGCAGCGGACGGACACCCAGGCCCGGCCGGGTGCGGTGGCGCCGCACGTTCTGGTGAAGGGGGACGTTTGGGTGGGGCGGTCCGTGCCCAACGATCCGCGCTATCGCCTGGCGCGTCCTTGGCGCTACGGCCGTTTTCCCGGCACCCTTGGGTCGCAACAGATTTGGCGGCTGCGCGGCGGCGGGCCGAGACGGTTTTGGTTTGGCAACTACGCCTTCATGGTGGCGCCGGTGGATTACGGCTGGTGCAACAACTGGCTGTGGAATGACGACGACATCGTGCTCTACCTAGATCCGGACCAGGTGGGCTGGTACATCGCCTACAACGTGCGGCTGGGGACATGGGTGCACGTGGAGTACCTTGGGTTACTGTAGGCGGGCGGGGACTGTATAACCCGTGCGGTTTCGTGCGCGCCGGATGGCGCCGGCGGCTGAGGGAATTGCGTGCCGCACGCTTTTTTCGCGGCGGCCTGTAACCCAGCGGCAGCCGGCCGGCGTCCTATTAGGCGGGCGTCCGGGGAGTTCGGGATAGAGTTCACCCGGACGGTGGTCCCGCTCAGCGATGGGCGGCAGGCAGGCGAGGTCTTCATCTTATGTCATCTTCTTCCGAAATCCCTCCCGCGCCGGGCCAGTTTGCCCGGAACGCGGCGCCATGGGCGGCGGCGCGCGCTGGGTCCGAGGCGGCGCGGCGCATCCTGGCGCCGACCCGCCGCCCAGCGGCTACCGGCACCGCGGCGATGCCCTACGGCGGGCCGTCCGCGGGCGATGCGCGGCCGGCGTTTGGCATTCATCCCGACAGCGTGAATATCCTGTGGCGTTCCTACCGCCGGATGGTGGAGCAGGCGGGGACCGCCGCGGCGTGGCGGCGGCTGCGAGCGGCGCAGGCGCGCATGGAAGCCAGCGAGTGGGTCGGCGCCATGCCTCCCGAGAACCGGCGGCGAATCGGGGAAATCTACGCGCGGATAGCCGCTTGGCTGCAATCGGTGGACATGGGCGGCGCACAGGGCGCGGCGTAAGACGCTACCTGGGACGCGGGCCGGGACGGGCGTGGGGGGCGGGCCGCGCCGGCGAGTGGGTGTAGTCGCGCCAGATTGCGCCGGGATTCTGGTCTTGGTTTTGCGGCGGGGGAAACGGATGCGGCTACGGCCGCCGTGGGGGTGGCTATACTGCCGCACGCGCAGGGCAAATTCGCGGGACGGTAGGGCGGCTGGCGATAACCGGTGGGTGCATTCGTGGCATGCCGCTGCGGGTTGGTTCAGCAGGGGATTTGGGATGCGCCGTACGCGGGCAATGCCCCGGGGGGTGGGGAATTGCGCGAACCACGGATGGGGAATGCCTGGAGAGCGGCCCGGCCGCCGCCTAATCCTGAAGGCCCAGAATCGCGGGACCATTGCTGGGCGCCCGCATTGCAGGATCATAGTTTTGTTGAGCGCCCCTTTCGTTGAGCGCCACACGTTATGGCGCTGCGGCTTTGCTCACCGTCTCGGTAGGCGTGGGAGCGCGTAGCGAAGTTATTGCCCTGCGGGAGCCCGCGGGCATGGCGTGGGAGGCGTCGGAAGCGATGGTCATCGGAGTGCAAGGAGAACCGTCATGACCCCACGGACTGCATCCCTTGTTCCGCTTATGGAGCGACGCCGCGGCGAGTCCAGCGGATTTCTCCGCGGCCAGCAGATCCTGATGCGCGCCATATTCCACCTGCTGCAACAGGAAACGCCGCCGGCCGCCGACGATGCGGTGCGATTTCTGCTGCGTCACATGACCACGCAGTTCCGCGCCGACGACCGGCCGCCGCGGCCTCCCGCGGTGGTGGCGCAAATGTCCGCACGCAAGCCGCCGATTGATAGGCGCGGGACCTCAACCCCGCTTGCGGCGGGGCGTCCCGCTTAGGGGCGCCTGAGGCTGGCTTAACCGCGCGGCGCGGAGGGCTGGGCGGATCCGCTCGTCCGCGGTGCAGGCCGGTGCAGTTGCGCAGGGTTCCAGACCTGGGTTAGGTTGGCGCCATGCGGTTGGCGCGGATGGGACTGCTGCTGGCGCTGGCGGTTGTAGCCGGTGGGGGGTACGGCCTTCGGGCGCAGGCGCCGCGGGGAGGGACCCGCGCGGGGTGGGCGGGTCCCACGGGGCGCTTCTTCGGCTGGCGGGTGGCCCGGCGCGAGGGCAGGGCCGCGGTAGCGTCGTTCCGCCGCGAGGCGGACCGGGTGGCGCGGCCACGACGATTCGGCCTGGTCGGGACGACGCCGAGCGCGAGCACTTCGGGGGCAGGGTTGGCGCTACCGGGTCTGGCGGCTCGACCCGCATTTCCGGCCGGCGCCTTGACTAGCGCGGTGGCGACGGGGGACTTCAACCGGGACGGGAAGGCGGACTTTATCGCCGCCGACGCGGCGCAAAACCGCCTCTGGCTGTACCTCGGCAACGGCAACGGAACGTTCCAGGCGCCGAGCCTCGTCGCCCTATCGGGCCAAACGCCCATATGCATGGCCGCTGGCGACCTTCAGGAAATGGGCTATGACGAGGATCTCGTGGTCGGGGAGGCCGACAGCGACTCGGTCGAGGTTCTACTGGCAAACGGGGATGGAACGTTCGCCCCTGGCACGCTATACACGATGCCGGGTCCCGTAATCGCTTTACAACTGGCGGATGTGAATGGCGACGGTCATTTGGACATCGTGGCGCTGGTGGCTGGGGTGGGAGTCGAGGTGCTGCTCGGCAAGGGCAACGGGACGTTTGCGACGACGCCTCTGCTCAGTGCCGCGCAGCCAGGCGTCGGCCCGGCGGCGGTGGGCATGGTGGTCGCAAAGTTCAACAGTTCGGGACCACCGGGTATAGCACTGGTCATTCCCGAACTTCAGTACGGCGGCTTCCCCGTAGACGTGCTGGCGGGCAACGGTGATGGAACATTTTCCAACGCCGTGATCGTGAGCCGAACGCTGGCCACGCCGCGCGCGATCACGGCGGGGGACCTTGGCGGCGGGTGTCAGGATTTGATTTACAGCGACGCCAGCGGCGAATTGCACGTGCTCCCGGGGAACTGCGACGGCACATTTGGCGCTGAGACCGATTACATGATCGGCGACAACGAAGTTACATTGGCGGTGGCCGACGTCAACGGGGACGGGCACATGGACGTGGTGGGAACGGGGGCGTACGAGAACGCCCCGGACGACGCCGGATTTGCGATACCCGGATCGCCGCCGTTTGGCAACGTCGGCGGCGACTCGCTGGCGGTGATGCTAGGTAACGGTCAAGGCGGATTGGCGCGGGCCAGGCTTTACCGAGGTGAGCCGTTCCTATATGGATTGGCGGCGGCCGATTTTCGCGGGGACGGACGAACGGATTTCGTCGCTGTTTCGCAGAGCGCGGGCCAGGCGGTGCTGTTTTTCAACGATGGCAGCGGCGGCTTCGGGACTCCGGAGGGGGAGTCATTGGGGTTTACGCCGGGGCCGACCAACGATCTGGACAGCCTGCCGATGGCGGCGGACCTAAACGGGGACGGTCAGCCCGACTTGGGCTTTATTCAATTCGGCATGGACGGCGACCGTAATGCCGCGAGCGTTCTCAGCCAGGGCGGCTGGGTATATGGGCCGCCGGTGGTGTCGGCGCTCATGAATCCGGCGCCGCCCGGCAGCGGCGAGATCGCCGACTGCCTGATCGGCCAGTTCCATGACGGGCAGACGCCGGATCTGGTTTGCGGCGGGGTGGGAACTAGCAACGAGGCGGAAATCGCATTTGGGAACGGAGACGGAACATTTGCGCCGCCGGTTACGCTGGGTGGTCCGGAGCCGCAGCCGGCGATGCTGGTGGCGGGCGACTTCAATGGCGACGGACATTTGGACTTCGCCGCCGTGACCGCCCTGCCCAACAGCACGGATCCGGCCGCGTTGGGTATCGCTGTGTTCCTGGGCCACGGCGATGGCACGTTCACGGAGGTGGACAGTACCGCGCCCATGCCCGTACCAGCCGCTTGGGATGGGTCGGTGGTGTGGTCTACCTATACCGGGCTTACCGCCCTGTATGCGGGGGATTTCAACCATGATGGCAAGCTCGACCTGCTGGCGGCGACACCGCGAGAAGTGGTGACCTTAGCCGGCAACGGCGATGGGACCTTCGGGCCGCCGCAGCCGGTGCCGGTCAGCGCGTGGGATGACGTGAAGGTATTTCAGGCGCAGGCGGGAGGACCGTGGGTGCTGGCGGCGGTTCCGGGGCAAGCGGCTTTCGCCGCCCAGCCCGCCACGCCGCCGACCGTGGAAATTTACCTGGGCCAGCCGGACGGCAGTTTCGCGCTGAGCCAAAGCTTTACGCTGCAACAATGGAATGCGCTACCGGATCCGGGAGACATGATCGTGGGCACGATCGCGTTGCCGATTGTCGGGGACTTCAACGGCGACGGGATTCCAGATATGGCGATCGGCGAGACCGACAACTTCCGCGAGCCGCAACCCGGCATTTACGGCGACTCGCAGATCCAGTTCCTGGTCGGACGCGGTGACGGCACCTTCGTACTGGACAACGACGTGTTCCCAATGTACAAACCGGAACTGCCCCAGGAGGCAGTGCCGGGCGGTAGCGGCGCGGAGGGCCTGGTGGAGTTCGACGACGTGGTTTCGGGAATGACTGTGATCCCGCCGGCGGCGGGCCCGCCGTTTCAGTTAGCGCTAATGGGAACCCCGATTGCCGGAACTACCGGGCAAGGGGAGGTCACCCTGGCGCTGCCGTCGGCCACCGATACCACGATTACCCTCGCCAGCTCCGAGGCCGGCGTCACCGTGCCGGCGAGCGTCGTGGTGCCCGCGGGCTCGTCGTCGGCGACGTTCAGCGTGCAAGTCCAGGGGGTGAGCCGGGCACTGCCGTTTAACATCACAGCTAGCAACGGAACCTACGCCACCAGCGCGACAGGGACTCTGGCGTGGAGCACGCCGGGATTTGCGTTGGCCAGCTTCAGTAACCCGGCGATGGCGGTCGTCGCTGGAAGCACCGCGAGCTACGGTGCAGAGGTCCAATCCGTTGCCGGCTACCAAACTAACGTCTCGTTCAGCTGTGCAGGTCTCCCGCAGGGGCTTAGCTGCGCATGGACGCCAAGCAGCATCGCGCTGCCCGCGGGCGGCGCGGTCGAGGCGGGATACCAGATCGCCGTTCCAACTTCGTTTGCCGCCGGCAGCTACGGATTTGCCATCGAGGCCTCCGATGGCGTAGTTTCGCAAAGCGCGGCGGAGACGCTGGTGGTGGCCGCGGCGCCGGCGCCGCAGTTAGCGATCATGCCGGTATTTTCGGACTCGTTCCCCGCGCAGTTTCTGATGCCGAACGGCAACGCGGCGGCGCCGTTCTTCGTCAGCGCGAACCAGTCGTTCGCCGGCGGGACGGTGCAGTTGCAGTGTGCGGGCCCACAGGGCGCAACCTGTAACGTCCAGCCCAGCTCGGTGACGCTGGCCGCAGGCGGTCAGCAAAGCGCGGTGGCGGACATTGTGACCTCGGGAGCAACGCCAGGAGGGTCCGGTTCGGTGAGCGTCACCGCGACCAGCGGGACCCTCACCTCAGCCCCGATGCCGATGCCCCTCTTCATCTACGGGGTGGTCCTGGGCGCTGTGGCTTCCCCTAGCGGCACCAAGCTGGCCGCCGGGGCGAGCCTTCCGTTCCAGCTTTCATTGCAAGGACAGAACGATTTCAGCGGCACGGTTACCTTGGGGTGCAGCGGCGTGCCCAATAATCTGAGCTGTAGCTTCGCGCCGGCGGTGGTCACGCTGGACGGGACCGCTCCGATCGCCGACACCCTGACGTTGGCGCGAGCAGCGACCGCTGCGGCGGCGACCCGTCGGGGCCCATTGTCACCGCCATCGCCGGGTCTCGCGGCGGCGGCGGCATGCCTGCTAGGCTTGTTGGGATTGGGTTGGGCGGCCGAAAAGAGGCGGAGGGCGCTCGCCGCGGCGGTGCTCGCCATGACGCTGGCGTTAATGTGCGCATGCGGTGGGGGATCGCCTCCCGCCACCCCACCGGCCAGCGGGGGTGGGGGGAGCACGCCGCAGCCGGTGACCGCGGCGGTGACGATCGTGGCGACGTCGCCCGGGCTGGGAACCGAGACGCTGGGACAGGTGCAAGTGACTGAGCCGCAATAGGCGTGCCCGGGGGCCAGTGCCCCGCGACGGGGGCCTCGCCGTGCCCGAAGAGACGCGGCCGACCATAAACCGCAGTGCCGCGCTGCGTGACTAGTTTGACCTTCGGAGTAGCCTCAACTGTCGCCCTCACCACCATTAATTGGCGAGCTGCCGCAGATGCGCGATGCAGCTCGGTCGGCGGGAAGCCCGAGGCTCCCGGCTTGGCGGGGCCTGTAGCTGGCGCTGCATCAAAATCCGGATGCCCCGCGACACCGTCCGGCCGCGTGGTCACGTCCACCGGCCCCACGGGCAGGAAGGGATGACCATCCAGGCGAGTAAAAAATTCCCGATGTGGAACCGGCGGTGAGAGTGGAGTGCCGAAATGGGGCGGAATTGCAGGGTTTTCTAGGGCATTCACCCGCCAACTCAGTGGCAGCAAATTTGCAGGAAACCGCTTGGCCGTGTGCGGCATTCAACTGAGATGAGGTTGAGCCAGAATCCCCAATACTGTAGGAGTCATTCCGTTCCGGCCGTGGCCGTAAACGAATCGTTCGCCGCAAATGCCCATGTTGTTTTGCCCTAGCTTCACATCCCTAGATTGCCTGAGGTGACTTCATGCTGACCCTGACGAAACAATCCTGGCGCGCGCTGGCGGCGCCGCTTGCACTGGGTGTCGTGTTCGCGGCCGGCGCCGGCCTGGTGGCCTGCGGCGGCAACAATTCCATGAGCGGCCCGGGTGGCAGCACCACCACCGCCTCCGCGCCGTTGGTGACCAACGTCGGCGACGCGCCGATGACCACGGCGCTATCGGCGCAGGTCACGGTTTCCGCCGTGGATGCGCTCACCAGTTCGGGCCAATCCGTGGCCATTTTGCCCGCGCCCCGGACCATCGAGCTGGGGCCGCTGGGCGGCGTGCGCGAGCCGCTGGAACTGAACAGCCTGGCGGCGGGAACGTACACCGGGGTTCAGGTCACGGTGACCGCGGCGAAGCTGGTCTACGTGGATCCCAGCACCAATCAGGTGGTATTTGACACCAATGTGGCGCTCGGAGGCGGCGGGTCATCGGCCTCCGCCAGCTATACGTTCAGCAATCCGGTCACGGTCAGCCAGAATGCCGGCGTGGACCTGCGGCTGGACTTCAACCTGGGGCAGTCGTTCGATCTGAGCGGCAGCACGGTCACCTTCACGCCGGTCATCACGGCGGCCATGGGCGACATTGACAAGGGCACGCCGGATGACCTGGATGTCCGCGCCGCCGGCATCGTCACCGCCATCAGCTCCTCCTCGGTGACGCTGACCATGTTCGACTCCGGCGCCTCGATCACCTTCGCGATCAACAACGAGACCGATTTCGACGACAACACCACGGCCGCCAGCATCTCCACCGGCGCGGTGGTGTACGTGCGCGGCTCGGTGCAAAGCGACGGGACGTATCTGGCCAAGGAGATTGACCCCGCCGACGCCGGGTCGAAGTTCGGTACGCAGTTCAACGCCGCCGGCGCCGGCCGCGTCATCGCCGTCACCGACAACTCCAGCGGCCAGTTGAGTTCGTTCCAACTGGTCACCTACACCAACTTCGCCGCCGGGGAGATCGGGCGGGAAGTGACCGTGAACGTGAGCAGCACGACCAACTATTGGTTCAGCAACTGGGCCGGCAAGGCCGGCGTGACCGCCTTCGACGCCACGCAGATCTTTCCCGGGCAAACCGTGGCCTATGTCGGCAACAGCAGCGATGGCGGCGTCACCGTCAGCGCGCTGAGCGTTCGTCTCGGCCAGCAGACGCTGTATGGGACCCTGGGGTCCACGGTCAGCAGCGACACCGAGCCGGTCACGTTCACCCTGCAGCTCAACCCGATGACGCTGTTCCCTCTGCTGAGCGGCGCGGCGGATGTGACGGTGACCGGCGGTACCGACATGCGCTTCGGCGACAGTTTTGAGTCGGGCATTTCGGAGGTGACCCACTCCGACGCCATCGGCATCCACGGCTTCGTCGAGCAGGATGTCAGCGGCGGCGTGGTGAGCGGCTACACCGAATACTCCACCCGCCTGGGCATGGATCACTAGGGGGTAGGAGCAGGGCGGTAAGCGCGCGCGGCGGGCGGCCATCCGGACCGTCCGCCGCGCGTTTGCGTCTGGCGGGCGGGAACGGCGCCCGGGCCAGCAGCGTGCCGCACAGCGGCGCGCTGCCCTGGGGCGGGCGCGGCACTGCACGGGCGCCTTGCGGGACTGGCGTGGCGCCGCCCGGGCGCTATCCTGGACGGGCGCCATGCCCCACTGGACCTCCGAAACCTGTGCGGCGGGCGGCGTCTACATTCACTATTGGCGCGGCCGGTCCATTGATGGGCGCGGGCCCCAGCGCGGCGACGCCGCGCGGCCCCCGCGACTGCGCGCCGGAAAAGCCAAGCCACCGTTGTTGTTGCACGGGCTGACGGCGAACGGCGCCTGCTGGGGTCCCGTGGCGCGCTACCTGGAATGCGATTTCGACGTGGTGATGCCGGACGCGTGTGGACACGGCCGGTCCAGCGCACCGGCACGGGGATATCGGTATGAGGATCACGCCGCCGACGTCATAGCCCTCATCGCCGCGCTCGGCCTGGACCAGCCGTTTCTGCTGGGGCATTCCATGGGCGGGATGACCGCAGCGCTGGTGGCGGCGATGATGGACGCGGCGGTGCGCGGCGTCGTGCTGGCTGACCCGACGTTTTTGACCCCGCGGCGGCAGCGCGAGGTCTGGGAGAGCAACGCCGCCGGGGAGCACCGCCGGCAGCTGGATCGGAGCGAAGGGGAGTTGGTGGCCGAGGCGCGCCGGCGCCATCCGCGGCGTTCGGCGGAGATCCTCGCGCTCCAGTGCGCGGCAAAACTTCAGACGCGAACAAGCGCGTTCGAGGTTCTCAAGCCGCCCGCCCCTGATTATCGCCAAACGGTCGGCGTGATTCGCGCCCCGATATTGTTGGTGCTTGCGGACGCCGGCGGCGTGGTTTCGGAAAAAACCGCCGGTGAACTATTTCGGCTGAACCCGCGCGTTCAGACCGGGCGGATTGCGGAAACAGGTCATGGGATCCCCTATGACCAGCCCAAGCGTCTGGCGGATGCGGTCGCCCAGTTCCTGCGGCCGCTGGCCCGCGTCTAGTTGTGCGGCCGGGGCGCTCGTGCGGATGAGGCCGTCCGCGGCCCAAGGTATGCCGTTCACGTTCAGCGGAAGCCCTCGGTCTTCGCCGCGGCTGCCTGGGGGCGCGGGCCGCTGGTCCGCATTCGCAGGCGGACGAGGCCGCACCCGCCTCCAGCCCAGCTTTGCTCGTAAGCGGGACGCCTCGCCTGCGGTGGGTTGGGGCCCGCGCCCATCATTGTGCCGCGATCGGGCTTCTCGCCGCCGGCCCGCTGCGGCATGGGCGATCCCGCCCCAATTGCCCGGCTGCGTAAGCTTGCGCTATTCCGCGCGCAATGCCTCGGCGGGATCCAGGCGGGCGGCGCGGAAAGCGGGCACGAGCGCCCCGGCCAGGGCGGCGCCGGCCAGAACGGCGACAGCGGCGGCGAAGCTGACCGGGTCGGTGGCCGGGGTGCGGAACAAAAATCCCTGGAGCGTGCGCGCCAGCAGCCAGGCGGCGATACCTCCGGCGGCCACGCCGGCGGCGGCCAGCCGCAGAGCCTCGCCCAGCACCATCCCTAGCAGCCGCCCGCGCTCTGCGCCCAGGGCCGCGCGCACGCCCATCTCCCGCCGCCGCCGTTCCACCGCGTAGGCCATGACGCCATAGATGCCGATGGCCGCCAACGCCAGCGCCAGGCCGGCGAACAGGCCGAGCAGGACGGCGCGGAAGCGTGGCGCCGCCTCGCTGCGGTGCATCAGCAGGCGCAGCGTATGGAGGGTGACCGGGACGGCGGGATCGGCACGGCGAGCGGCCGCCAACAGCTCCGGGCCCAGTGCCGCGGCGGAAGCCGCCGTGCGCGCCACGATCGCGTCGCCGCCCTGTTGCCCGACCTTGGTCGCCGGTAGGTAGAACTCGGCGCCAAAATGGCCGCCCAGGCTTGCGATCTGGATATGCGGCACTACGCCGATGACGGTGTAGGCATTGAACCGCTGCCCGATCGGATCTTTTCCCGGCCAAAACTCCCGCGCCATCACCGTGTCAATCATCGCCACGGGCCGGGCCTTGGGCGCGGAATCCGCCGCGGTGAACCGGCGGCCGCGCAGGATGGGGATGCGCATGGTGGCGAAAAAGCCCGGGCCGACGCCGATGCTGTCGCTGGTGGGTGGCTGGCGGCCGGCTTTGCGGCCGGGCAAGGATATGGTGGAGATGGAGAACGAACCGGTCATCGGCGGCACCTGCGTCAGTGCCGCCGACGCCACGCCGGGTTCGGCGCGCACCGTGCGCAGCAGGCGCTGATCGTAGGCACGGACCTGCGGCGGGGAATACGTCGCCGGCGGGCTGGGCTGGATGACCGCTATGTGACGCACCGCGTAGCCGGGGTTGACGCCGTTCAGCGCCAGCAAGCTGCGGAACAGCAGCCCGCTGCCCACCGCCAGCAGCAGCGCCAGGGCGATCTCCGCCACGACCAGGGTTTGCCGCAGCCGCCGCCCGCGGCGGTCGCCCCCTTCGCGCGGCCCGGTTTTCAGCGCCTGGATCAAATCCGCGCGGCGCAGCGACCAGACCGGCGCCAGGCTGGCTAGCACGCCCGTGGCCAGGGCCATGCCGCAGGCGAAGCCCAGCACCCAAAGGTTGACGCCCGCGTGCGCGATGCGGGGAATGCCGGCCGGAACGGCGGCTTTCAGCGCCGTTAGCGCGAGCCACGCCAGCGCCACGCCGCCCGCCCCGCCGGCCAGCGCCAGCGTGACGCCCTCGGTCACGATCTGCCCGGCGATGCGCCGCCGGCCCGCGCCAAGGGCGGCGGCGATGGCGAATTCCCGCTCCCGATTCACGGCGCGGGCCAGGAACAGATTGGCCACGTTGGCGCAGGCGATCAGCAGCAGCAGGCCCGACGCCGCCAGCAACAGCCAGAGCGGATTGCCCGCCGCGCCCAGCACTTCGCGGCGCAGCGGGATCACCAGCGGCGGCGAGAAGGCGAACGGGAAAGCATTGGCCTGGTGCTTCGTGCCCCGGTCTGTGGCGCGGGCGATGGCCCGCAGTTGCGCCTCCGCCTGCGCCGGGGTGGCGCCCGGCCGCAGACGTCCCACCACGCCCAGCTGCCACCAATAGGATGCATTGCCCGTATGGAACCGATAGGGCAGCCAATAGTCGTCCCGCTGCGGTCCGCCGAGCCCGGCTTCCATGCCGGGAAAATCGAAGCCCGGCGGCAGGACCCCCACGATGCGCCGTGCCACGCCATCCAGGCGAATCATATGTCCCAACGGATTTGGCCAGCCTAGCCTCCGCGCTAGGCGGTGGCTGATCAGCACCACGGGCGCCGCGCCGCCTTCATGTTCCGCGGGCGTGAAACCGCGCCCCAGCGCGGGACCGACGCCCAGCGTGCGGAAAAAGCCGGCGGTGATATTCGCGCCATTCAGCTCCTGGGCATAGCCCGGCCCACCCGGGCGGGAAAACGCCGCGGATTGGTCCTGATATCCGGCCAGCGAGAGAAACGCGGTGCGCCGGCGCCTCCAAGCGAGGAAGTCGCGGTCGCTGCTCCATGTGACGCCGGAACTGAAAAAGGGCGTGCGCGATTCCACCGCCGCCAGTTGTCCCGGGCGGGGGAAGGGAAGCGGCCGCAGCAGCACGGCGTAGACGGCGCTGAAAATGGCCGTCGCCGCGCCGATGCCCAGCGCCAAGGTCAGGATCGCCGCGGCGGAAAATCCCCGCGCTCGTGCCAGGCGCCGCAGGGCTTGCAGCCAGTTCCCGCCGCCGAAGCCGCCGCGCGCGCCGATGAATGTCCTGCCGCTCATATTCGCTGCGCCTCAATGTACCACCCTCATATTCCGGTGGGAGCCCAAACGCGGCCGGCCCCGGACCCCGGTTGCTCTGAGGCCAACGCGTAGTCCCAAGGACGGCCGCCGCTTGTGGGTAGGGTTCCTGCCCTGCATTCCGTCGCCGCGCCCGTGGGTAGGGCTCCTGCCCTGCGTTCTTTCGCTCTCCGGGCGGCGGGTGCGGCCCCCGTTTCCGCCTGCTCCCCGATCCCCCATCGCGCCGCCAGCCCTGGAGGCGCGGGCCGCTGGCCCGCATTGGGTGCGGACGAGGCCGTCCGCGCCCCCAGAAAGCGCCGCAGGGGAAGGCTGTCATCGGCCCATGGGCATGCGCCCCTGGCGGTGCGCGCCGCCGGCCCGCAGTCCGCCCACTCGTGGGGTAGGGTTCCTGCCCTGCGTTCCGTCGCCCTCCGGGCGGCGGGACCGGGCAGAGCCTGCCATCCGCGGGCCGTCCGAAACGCGGCGGCTGATCCGGGCCCCGGAGTGGCCGAGCAAGTCGTGCACGCATTCCGCCCGGAAGGACAACCGGTGGCCGAGGCTGCCAACCTCGGCGCGGGCCCGAAGGTCCGCTGCTGCGCCGGCTCCATGCGGCGCCGGACGAAACGGAACCCCTTTCGGGCGCGTCCAGGAGGGCTCACGAGGGCCGGCGGGGCGGAAGGCGGACTCCTGCGGTCGCCGCGCGTATGTTCTTTGCTCGGCGGGCTTGCTAACGTTCGCCGATCCGCCACGTCCGCCAAAAGGAGAGGAGACCCACAATGCGCAATGCTTTGATACTGGCGCCCGCGTTGGCGGCATCGCTGGCCGCCGCGGCGGTTCCGGCCAGCGCGCGGTCCATCACCGGCAATTGGCAGGGAACGGTGCAGGTCGGGAAGATGCAGGTCCGGCTGGTGTTGCACATCCGCCGCGATGCTGCCGGCGCGCTGAAGGCGCGGCTCAATAATCTCGATCCCGAACACAGCGCCCGAATTCCGGTGACGGCGATCGCGCTGCACGGTTCGCGGCTGACCTTCTCCGTCGCCTCCATGAACTCCTTTTACTCGGGCATCGTTGCCGCCGACGGGAAATCCATCGCCGGGACGTGGACCACTCAGGGGCGGTCGGAGCCGGTGGAGTTCACCCGCATGACTTGGAAGGCGGTACCGGTGCATTCGCTCCAACACCAGGCGCAGGGCGTTCCCTACCGCTAGGCGGGTGAGCGCCGCGGAACGCCCGCTCTCCCGGCAGGCCGGGCGGTGGCAGGCGCGGCCGCCCCGCCATCGAGGCGACGCCCCGGATATTCGCTAACGCCGCCTCGGCGGCGTTCCCGCAGGGTGCGCCGGCTAGGCGGCCGTTGGCGCGGCGCCTGGCGCCCGACCCCAAAACAGCCAGCGGTCGCCATCTAAGCGCGCCTGCGCTAGCGGGATGGGGCAGAGGGCCTGCACCTGCCGCCGCGCGGGCCGAATCCCGACCCATTCCTTGCGGTGCAGGCCGCGCGGGCCTCGGTCCCGCAGCGGGCTGGCGACTGCCGCCTTCAGGCGCGCCGCCGGCAGCAGCCAGGCCCGCCAACTGCGTGGCGCCGTGGTGAAGGCGAGCAGGGCCCCGGCCCGCGCCACGCGGGCCATTTCCCGCAGATACGCTCCCAGGACCGCGTGGTTGGGCAGATGCTGGAAGACGCAGTACGCCAGCACCAGATCGGCGCTGCCTTCGGACATCGGCTCCAGCCGATCGCCGCGAGTGACGTGAAATTTTGCGTTAGCCGGCCCGTTCCGCCGCGCGCGCCGAATCATCTCCGGGGAAATGTCGAAGGCATGGACCGTCTGGACCTCCGTCGCGATGGCCCGCGTCAGCCGCCCGATGCCGCAGCCGACTTCCACCACCACATCCCGCCGCGCGGGGCGATAGCCAATTTGTCTTTTTAGGTCGGACCAGATGCGTTCGCCGGAGGCCCAAAAGTCGCTTTCGCTTCGCCCGGCGTAGGGGCCGTAGGTGGAGATGTACCATTGCGCGTTTTCCCGCGCCTTTTCATCCCAGAAAACCGCGGAGGATTTTAACGTCGCCATCAACTTCCTGCTCCCTGCGTTGCTGTGCGGAGTGGCCTTTGGGCTATCTCAACCTGATAGCGGCTATGAAGCCAGTGTGCCTTCTGTGCTCCCCCTTTGGCCCCGGCCCAGCAGCATAAATCGTTGCGATTCCCAATTCGGTTCAGGTGATCGTTGCAGAGACAATGCCTTGTTCCAGGCGCGCCAGCGCCCTGGCGCGCGGCCCCTTGCGGGGGCCGCGCCTTTTGCCCCGGGGGGACAAAGCGGGCGCGGAAAAGCCGCGAAAATCCCCGCGCGTCCCTGGCACACAGCAGAAGGCTTCGGCCCGCCTCCGGGAAAGGAATCGGTGCGGTCGCCGGCGACGCGCAAACGGGGCTCGGCCCCCGCCTCGAGGAATGCGGGACGCCCCGCCGCAGGCGCGGCTGGGGCCCGCGCCAACAATGACCCGAACGCGCAGCCGGCCGCAGGCCAGATGGTCCAGCCGCAGGTCAAAGGGCACCAGACCCGCCTCATGCGTTGCAGCCAACGCCAGTAGATAGGCGTCTCCGGCGGGCAATTCCGTATAAGCTAGCGCTTGATGAGGAGGAAACGCATCGCCGCCGCCGCGGTCGCCCTCGCCGTCGCGGCCTGCGCGAAGGCTCCGTCCACGGCGCCGGGAGCGGCGCCCGCCGCGAGCCGCGCCGCATCCCGATCCGCGCGCATCGTTTGTCCCTCCGCCGTCGCCACCGTGGCGCTCCTGGCCCATCCCAAAGGCGATGACCTGCTGGCTGCGGCGCCGTGCGGTGTCGGGGTTGCGATCATGCACTCGGGTTCGGCGGCGGCCAGTTCGGGAGCGGATAGTGCGGCGGGAGTCGGCGCAGGCGCCAACCGCCCCGGCGCCGCCGTCCGGCGCGCGTGGGTGCGGGTCCGTCTTCCGGGCGTGGCCACGGGCTGGGTCGAACGGAAGTACCTCGCGCCGTCCGCGACCGCGCTGGCCGGTCCGCTAGCGTCCTACGCCGGAACCATCCTCGGCGTCTCGCGAAGGTACGCGGTCAACGGCGTGTACGGCGGCAAGCCCAACTACGGCCGTTTCGGCTTCGCCACGATAGCGGTGCCGGCTCTCCGGCGGCGATACACCGTCCGTTGTTCTCCGCACGGTTTCGTCGGGGGTATGACCAGCTCCTGTTCGGGCCCTGCGCTAGTGGTCGGAGCCTCCTATTCGGTAAGGGTGGACCGTGATTGGCTTTGGCTGCGGGATGGCCGCAAACCGAACGGAAAACCGCGGATCTACCGCTACCGGCTGATTACGACCCGCCTAGCGTCGGCACACGGCCATTGACGGCGTTGACTTGCGGCAGAGCCTCCAGCACTCGCCGCCGCGCGTACTGACCCTGGCGCCAGGCCGTTGGTCTGCCGACTGCCTCGTTCCGATCGCGGGGTCGCGCCTTTTGCCCCGGGGGGGACAAAGCGGGCGCTGAAAAGCCGCGGAAATGCCCGCGCGTCCGTGGCTGAGCCGCCTCGCGCGGGCGCGCCGCCGCGTCCCCAAACGCACGAAGGGGCGGCCACCGGTTGGGCGGCCGCCCCTTCGTTGCTGTCCCCCCCGCTAATGCGACCGCTCCAGGTCCTGCTTCGCCTGCCGCTGCGCATCCTGCACCTGCGCCTTGCTGTTTGCCGCCGGCCGCAGTTGATGGATCGCCTGCCCCAGGTTCTTCTTCGGCGGCCCGATCATGGTGTCTTTCAGTTGGTCGAAGGGAATCCCCAGGTTGTGCGCCACGTGCACCGCGGCCACGAATTGCCCCAGGTTTTTGAACCCCGCCGAGGCGGTTTGCAGATTGGTCCCGGCGGGCAGCAGCTTGGCCAATCCGGCGCTGAGGTGCGTGTTGCGCTGGAGCTGCTCACTCACCGTCATGCGGTGACCGCCAAACAGCGGATGCCCCTGCGGCGCCATGTCCCGGTGCCCGCCCATGTGCATGCCGTGGCTGTCCGCCATGCCATGGCCTTCACCCATGCCATGCGTCTGCCCTGCCGCCGCGTGCGCGTTTTGCCCCCACAGCGGCACTCCAATTAGAAATAACCCCGCGGTCAGTGCCGCGGCCAGCATCGGCGTCTTCCATTGCTTCATACGCTGCCCTCCCCGGTCGTCTCCGACCATTGGATCGCCCTTGAAAGTGCTAGTGGCTCGATCCAAACAGGTTTGCCAGGTTGTACCCCAGCGAGATCGCCACGGTGTTCAGCGCGTAACGCGCGCTGTGGCTATAACTGAGCTCCAGCGCCAGGCCCTGCTGCGGCCGCCAAGCCGCCCAGGCGTTGACGCCGTCGTCGCGCGCCAAGTCGGCGCCGCCGACGGTTTCTCCCGCGCGCAGAAAGGCCGGCCCTTTGCCGGCCGTGGCGCCGTTCTGGCCATGGCTGAAAATCTTCTGCTGCCCGGAAGGCAGAATGTCGTAGCCGGACGCTCCCACCGACACCGTCGGCGTCAGCCACAGTCCGGCTCCCGCCTCGACATGTCCCACCAGCCCCAGCGAGGTGTACTGCCGCAGGTAATACAACGTGTCCGGCACGGAGTTGGCGATGCCCGCGGCCACGAAGGGATGCAAGGGCCCCAGCCAGCGGCTGAGCCGCCCGGTGAAGTCCCCGGTGAATCGCCCCGTGCTCAGCCCTAGGCTGGTGTTTCCAGTCGGCGCGGTCGCGGTGAACTGCAATCCCAGCGTTGCCCACGGCATTGGCCGCGCGACGTTCAGCCGGGCATAGATGTCGCCCAGTCCCGCGCCGCCAGGAACGTCATAAATCGGCAGACCGGCCGACAGCGTCACCCGCTGCGACAGCGCCAGCGCCACCGAGGTGTCGGACAGATAGGTCTGCCCCTCGGTGCTTGTCGCCGCCTGAAGGTTTTCCCATACGGCGACGCGCGGAGATCCCCCGCCCGCCGCTTGCCCCCATGCCGCGCCCGTCGCCAGCATTCCCATTAGCGCCAACGCCGCCACGCGAAAGGTGCGGATAGGAAGGCTGGCTTGCCGCCACCGTAGTGCCATGCAGGGGTCCAAGCAATTTTGCAGCCATCCCTAAGGTTTTTATCAGTCCAGTACTTAGCGTTTGGCTGGCCGCTCGGTCAGCGTCCCATTTCCACTCCGGGAGGGGATTTTTACCGCCTGCGCTGCACCGCTCCCGGCTGTGCGGCGGCCGCGGTTCCGGTTGGGCCCGCCCTGCCTTCTCCCTCCCGGCGCCGCGCCGCCGCGCCCGTGGGATCAGTGAGGATATCCATCCATTTCGGGTGCGGCTCCCGCTCGGCGCCATAGTTGTCGTGCCAGTTCCACCAGCGGTAAGGCGGCGTCTGAGGGTATTCCGCGGGCGAGTCTTCCCATGCCTCCTGCCGTCCCAGCGCTGTCAGGTCGAGGAAGCTCCAAACGCTGCCCATCGCCTCGTCACCGCGATTATTGACGAAATAGGTGCGATAGACGGTTGCGCCGTCGCGGATGAACGCGTTGTGACCGTGCCATTGATCCACGCCGAAGTCCACATCGAAGCTGTCGGTGATCGTATACCAAGGCATGGCCCAGCCCATGCGGGCCTTCAATCGCGCGATATCCGCCTGCGGTGCCCGCGAGGCATAGGCGAGCGTCGTGTTGCGGGCGTTGAGATGGGCCAGATGCCCGACCTGATCGGCGCCGAGCGAGCAGCCGCGGCAGGCATGGTCGGGCCAGCCAAAGACTCCCGGCTCGAAGAACGCGCGGTACAGAATCAGTTGCTGCCGGCCCGCGAACAGGTCGAGCAGGCTCATCCGCCCCGCCGGGCCCTCGAAGGCGTAGGACTTTTCGATCCGCATCCAGGGCATCCGCCGCCGCGTCGCCGCCAGCGCGTCGCGGGCATGAGTCAGCGCCTTTTCCTGTGCCAGCAGTTGTTGCCGCGCCGCCTCCCATTCATCAGGAGGCACGATCGGGGGTGGAGTGAATGCAAGCTTCCCGTCTGCCTTGTCACCGGGTCCATTGGTCGCCATGGTCCGTCCTCCAGGTTCGGCGCCGCCCGGCCCTCGGCTGGGGCCGGCCGCGGCGCGGTTCATGAAACGAATCATCATACCAACAACACTGATGCGCTGAGAGCCGTTGCTCATGGGCGGCAGGCCCAGTTTTGGCTCGGAACGTGGGCAGCCCCAAAACCCGCGCTGCTGAGCCGCTGCTTTTCGGTCAACGTTCGGGAACCTTTCCCTCCGGAGCCGCCAATGAGAAATGGGCGCCGAGGCTCCGCGCCCGAAGAGGAACGGACACGGAACCCTTAGGCGTCGCGCACCTCCTGTTTGCACCCGGCAGCCGCCTGAGTTGGCGGTGCCGAAACTGGCGGTGGACGCATGGAGCGATCGCCTCCATGCCGCTGCGGCACGGCCATGCCGACAATCGCTCCTTCCTAATGCCGCGGTCGCCGTCCGTCCAAGAAGCGAGACGAATCGCGCACGCCGCCGGCAGCGGCGCCGCGGTCCGCTGTTGTGCGGCGCCGGACGCCCGTTTGCTCCGCCAGCCGGTCTTCATTGTCTCCGCCCCCCGCACGGGCAGCACGTTATTGTTCGCAATGCTTGGCCAGAGCCCCCAGCTCTGGACTGTCGGCGGCGAAAGCCATGAGATTTTGGAGCACGGCCGGTCCGTGCTTGGACCGAGGGGAAATACCTTGGACGCCGGCGACGCCGGTGAACCAGTGCGGCGCACGGTGCGCGCCGCTTTCACCAGCGTGCTGCGCGATCACCGCGGCCGGCTCCTGATGGGAGCGACCGCCGGCGCGCCACCGGCGCCGTTGCGCTTGCTGGAAAAAACCCCAAGAATGCCCTGCGCTTCCTTTTCTCAAGGCGATCTTTCCCCTCGCCAAATTCGTTTATCTGTACCGTGAGCCCCACGCCAACATTGCTAGCCTCATCGAAGGGTGGCGGGCTGGCGGCCGTTTCGTGAGATACCGGCTAGGGGGCCGTCCGTGGTGTTTCTTAATTCCACCCGATTGGCCGGAGTTGGTGAATCAACCGATCCCCGCCATTGCCGGGGCGCAATGGCGCACTGCGAACGATGCCATCATTCGTGGACTCGCCGCCTTGGATCCCAGGGATTGGCACTGCCTGGACCATGACGATTTGGCGTCCCGTCCCGGTCCGGCGCTGGAGGCGATTGCGCGTTTCGCCGCTTTGGACCTCGGCGGTGCGCTGCGCTTGCTGGCAGCGGGCGCGCTGCCCTTGTCATCCAGCGTCCTGGCTGCACCCCATCCGGACAAATGGAGGCGGCATGAAGCAGCGATTGAAGAGATCTGGCCAACCATTCGGGCCACCGTCGAGCGATGCACGGAGTTCCGAGCGTCCCGTGCCCGTCAATGAATGGAATATGTCCCATGCGCAGCGTGTAGCCCCCGAGTTTTCCGTGGCGTTGCGGCCTGCGAGGGCATCATTATTTCTGCTCACGCGGCGCCGTCGCTGGCCCGAAGTCGGCAGGCCGTCGAGCACCGGGTGGCGGAAACGCGTTGGCAGCGCATGGCCGCCCTGGATTTGCGCGCGTGCGCAAACCGCAGTTTGCGAACAAAGTCGGTCGGAGCTGGAATGGTACAATTCGGGCCAAAACACAGGAGCCCGCATGACAACGAGTAACGTGCCAGGCCGCGTGCCGCTGCGCCGCAGCGCGAATCTTTCGCGGCGTTTCGCCGCGGGCCTGGTTCTCGTCGTGCTGGCGGCCGGCGGCGCCGCCGCGCAGACCATACCGTCCGGAATTGCGGCCATGGGTACGCTGCCGCGCCCGGTGCCGGGCTTCACGCCCGCTGCATCACCGCTTCCGAGTCCGGCCCCGACGCTAGCGGCGGCCTTGCCACCGGCGGCAACGGCAACAGCCGCCTCCTCCGCTCCGGATTCCCTGGCTCCCGCCGCGGCTGCGCACGCCGCGGCGGCGCCCGGCGCATCCCACCACGCCCGCCTGATCACCGCCGACGATCTCGCCCGGATTGGCATGGTTCCGGCGCAGCAACAGCAGAAGGCGCAGAAGAAGCAGCAGTCCGCCGGTCCGCCCCAGCCGACCTTGCAGCAGCTTGGCATCACTCCGCAGATGACCCAGGCCAATGTCAAGGCTCAGCAACGCCTCAACCGCCGGCAATGGATGTTGCGCTGGCATCAGCGCCTGGGTCTGATCACCGGGGGCGCCATGTTCGCTACGTTTTTCCTGGGCCACAGCGCCGGCCCGCACGGCACGCCCACCGGGCGCAATATCCACGTCGCACTCGGCACGGCCACCACGGCGCTCTATTTCACCACCGCCTATATGGCCCTGGAAGCGCCGAAGATTCCCGGCACCAAACCCACCGGCGCGGTCAAGCTGCACGAAATTCTGGCTTGGATTCATTTTCCCGGCATGATCCTCACGCCCATCCTGGGCTACATGGCCTACCATCAGGAACAGTTGGGCCAGCGCCCGCATGGCATCGCCAAGCTCCACGGGCTGGTCGCCACCGTCACCTTCCTGGCCTTCGCAACCTCCATCGTCGCTGTCTCCTGGCCGATCCATCTGCCGTTTCACCTTTAACCCACCGCCCGCGCTGGAGTTCTTTTCTTATGTTTCGATCCCTCGCCAGGACATCCGCCGCCACCGCGGCAGCCTTTGCACTTCCCGCGCTGCTCGGCGCCGCCGCCAAGCCCGTGGCCAGCCATTGGGTGCTGCAAAGCTCGGCGCTTACCTATCACGTCACCCATCCGCTTCATAAGGTAAACGGCGTCAGCCATGCGGCCCGCGGCATGGGCGTCTGCGCCGATGGGGTGTGCCGCTTTCTCATCGCCGATCAGGTCAACACCTTTTCTACTGGCGACAGCGCTCGCGACATTCATATGCAGCAGGTGGTGCATGCCGCGCTGTACCCGCTGATCACCGTGCGCACCACCGTGCCGCAAGCCGATCTGACGGCAAGCCAGATCCAGGCCACCCTGGTGGTGCATTTTGCCGGCCAGAAGGTGACGTTCCCCCATCTCACCTTCGCTCTCCGCCAGCAGAATGGCGACATCCGCCTTGCCGGCACCATTCCGGCGACAGTGCGGGAATTCAAGATCAAGCCGCCGCAACTGTTGTTCATGCCCATCAATAACCAGATCCCCATCACCGTCGTGATGCTTTGGGCGCCGGCAAAATCTTAGCCGTGTAGCCGCTCGCGGCAGCTTGGAAGAGCCCGGAACGGAACCCGCGCCCCCGATTCGCGAGGGTCGCACCGTTTGCACGTGGGGCAAAGTCGGCGCGCACGATCCGCGCGGGTGGCGGCAGCCCGCGATTCCGCCGCGGGAGCGGACGCGGGCCAAGAGACCAGCGCAGCGCCGGCGGAACGGAGCCGGACGTGGGTCCACCCGGGGATGCGCCACCGGCCCTGGGGATGCGCTGCCGAACCTGGGGGCGTGCCGCCGGCCCTAGGAGCGCGGGGCTCTGGTCTGCAGTCTAGCCGGTGAGGACCAGGCCGTCCGCGCCCTCAGAAAACGCCGCCGCGGAATGCCGCCGTCGGCCCATGATCATTCGCCCCTGTGGGCGGTTCGATTATTGATATTTGTCACTCCACCATTGTAGTGATTGTGTGTTGCAGTGCACACTGTCGCAGCTAGGTTGTAATGAAAGAAACTACCATGCACGGTCTCGACAAGCTGCCCCTGGCGGCAGGCGTGCTGGTTGCACTGTTGCTGCTTCCCTGGGTGGCAAAACGACCGCATTCGGAACGGCGCCGCCGTTTTTGGCGTTGGCGCCGTCGGCGCAGATGGTAGCGTAAAGCTGCTGCGGCGCTCGCCGGGAACACTGCTAAGGCTGAGGCGCTTGGCCGCAGCGAGCCAAGTGATGGGGTCAATTCGTTTTGTCGCCAACCACGCCTTCGTGCGGCGCCGCGGATGCCGCCACAAGGGACGCACCGCCTCCGTTCGGCCTGCGCAACGCGCCGCGCCGGTGGCTTCACGCCGCCGACGTGTTTGCGCGCGAATGCCGGCGCTCGCCCTCGCCGCGTTAGTCTCTCAGGCCGCCCTGGCCGTCGTTCTCGCCGCGGCGCCGGTTCCGCGGCAGCCCTCGCGTGCAGCGTCTCGCGGCGCACGCCTGCACGCGGCGTCCGCCGTGGACGCAGCGGACCGCCCGCCTCACCGCACCTATCACGTCGTCAAGTACGTGCTTGCGCTCCACTTTGATCAATCCAAAGGTGAGGTCTTTGGCAACGAAATCATCACCCTCCAGCCCCTGCATTCCGGCTTTCGCCGCTTTTATCTGGATTCCACGGGACTGACGATCACCCGCGTCCGCCTGGTGACCGCTGGCGCGCCCTCCCGCCGCCTGGGCCATTTCCTCCGCCACTCCCGCTTGTGGATCACCCTAAAGCGCTCCTACCCGGCTGGCGTTCCCATCACGGTCCGCATCCTCTACCACGGCTTTCCCCGCACCGGATTATTCTTCGTCAACCCCACACGCCACTATCCCCACTGGCCGCGCGAGGTCTACTCCCAGGGCGAGCCGGAGTTGAATCATTTTTGGTTTCCCTGCTGGGATTATCCCAACGACATGTCGGCGAGCGAGACCATCACGACCGTGCCCGCGGGAGAAATCGTGGTTTCCAACGGCCGATTGGTCCGCGTCACCCACGAAGCGGGCCTGACGACCTATGACTGGAAGGAGTCCGTTCCGCACAGCTCGTACCTCATCTCCATTGCCGTTGGGCCTTGGCGCCGCGTCGTGGAGCCGGACCGTCGGCTCGCGGTGGACGATTATGTTCCCCGCGGCGTTTCCGCCGCCACCGCCCATCGCTCCTTTCACCTCACTCCGGACATGATTGGCTTTTTCTCCCGGGCCACCGGCGTGCCCTATCCCTACGAGAAATACGCTCAAACCACCGTCCACAATTTCATCTTTGGTGGCCAGGAAAACGTCAGCGCCACCACGCTGACTGATGCGACCTTGCATGGGACCCGTGCCGATCTCGATTTTCCCAGCACTGCGCTGGTGGCCCACGAACTCGGCCAGCAGTGGTTTGGCGACTACGTCCAGGGCCGCGATTGGGCGGATATCTGGCTCAACGAAGGCTTCGCCACCTACCTGCAAGCCCTCTACACCCAATACCACTCGGGTTTTGACGCCTACCGGCTCGAAATCTACCGCGACCAAAGAGCCGCCCAGCGGGAGGAACGAACGACGCCGCGTCCGTTGGTGTTCCGGCGTTTTCGCGATCCCTTGGACATGTTCGACGCCATCACCCACCAGAAGGGCGCCGCGGTGCTGGACATGCTTCGTTATGTCGTGGACGGGCCCCGTGCCATCCAGCAGCCCGCTTCGCAGCGCGAGCCGCTATTCCGTGCCCTGCGCGCTTATCTGCTTACCCATCGCGCCCGCGCGGTTGGCACCCCGGCCCTGGTTCATGCCGTCGAAGCCGCAACCGGCCGGCGCCTCGGATGGTTTTTTCACCAGTGGGTATATCAGCGGGGCGTGCCGGCGTATCGCGTCTCCACGCGCTACGATTCCGCCCGCCGCGTGGAACGCGTGGCGATCCGCCAGGTGCAGCCCGCGAACGCCGCGCCTCCGGTGTTCGTCATGCCCATCCAACTCGCTTTCTATGGAGGCCGCTGGCGGCGAGTGGTCCAGGTGTGGGATGACCGGCGCTCCGAGGTATTCCATGTGCGTCTCAACTTCCAGCCGCAATGGGTGGATTTCGATCCGCACGACTTCATTGACAAGCGCTTGCAATTTCACCCTACGGTTGCCGCGCTCATCGCCGCTGCCGAGCGCGATCCGGCGATGATGAGCCGCCTTTGGGCGGTCCGGCAGCTCGGCCGCCTCCCGCGGGCGCAAGGGCGTACCAACCGGGTGGTCCGCGCCCTCGTGCGCGTACTCCGCACCGATTCCTTTTATGCCGTCCGGGCCGCCGCGGCAGCCGGTCTCGGTCGAACCCGCCTCGCAACGGCCCGGCGCGCGTTGCTCGCCGCTTTGCGGCAGTCCGACAGTCGCGTGCGGGCTGCCGCCGTCGCCTCGCTGGCCGCATCCGCGCGCCGCCCGACGGTCTTCCGCGCCCTGCGCCACGCTCTGCGCCATGATTCCAGTGAGCGGGTCGAGGCAGCGGCGGCGCGGGCGATCGGGTCGTCCGGTGGCGGCCGGGCCTTCGCCTGCTTGCGCGCCGAGGCCGCCCAGCCGCTCGCGGTGCATGTGATGCCATCTGTGTTGGCGGGCTTGGCCGCGACCGGCAATCCCCGCGCCGCGGGGGTGCTCTTGGCTGCCGCGGCGCCCGGGCGGCCCGAGCCGATTCGCCTTGCCGCCCTGGGAAGTCTTCCCCGCCTACAGGCAGTCTGGCCCGAGGCACTGCGTCCCGCACTCATCCGCTCCGTCCGGGAGGCGCTGCATGACCCGTATTTGCTGACCCAGTTGGAGGGCGGACAAGTCGCCGGCGCGTTTGGCTTGCGGCAATTTCGCTCCCTCATCCGCGGCGATTTGCATGCCCCGCTTCCGTTCCAGCGCCGCCTCGCGCGATCAGTCCTGCGTCAACTGGGCGGGATGGCTTACCACCATGCGCTCGCGCCTGCGGCGCATTGAACCCGGGGCCCAACCGTCCCCGCCGGCCCGGCGGAGATCGATGAGGAGATCGGGGAGATGACAAATTGTCAGCGAGCGATTACGAACGACAAACGGCTGTTGCGCCAAATTTCGCGAAAATGTCCTTTCGCGGGGGCCGCGCCTTTTTGCCCGTAAGCGGTGCCCCGCGCCGCGCCGATCAAAGCGGGACGCCCCGCCGCAGGCGGGGCTGGGGCCCGCGGCAATCCTTTGAATGCTCCCGTTCGGATCGTTGCAGGCGCGTATCCCGGCTTGGGTGGCGTGAACTCCGCCGGTTCCGCTACTGCCGCCAGGGCTCACCCGCGCGCTGTCGCGCCAACAGCATGCGATGCGCGCGCTGCTCCAGCGCCTCGGCCCGGGGCATCAGCTTAATCGCCTCCTGCACCTCGGGGTCGTGGTTGAGCAGCACTTCCATGCCCGCGTTTTGGCCGTAAAGGCTGGTAATCACCTTGGAGCGCAGCTCCAGCCGCACCCATTCGGCGTTGGCCTTCAATTCCTCGGGCGTAAAGGGAATGTGTTCCTTTTGTAGGAACCGGCCAAACGCCGCCACCGTGCCCGGCGGCGGCTCCCAGTTGCGAGGCAACTTGGTGTTCTTGGCCAACAAATCGTCAGCGAAATCCAGCAAAGCGCCGCGGTCGAGCACGTTGTTCTGGAAGTCGTTGGCGCCGTCGAACGCCTCGGTGAAGAACTCTTGGAGATGCACCTTCGGCAGCACCACATCCGGAGTAATCCCCCCGCCACCGTACACAATACGTCCATCGTCGGTGTGCTTTTCGATCCGGTTGGGGTTGTTCTTCACATTGTCCCGGGCGTAGTAGTAGTCGTACAACGACATCCCGGCGTAGGGCCGCTGGATCAGCCGCCCGCTGGGCGTGTAGTAATGCGCCGTGGTCAGCGCCAGACCGGTGCCATCGCTGAGGGGAAACACCGTCTGCACAAGGCCCTTGCCAAAGGTCGTTTGCCCCACGATCAAGCCGCGGTCGTGGTCCTGAATCGCCCCGCTGACGATCTCCGAAGCGCTGGCGGTAAAGTTGTTCACCAGCACCACCAGCGGAAACTGCGCGCCATCGGCGCCGCGCCGGGCGTAGAGCTTCACATCCGGCGAGCTGCGCCCGCGGTGACTTACGATCAATTGGCCCTTGGCCAAAAACTGGCTGGCCACGCCCACCGCTTGCGTTAGCAAGCCGCCCGGGTTGTCCCGCAGGTCCAAGATCATCCCCCGCAAGTGCTGCGGGCCGCCCGCCTTTTGGATGGCGGCGCGGATTTCCTGGCTGCTGGTCTCCATGAACTCGGAGAGATGGAGGTACAGAATGCCCGGCGCCGCCATGTACTCCGCGTCCACGCTGCCGTGGTTTACCTCGGCGCGAATCAGCGTAAACTGCAGTGGGTGGGCGTGTCCCGCCCGCATGATGGATACATGCACCGCGGTGCCTTTCGGTCCCTTGAGCAGGTCCGCCACCTTGTCCAGGCTGAGCCCAATGGCGGAGTTTCCATTGATGGCGTAAATGATGTCACCGGGCCGCAAGCCTGCTTTATCCGCCGGCGTTCCAGGGAAAGGCATTTGCACCATGACCGAGTCGCCCTGGCGGACGATGGACATGCCGACGCCGTAATACCGCCCGCTTTGGTCCTCCTGCATGCGCGCGAAGGCTTTGGGCCCGTAGAAGCTCGAGTGCGGGTCCAGGGTGCGCAGCATGGCGGGAACCGCGCCGTCGAAGATGGCGGTATTGGGATTGACCGGCGTGGCGAAATGCGTCTGCACCACGCTATAGACATGGGCAAATGCGCGCAGATCGTTTTGCAGTTGGCCGCCGCTGGACTGCGCTTGGGTGGCGGCGACCTTAGGGCCGTATAGTCCGCCCACGATCGCGCAGACCACCAGTACCAGGGGAATAAGAAGCAGGCTGCGATTTTTACTCATCGTCTATGCCGGGAATGCGGTCGCGCTGGCAATAGCAGGGAGGTCGGACCTAAAACTTTGGGTTTACGCGCAGTATAGCAGAGGGACCACGGAAGATTCCCCCGCTCCCGGCCCGCGGGCGGGGAACCAAGCCGCGAACGTCTCGCATGGCCCGCGGGCGATGACGCTCCCCGCGCCGCCGCTGCGGTCGCGACCGTGGCTGCGGCTTCCTGGGACGTTTCGGTCAGAGCAGCGCCGCGCCGGGAAGGGTTGCCCTGCCGGCGCCGGCCGCCGGGCCCAAAAGCGTTCTTCGCCGCCGCCCGCAACGGGCGAGCCCGGGCCGGGAAGCCCCGGTTCCGGAGTCGAGCGCCAGAGCCGCGCCGCGCGCGTAGCCTTACCCGAAGCGGGTCCAATCTGTTCTATGATCGCTAGAGCGGGCGTGCCGCTCGCCTTCCGGCGCACGCCCCGTTCTCATGAATTTCGGCGCCGATCTTATCTTTTTCTTTTTCCTTGCCTTTCTGGTCTTCGGCCCGCGCAAGCTGCCGGAGATCGCCCGCACGGTAGGCAAGGCGATGGCGGAGTTGCGGCGCGCTAGCAACGAGTTCCGCTTTTCCCTCGAGGAGGAAATTCGCAACGCCGATCTGGCGGATGAAGCCCAAAAAGCCCAAGCGACGCTGAGATCCCACCCTGCCGCCGGCCTGCCCGCTGCCGACCCGGACGCCGCGAATCCCGAACAAGAAGGAACCGGGGAAGAAGATGCGGCGGAGCGCGCCGCGGACGGTGAGGACGCCGAGGGGGAATTTTCCACGGGTGAGGGACCAGCGCACTGGCACGAGCACGATTACCGCGGTTATGGGGAAGAAGACTTCGCCGCGCCGGAGTGGGAAGCCGAGGCGCACGACGCGGATGCAACCGGCATGGAGGTAGACGCCGAGAGCGAACCCTCGGCGGCCGACGAGGGTCGGCCGGCGCAGGACGTGGCGGCGCATTCCCCGGCATCCAGCCCGCCGGATTCCGCCGGCGTGGCGGGCACGGTGCCCGCCCCCGAGCGCCCCTGGCCCGCGCCGGAGCGGCGCACCTAGCAGGAGGCGGATGCGGCGGCCGCGCCCCGCACAGTAACCATGCCGGAAGAAGTGCAAACCGAACGCCCGCGCCGCCGCGCACCGTCCGAGGATCAACTGGGCGGCACCATGTCGTTCCTGGAGCACCTCCAGGAGCTGCGCCGCCGGATTTTCCTCTCCCTCTGTGGCGTCATCGTCGCCTTCACCGTTTGTTTCGGCTACGCCAACCAGATCTACGCCTTTATGTCCCGGCCGCTCAAGGCGGCGTTCGCCGCCCACGGTCTGGCGGGACAAAAGCTCGTCTATCTCAACCCGATCACGCCCTTCAACCTGTATATCAAACTGGCGCTGGTCGTCGGCCTTTTTCTCGCCTCGCCGTGGGTGCTGTATCAGGTCTGGCTGTTTATTTCGCCCGGGCTGTACAAAAAAGAACGCCGCTATGTAGTGCCGTTCGTTCTCTGCACCTCGGCTTTGTTCATCGCCGGCGGCGCCTTCGCCTACCTCTACGCCTTTCCCATCGCGCTCAATTTCCTCATCGGCTACGCCCATCAATTTCAGCCGCAGGTCACCATTGACGAGTATTTCAACCTGTTCGCCACCGTCATCCTCGGCCTGGGCTTGATTTTCGAGCTGCCTACCCTGATCTTCTTTTTGTCGCTGCTTGGCATTGTGAACGCCCGTTTTCTGCTGAAGAATTTCCGTTATGCCGTGCTGGGTATTTTCATCGTGGCGGCGGTGGTAACGCCGACCGCCG
The DNA here is from genome assembly GCA_027315185.1 of Acidobacteriota bacterium. GTDB lineage: Bacteria > Acidobacteriota > Terriglobia > Terriglobales > SCQP01 > JAKAUF01. The sequence goes on from DAHUYO010000008.1 coordinate 67,315, forward strand.
ACATCACCACGATGCTGGTCTTCGC
>DAHUYO010000090.1 GCA_027315185.1 Acidobacteriota bacterium
GAGATCCGCCGCATCTGCGACCGGCACGGCATTCTGCTGATCGCCGATGAAGTGCAAAGCGGCTGTGGCCGCACCGGCAAGATGTGGGCCATTGAGCACCACGGCGTGGCGCCCGACATCCTCACCAGCGCCAAGGGCGTGGCCAGCGGCATGCCGCTGGGCGTGACGCTGGCGCGGGCCGGCATCATGGATTGGAAGCCCGGCGCTCACGCCTCCACCTTCGGCGGCAATCCCGTCTGCCTCGCCGCCGCGCAGGCCACGTTGCAGCTCCTGGAATCGAGCCTCATCCGCAATGCGGCCGAAGTCGGCGCCTACCTAAAGGGCAAAATGCAGTCCTGGCCGGAGCGGTTTCCCATGGTGGGCCAGGTGCGCGGCTTGGGGCTAATGCTGGCCTTCGAGTTGGTCAGCGATCGCCGGCTCCGTACCCGCGACGCCGCCATGCGCGACCGTTTGGTGCAGGCGGCCTTTGAGAAGGGCCTTTTGGTTCTCGGTTGTGGCCCCAACAGCATCCGCCTAATGCCACCTTTGGTTTGCTCCCGCGGCGATGCCGATGTGGCGGTGGACATTTTGGAGTCCTGTTTGGCCGCCGCATCGGGCAAAAAGTAAGAACCCGCTAACGTCGCGGAGGTGGCGGCAGTTTGCACCGGAGCCCAAGTGGGCGGGAATACGCCGGCCAGGCGCGATTCGTCCCGCCCACCTAGGCCGGGTTGGGAACCAATACCCTGGCGCGCTCCGCCTGGAACTGGGGCCAGTTGTTGGCACTGGTTCCACCTGGCGGATCGCTCTGCAAGGTGGGGTTGGCGCGATACAATCGAGAGCGGCTGGCCAATCACCGAGGAAGCGGTTCCCACACACGTGCCTGAGCTTCGTAAAGATCCCATCACCGGTCGCTGGGTGATCATTTCCACCGAACGCGCCCGACGTCCGACTGATTTTTCTCATGAAAGCACCGCTCCTCTGGGCGGAGGCTTCTGCCCGTTCTGCTACGGCAATGAGAGCAAAACGCCGCCGGAGATTTTGGCCTATCGCTCGAACGGCGGCGGCCCCAACACCCCCGGCTGGTCCGTGCGCGTGGTGCCCAACAAGTTCCCGGCGTTGGGCATCGAAGGCCCGCTCCTTCGCCAAGGCGACGGCATCTTCGACAAGATGAGCGGCATCGGCGCGCACGAGGTCATCATCGAAACGCCCGAGCATCACACCACGCTGGCCATGCAGTCGGAGAAGGGCATAGAGGACGTGCTCTGGGCCTTCCGCGACCGGATGCTCGATCTCAAAAAGGACAGCCGGTTCCGCTACGTGCTGGTCTTCAAAAATCACGGCGTCGCCGCCGGCGCGTCGCTGGAGCATTCCCACTCCCAGCTCATCGCCTTGCCCATCGTGCCCAAGGAAATTCGCGAGCAGGTGGATGGCGCCAAACAGCATTTCGATTACAAGGAACGCTGCATCTACTGCGACGTCGTCCGCCAAGAGCTGGACAGCGGCGTCCGCGTGGTCGCCGAGAACAGTGATTTCGTCACTCTGTCCCCATACGCGCCGCGCTTTCCGTTTGAAACGTGGATCGTGCCCAAGCAGCATGAATCGCGCTTCGAGGATTCGCCCACTCACGCCTTCGAAAATCTCGCCCGCGCCTTGAAGCTGCTGCTGACCACCACCGATCAGGTTCTGGAAAAACCCGCCTTCAACTTGGTTCTCCAGTCCGCTCCCTTGCAGGAGCCCAGCAACGCCTACTACCACTGGCATATCGAGTACATGCCTCGGCTCACCAAGGTGGCCGGATTCGAATGGGGCAGCGGTTTCTACATCAACCCCACGCCTCCCGAGGAAGCAGCGCAATATCTGCGCGAAGCCGAGGTCGAGGCGCCGGTCGCGGTGGGCTAGGCGCCGTACCCGCCGCCCATTCCGGCAAACCAGTTGGCGGCAGGCAGCCGTCCCGGCCATCCATTCCGCCTGGCGCGGGAGACCGCCCGCTTGCCGTCCCGCGGGCCAATCGCTCGTGGTAGCTTGGAGGCACCCTGAGCGCGCCGGCGTGCATCCGCTGTCGGCGGCGCCACCCAGCGGCAGGCCCGCCGGCGGCGGGTCCAGAACTGGGCGGCGGAGGCATCATTCCACCCGCGGAGCGGCGGAGCGGCCATTCCAGTCGTCCCATGCCGGCTCGCATCCGCGTCTAACCGATCGCATCCCCATCGAAATGGTTGTCGCCGCCCTCAAGCCTCGGTTCCAACTTTGGTCCAAGTGGTGGTCGCAAAGTTGGGATTGGCTGCGCCGTCTGGCCGGCCATTACCATGTCAATCCCGTCGTCTTCGCCGCGCTCTATCTCGGCGCCATTCCCATCACGATCGCCGCCGTGGTTTGGGCGGCGCGCAATCATCGCCTCGGCCGGCCCAATTGGCTGCCCATCGGCGTGGCGTGCCTATCGTTTTCTTCCGCAACGCTGTATGTTTTGATCGCCGGCCGCAATCTGCCGCCCGCGGCCTATGTGGTCTTGGGCCTAGTCCTGGCCTATGGCTTATGGGCGGTGCGCCGCTCGCTGCGCAAGAAAACTGGCGGCGCGGATCCTGCCGGGCGCATTTAGCAGAACAAGCCGCTGCGGTAGGCCAGCCACCAACTGAACACGAACAACGGTATGGTCGCCACCATGGACCACACGAAGGGCATCGCGAACCCAGCGGCCGTGGTCGTAAGGCTGAACACCGTCCAAAATGCTTTCTTGGGATCCATGTTGTTTGCGGCCAAACACCGCACTTCGGGCATGGCGCTACCGCGGAGTACCCTAGCCCAACCTAGCACCCCCGCGCCGCGCCCGCTATGTCCCAGCGGACAGGTGGGCCTCCATTCCTCGCTGCCGTATGGGAACGCCGGCATCCTGCCGGCCTGGAAGCCTCCGTCCGCGCTACCGTCGTCCGCAGCCGCCCCATCGCCGCCTTCGCCGCCGCCAACCGTTCCCGGTGCTGACTAAACGTGCCCGCATCCCGCAGCCGTTCACGGGGGCGCGCGGTTAGCATTGGGAAAAAAAGTCGGCGCGAACGGGCCGCGATATTCCGCCGGGCGGTTTCCACCCGGCCAGCGAAGCGGCGCGGGCCAAGCGAGGGCGGCGGGGCTGAAGCGAAAGGGGCCCGCAGCCTCGCCCGCCTGTCCAGCGGAACGCGCGGCGGAGCCGCGTTACATCGTGGCGATCATCGCGAACGTCATCAGCACGATCACCACGCTGGTCGTCCAGGCGACGATGTTGAAGAACCTTGAGTTCCGCATATCCCCCATCACCGATTCGCGGTTGATCAGAATCAGCATGAACGTCAGGACCACGGGCAGCAGCACTCCGTTGGCCACCTGCGAAATCAAAATCACCCGCAGCAGCGGCAGATGCGGAATCAGCACGAACCCGGCCCCGAAGGCGATCAGGGCGGTGTACAGCCAGTAAAAAGCCGGCGCTTCGGAGAATCGCTTGTCAATGCCGGATTCGAAGCCCAGCCCCTCGCAGATGTTGTAGCTGGTCGCCAAGGGCAGAATCGCCGCCGACAATAGCGCGGCGTTGATCAGGCCGATCGCGAACAACATGGCAGCGAAACGCCCCGCCAACGGCCGCAGCGCCTCCGCCGCCTGCGCGGCGTCGGTGATGTTCCGGTGCCCGGAGACGAATAACGTCGCGGCGCAGGCGGCGATGATGAAAAAGCTGACGACGTCGGTAACGATGCAGCCGCTGATCACGTCCCAGCGGCTCAAGGCGTATTCCTTTCTCCCGATGCCCTTCTCCACTACCGACGCCTGCAAATAGAACTGCATCCACGGCGTGATCGTGGTGCCGATCAGCCCCAATAGCAGAAAAAGATATGTATTGTCGCCCCGCAGCGACGGCACCAGCGTATTGCGGATCGCGTCGCTCCAGTTGGGGTGCGCCAAAAACGCCGATATGGGATAGGCGATGTAGATCAGCGAGAAAAGGATCAGGATCTTTTCCACGCCGCGGTAGCGTCCCCGTGTCACCAGCAGCCACACCAGCACCGCGCCGATCGAGACGGCGATGTATTTGGAGACACCAAAGATGCCCATGCCCGCGGCCAGGCCCGAAAACTCCGCCGCGATGTTCCCGAAATCCGCCGCTCCCAGCACCAGCATGGCGAAGAACGTCCAGCGGAAGCCGAACTCCTCGCGGATCAGGTCCGATAATCCCTTTCCGGTCGCGGCGCCCATCCGCGCCGCCATTTCCTGGATCACGATCAGGGCGATGGTGATCGGGATCAGCGTCCACAGCAGCAAATAGCCGGTCTGCGCCCCGGCTTGCGAGTAGGTGAAAATTCCGCCCGGATCGTTATCTACGTTGGCGGTGATGAAACCCGGGCCGAAGATGGCGAAAAACAGCACCAGCTTCGCCTGCCAGGAGCCCAGCCAGCCGCGCGCGCGGGCAGCACGGCGCCGCTTCGGCGTCGGCGATTCCTCCGCGCCGGAGGGTGCGATGACGGGTTGGGTGGGCAACCGCATCGGTTCCAAACTTGCCCGCGCCAGGCAAGGGGAACCGGCGGTTCATCCGAGCCTAGGGCCGAGATGGATTCCGCGGCAGACCCTCGCGCCAGGCGGGGCGGGCGCCCCGCCCGAAGCGGGGGCGAATACTCCCAGGTTCTTTTGTGCGACTCATAAGACAGGTGGCGCGAATCGGCGCGCCTCGCCCGACCTTTCTAACTCTAGCCCGCCGCCGAGAAAACGGTCAACGACAAATGGAGCGGACTCAATCGGCAAGCGTGCGGCCCTGGCGGGCGCACCCGGAGGGTAGCCGTCCTCGGCTGCCCAGCGAGGCTACCGTCCCGGTGGCCCAGCGCAGCTGCCGTCCTCGGCTGCAAAAGCGGACAGGCGAGGACACCCATCCGCTATCGCGGTTTCTTGGTCCCGAGCACGGCGGTAGGCCTAGCGATCAGTGGGGCATGCCCTCATAGCCGGCATGACCGGCTCCCGGCTTCCGGTAGGCTTCCGTGCGGGCCTGGTTGAGGGCCGCAAGCCGCGTCAGCGCCGCTTTGGCCTGCGGGCCCATCCCCATGCGCTGGTAGGCGATGGCCAGCCGGGCATACACGGCCGGATCATTGGGCGCCGCGCGCCGCGCCGCCTCCAGATGCGGAATGGCCGCGGCCGGCTTGCCGGCAATCAGTTCCAATTCGCCATAGGTGAGCTGCGCCGCGGCGTTGTGCGGCGACAGCCCTAACGCTAGGCTCAGCGCCTGCCGCGCCGCGACGAACTCCCCGGTCCCCGGCGGGGAGCCGGAGCGCAGCACCGCTTGGGCAAAAATAATCAGCAACAGCACGTCCTTGGGCTGGCGCTTCAGCCCTTGCCGCGCCGCCGCCACCGCATCGTTGAACTCCGCTTGGGCGATATCCGCCTGCGCCCGCGCCATGTAGCCGATCACCCGCCCATGCCCCAGGCGCTCGGCGGCCAGCCAGCCGCGCGCGGCGGCGCGGGGATGGTTGGTGTCCGCCGCTAGCGAGGCCTGCTCATAATGCAGCCGGGCGGAATTCGCAAACTGCGCCAGCCCGGCGGTAATGATCTGTTGGGCAAGGGAGTAGTCGCCGTGCCGCAGGCAAGCGTCGGCCAAAAATAAATACAGCGGCAGTTGATGCGGCTCCAGCGCCGCCGCCCGTTCGAAGGCGGCCCGCGCGGCGCCCGGATGGCCGAGGGCGATCTCCACTTGCGCCCGCAAATTTTGCACCTCGGCTCGGCTGGCCAGCGTCCGCGCCTCGGGAAGCTGGCCGAGAATGTTCAGGGCTTGGTGATTCTGCCCCGTGGCCGCATAGCACAGGGCCAAATCAAAGCCGGCGGTAAACACTTCCGCCACCTTGTCCCTGGCATCGCGCAGCAAAGGAATGGCCTGCCGGTAGTGGCCCTGGCGGGTCTGCGCGATGCCCGCCTCCAGCTCCGCCTGGGGGCTGGCAAACTGCGGCTGCGCCGCCGGCGGTCTCGCCGGCGCCTGCGCCCAGCCATAGCCGGCCAGCACGGTCAGCAGAAGTACCCACGTCCAGCCGCGCCGGCGAGAAAAGCTCACGAAGCCATTGTAGGCCCGCCGCGCCCGGCCCGCTTCCATCCTTCCATCCATTCCGGGCGCGGCGGTGAGCGCTTGCCAGGCTCCCTCGCCTGCCCCCTGGGGACGCGGACGGCCTCGTCCGCATCCCTATGGGCGCGTCCGCCGCCCGCCGGGGCTTCCCGGTCGCGAGGGGCCGGCTGCGGGCCAAAACGCCCCTCCGAACCAGCGGGCGCATTCCCGGGCACCCGCATGAAGTTCAGGAACCATTCAGCGGCAACGCTGGCGCGCTTGACCCTTCCCTCTGCAACGCAGATCATCTCCCATAGGGTGTCAAACAATACGGCCGCCGCAAGATGGACCGCTCTCGGAATAGCGCTGGGGATAGCGCTAGGGGCCACCGTGGGCGCCGCCTTGGGCGCAGTTTTCCATCATGCCGCGATCGCGGTTGCCGTGGGTACCGGAGCAGGCGTTGCCCTAGGAATCGCCGTCGGGGCGGCGATAGACGCCGCAAAGGCCCGGGCGTAACGGGCAGTCAAGCATACGGCCGGCCAAAAAGAGGCCCGTAACGCCGCCGAAACGGTGATCCCATTTGGGTGCGCCAGCGGGGGCCGCAGGTTTGGCAGGCGAGGACGGCAGCTTCGCTGGGCCGCCGGGGACGGCTACTCTACTGGTGCGCTTGCGGCGAAGAAAGTGGGATGGGCGTCCGCGCCTGTCGCGTCCGGGACGGATGTTCCGTTTCGCGCGTCCGCGAGGGTCGCGGGACCGGCAGCCGCGGACACGCTATTCTGGTGGCCGTTATGCCTGCTCCCCAGCCCCGTTTGCGCGTCGGCATCGCCGGCGCCGGATTCGCCGCCGCGTTGCACGCCGCCAGTTGGCGCCGCGTCGCCGGCGTCGCGGTCGAACTGACCGGTGTCTTCAGCCGCTCCCCGCATCGCCGCGCCGCCTTCGCCCAGACCCACCGCATCCCTGTCGCCGCCACTTGGGAGGAACTCCTGGCCGGCGCGGACCTCATTGACATCTGCACCCCCGGAGCGACGCACGCCGCGCTCGCGGCCGCCGCGCTCGACGCCGGCCGCCATGTCGTGCTGGAAAAGCCCTACACCGGCTACTACGGCGCCGGCCAGCCCGGGGAGGACGGCTTCACCTACGACCGCGCCCAAGCGCTGGCAGCGGTTCAGGAAAGCTGCCGCCGCCTGCGCCAGGCAGCGGAGCGCTGCGGGAAGATGCTGGGCTACGCGGAAAATTGGGTCTACGCTCCCGCGGTGCAAAAGGAGCGGGAAATTTTGCAAAAATCCGGCGGCCAAATCCTGCGCCAGCTCGGCGAAGAATCGCATTCCGGCTCCCACGCCGCCAGCTATGGCGTCTGGCGGGAATCCGGCGGCGGCGCCCTGGCCACCAAAGGCTGCCATCCTCTATCCGCGGCCATTTATTTCAAGCTGGTCGAGGGCCAAACGCGCCTCGGCCAGCCCATCCTGCCCGCCCGAATCAGCGCCCACTCCCATCGCCTGACGCAACTGCCCGGCTATCAGGATTGCGGCACGCTCCGCACCGCCTACACCGACACCGAGGATTACGGCCAGATGCACGTCACGTTTTCCGACGGCACGGTGGCGGATATATTCGCTTCCGATGTCGTTCTCGGCGGCGTCAGCAACTGGATCGAGGTCTTCGCCGGTAATCACCGCACCCGCTGCAACCTCAACCCCACCGACGCGCTGGAAACCTTCGTTCCCGGCGCCGAAACCCTGCGCGACGTTTATGTGGTCGAAAAAATCGCGCCGAAGCAGGGCTGGATGCGCCCGGCGCCGGACGAGGATTGGCAGCAGGGGTACCACCAGGAGGCCCAGGACTTCGCCTTGGCGGCGGTCGAGGGCAGGGAACCGCTCTCCGGCTGGCGTCTGGGTGAAACCGTCAGCCTGACCCTTGCCGCCGCATATTTATCCGCCAGCCAGGACGGCCGGGATGTGCCGATCCCCCCGCCAGAAAAGTAGGGTTGCCGTCCCGGCTGCCCAGCGAAACGGCCGTCCCGGCTGTTACCCCAGACAAAAATGAAAACGGCTGGCGGCATTGCTGCCGCCAGCCGCCCGCCCTGGTCGCGACGGGGGAGCCGCGCAGGGAACTTTCCAAGCGGTGCTATGCCCAAACGCCCGGCCCTGATTGAAGTCGCGTTCGGCCGCTCGCGCGCGCTGGGCTACGCGGCGGGCTTTGCCACCGGTTCTCCCGTTGGCACCGCCGGCAGCTTCGCCCGGAAGAAGTCCGCCACCTTGGTATGGTTCTCCCCAATGTACGCGCCGGGCCAAGCATCGAGAACCTTTCCGCCGGCCCCGACCACGAGCGTCTCCGGAGTCACCACCAGCCCCAGCTTGAGCGCCTGTTTCTCGTTCCGCACCGCATACGCCGGGAACGGGGCATGCCCCGCGGCAACATATTTTTTCAATCCGGCCGAAACGAGCGAAAGCCCTACGAACCTGTACCGCCCCGATGCCTGCGCGACCAACGCCTTGATCGCGTGCTCGTTGCGGTGACACCAAATACAGACAGGCGAGAACACATAGACCACGGTCGCAGAGCCGGGCCCGAACCGAAGCGATGCCGGTTTCCCGGCGACACTAAGCACCAGCAACGGATCCGGAAGGCGGCTCCCGGAGGCGATCTGGCGCACCGTGCGGTTCACAGGGACTGCGCGGAGTCTTTCGCCGAGGTAAACGTTAAGGCCAACCGAAAGCCCTAGAACGGCAACGAGAGCCGAGGCGCCGGGGTTGGCGGAAAGCAGGCGGAGCAATCCACTCATTGACACCTCCTGATTGCCAAAAAGGGCGGCGGCCCGCCGCGGGAGCGGCACCGCCGCCGGGCCAGGCTTCGCTTAGAAATGCCCGTACTCGCAATACACGCAGCCGCCGGACTCGCACGCTCCAGGGCCGTCGGCCAGGCCCCATTGGGTCTTGCAGAAGACGAAGGTGCCCGCGGTGTGGGGCTGGTAGCAGGCGCCCTCTCCGCTGCCGCAGCCGCCAATGTAGCCACCGCAGGGGGCGTAGACCTCATTAGGCGGTGGCCCAGGGCAGGAGCCCCCTTGAGCCCGCGCCCTTTGCGGCGCCATCGCGAAAAAGACCACCAACGCAAGAATCGGGATGACCAGGGCGGCCATCCCGAGGGCTTTTTGTTTTACTGCCATTGCTTTGTACCTCCACTGCAAAGTTGGGGGCCCGTCGCCGGGCCCCCGTGCTTCAGAACGTAATGTTGGCGCGGAACTGAATGGACCGCGGATTTCCCGTCGGGTAGGCGATACCGAAGCCGGTGCTTTGGATGTTACCGTTGGGATTACCCCAGTTGACGCTGTTGTATAGGTTCAGGAACTCGCCCTGAAGTTGCAGGTGCCAGCGTTCCGTCAACGCGATTGACTTGGTGAGCGACAGATCCTGGTTGAAGAATCCCGGGCCGTACAGCCAATAGTTGGAGGCGAGTGTGCCCGGCGTAGTGTTCGGGACGAAGTCCTTGGAATTCGAGCCCCCGCCCAGCCTGGAAACCATGAAGCTCGAATTAAAGGCGTCGGCGAACGCCTGGGTCGTGCTGTAGACGCCAACCGAACTCTGGAGCGCGGCCAGCGTCGAGCCGGTCATGCGCACGCCGCCGTCCGCGTAGTCGTTGTAGGTGCGATACCCACCGGTGAGCTGGAACGGGGCCCCGGAATGTAGCGTGATGATCGTGCCCAGCGTCCAGTTGCCCAGAACATCGTTGAAAATGCCCGGCGAGTTCAGGAATGCCTGGCCGCGGCCAAATGGCAGCTGGTAGGTGCCGTAGGCGTTGAAGGTCTGGCGAATGTCATACAGCGTTGGACCGTACGCCAGTTGCAGATTCCGCATCGTGAAGTTGTTGAAGCTGCCCGTCCAGGAATTGCCTGGCTCGACGCCCAACGTGTGCGCCCAAGTGTAGTTGACGTTGAATTCCATTCCATGCCACTGCTTCTGGCGAAAATCCACTTGCAAGGCGTTGTAGTTGCCGTAGCCGGCATCGGTCATATAACCGGCGGAGCCGAGCGAGAGATACGGCGGCCCCTCGGTGCCGGCGCCGTAGGGGTTCGCTTGGAAGAAGTTGATCGGGTAGGATCCCGCGACGCCGCTGCCAACATAGGGAACGCAGGGCGAGAACGTGGCGCTGCCAATCATGTTGCACAGGTAATTGGGGTTGTTGGCCAGTGTGCTGGCCGCCGCGCCCACCTGCCCGGTGTTCAGGTCGTTGACGATGTTGCCATCGGTCGGGCTGACGCCGGCGGTGGTCAGAATCGGCAGCGCGCTCTGGCCGGCCAAGCCGTTGTCGGCGAAAGAGCCATGCATGCTGGCATTTGCGCTGGCGTTATTGATCGCCAAGTTGTTTTGCGCCGCTTTGAATTCCTTCAAGAAGCCGTTGCTGAAGACGTTCACCTCGTTGGGGTTCAGAGCGACCCATTGGTGGATGGAGCGGTTGCCGATATAGCGGACCTCGATCGCGTTGTCCGGCCCAAGCTGCCGCTGAATGCCGACGTTCCACGATTCCACGTACGGTTGATGGATGTTCGGGTTCATCCCGTCCGCGCCGTAGGGGCTCGCACTGAACGTCAACTCCGACATCGGCACGGTCGTCTGGAATGACGTTGGCGTAAAAGAGTAGGCCGGCAGCGTGTTGCCCAGGAACAGGCTGCCCGGAGCGAAGGTACCCGGCGCGCCGCCGGTAGCCTGGTTCAGCGCGAAGCTTTGGTAATAATTGAAGCCGCCGTCGGTCGCGGTGTTCCAGAAGAACTGCTGCGGCTCGGTGTAGGCAATCATCGCGTAGCCGCCGCGGATCACCGTATTCTGCCCGTCCATCAGCCAGCCCAGAACCCCGCCCTTGACGTCCGGATTCCAGGCGAAGCCGAGGTTCGGCTGCGCCGTGTTCCAAGGATTGTATTTGTGCGGAGTAGCCTGAAGCACCGGATTGTTCGTGCCGGTCAGAACGCCGGGTTTGAACAGGTTGCCGATCCCCGACGGGCCGTAGATGTTCGCCAGCGTGGCGCTGGTGTAGGCGCTGGTCAAGTCGTAGTTGTCGCCGGTGTGGTCAAAGCGCAAGCCGTAGTTGATGGTCAGGTCGGAGGTGGCGTGATAGGAGTCGCTGAAGAACAGGCCCCAGGCCTGTTGCAATTCGTCCAGCGGATAGGCGCCGATGCCCGTCATGTACTGGTGGGTCTGGGGATCGTAGGCGTGTTGGCCGTTCACGCTCTGGATGCGCCCGGTTAGCGTCGCGTACAGCGCCTCGGCCTCGTTAACCGCCGTGGTCGGGGCGTTGGCGAGCAAGGGCGAATTGACAAACGCGCTGGCGGCAGGATCAGCGCTGCCGATGCCGAGATTGATGTTGGGGTACCCCAGCGGGCCGTTCCAGTAGTGGTCCTGTTCCCGGTTGTAGTCCACGCCGAAGTCGAACATGTGCGCGCCGTCTTGCCAGCTCAGCGTGTCGGTGAAATTGACCACGGGATAATAGGTCGAGATCGGCGTCTGATAGGACTGGCCGCTGAACCCGAGGGCGTAGTTGATCGTGGGTTGGGTCTCATAGAGCGGCTTGGCGTCCGGCGAAAACCACTGGGCGTCGTAGAGGAAACCGCCGCGGAACTGGTTGACCATCGTCGGGCTGATCGTCCAGTCCACGCCCAATCCGCTGGTGTAGTTGGAGCTGTAGGTCCCGCCGCCGCGGTTGCTGTAGGACCCGGGAAGCGAGGGTGCGTTGGCGCCGGGCTGCGACATGGTGGTCTCCAGGTAGTTGAAGTCCACCCGAAGGGCGGGCGACACGTCGTAATCCAGCCGGAGGTCTGGGTAATACTGCGTAATCGGCGAGTTCACGAGCCACGTGACGTTCTCAAGGTTCGGATCGCCGATGCCGCTCAGCGACGTCCCTTTGGTTGCGGCGTCAATCGCCTGGAGGTTGCTGGCAACGTTGCTGTTCAGGGTATACGGCAGGCCATTCGGCTTGGCGATCTGCGTCAGCACGTTCACCGCCTGCACCTTGCCGCTATTGTCGGTGTAGGTGAAGTTTCCAGCCTGCGCCGCCGGCGTCAGCATACCGGTGTAACCATCGAGGCCGTTGCCGCTGCTGGAGATGGTGTAGCCGCCCGGCTGGCGGGAGGTGGAAAAGCTGCCGAAGAAGAACAGCTTGTTGTGGATGATCGGACCGCCGATGTCGCCGCCGAAATCGTTGAGGATCAGGGTCGGGCGTTTTTGGCCGACCGCGTTGTTGGACCAGCTGTTGGCGTTCAATCCGGAGTTGATGAAGTCCTCGAACAGCGAGCCGTGGAAATGATTCGTCCCGCTCTTGGTGATGTAGTTGACCTGCATCGCGTTCTGCCCGGAGCTTTGGTTGACGCCGAGTTGGTCGGTCTGGATGGTCATTTGGCTCATGTCTTCCAGCCGGGCGGTCACCGCCGGGTCGGCATTGCCCGCGAACTTCATGCGGCTGCTGGAAGAAATGACGCCGTTGACCTCGTTGCCCTGCGCCGCCGTCGGCAGGCCGTCCCAGGTCGTGATGCCGTTGCTCTGCACCGCGCCGGGAATCAGCACCGTCAGCGCGCTGACGTCGCGGCCCGCCAGCGGCAGGTCGTTCACCTGTTGCAGGTTGATCGTGGTCCCGATGGTGTTCGTCGTCGTCGCCACCAGCGGCACGGCGCTGGCGGAAACTTCCACGGTGGAGCTGACCGAGCCGACTTGCAGCGCCGCCTTCAAGTCCGTGGTTTGCGCCGCCTGCACGGTGACCGAGCGGAAGGCTTCAGTCTTGAAGCCGTGCCGCGTGACCGTCAGCGAATAAGTCCCCGGCGGCACGTTGACAAACGTATAGCTGCCTAGCGCCGCGCTGGCGCCAGAGCGCACGCTGCCCGTATTGAGATTCGTCAATTTCAACTGCGCGCCGGGAAGCACGGCGCCGCTTTGGTCCCTCACCTGAATGGTGACGGTCCCGGATGCGGTTTGTGCCCAAGTCGGCAGGGCGAGGCAGGCAAGGACGGCGACGGTTGCGAGGCTGGCGAGGAGATGGCGCTGAATCGGTTTCATATTTGGAATCCCGGTTTGCATGCGCTTGCAGCGATTCCCGTGACCGGCTGGTAGCGCTTGCAGCAACGTTGAGGAACTTACCGTACCCTGCCGTAGCGTGTCAAGCAGGAATTTCGCTGAGCCGATTTGCAACCGGTTTCACCCAACCGTTCGGTCAGTTGGGTAGCCTTCCCGGGCACCCAATACAGACAGGCGAGGACGCCCATCCCACTATCTCCGCTCCAACGGCGGCAGTAGGGTAGCCGTCCTCGGCTGCCCGGCGAAGCTGGCGTCTCGGGTCCCAAAACGGACAGGCGAGGACGCCCGTCCCACCATCTCCGCCGCGAGCGCACCAGTAGGGTAGCCGTCCTCGGCTGCCCGGCGAAGCCGCGGTCCCCGGCTGCCCGGCAACGGGATGGCCGCGTGGGTTGCCAAAGGCGGACAGGCGAGGACGCCCATCCCACTTTCTCCGCGCCGCCGCCAGCCGCCCCCTATTTCGTTCGCCGCGCCAACTCCCGGCACAATTGCAGCAACGGCTCGGCATGTTCAAAGGTTTCGCCCAGCCGCGCCAGCGCCGCGTCCGCCAAAATTTGCGCCTGTTGCAGCGAGGCGCCGATGCCGACCAAGGCGGGGTAGGTCAGTTTGTTTTGCGCCGCGTCCTTGCCCGGGCTCTTGCCCAAGGTCGCGGCGTCGCTGGTCACGTCCAGCACGTCATCGGTAATTTGGAACGCCAATCCCAAATCGTTCCCGGCGGACTCCAGCACTTGCAGGCGTTTCCCCTTCGCGCCGCCGACCACGCCGCCCAGCGTCAAGCAGGCGCGGATCACCGCGCCGGTCTTGCGGCGGTGGATAGCGGTAACGGTCGCCAGCGAGATCTCCGCGCCGCTCGGCCCAGCGCGCCCCGCCGCCGGGCTATCGGCCGCCGAGATCGCGGAGATGCCGGCGGTGATGCCGCCGCCGATGCCGCCTTGTTTAAATCCGGAGTAGATGCCGAATGCGGCGCCGACGCCGCCAAGTACCTTCGTGGCCGTCGCCGCGATCGCCGATGCGCCGCTCGCCGCGCCGCCGCTCTTTATCGCATCGACCGTGTCGCTCGAGAGCGTCGTCGTGATCGGGTTGAGCGCCGTCTC
>DAHUYO010000091.1 GCA_027315185.1 Acidobacteriota bacterium
GATAGCCGGTCATGGAGGTGTTAAAGACCACCTCGCCCGCGGCCTGCGTATCGGCGGCGAGGGCGCCAAAACCGCGCCCCCGGAATAGGCGGCCATCTTCGAGGGCGAGAATTGCGTCCATGGGCGGGTGTCGGCGGCCCGCTCGCGAGCAGACCCATACAAGTTTAGCAAAGCGGCCTGGAGGCGCGGAAGGCGGCGGCAGGGCGGGAAAAGGAGCGCGGGCGCCGGAGGCCCCGGAAGCCTGTAGGACCCGCCGCGGCGAGCGATGACGCGCCCGTGGCGCCGGCTGGGCGCCGCCAGCCACCGGGCGGAATGGGCCTACAATCGCCTCGGCGGCGGTACATTGGAGGCGGGAGGTAGGACAGCATGAGGGCGTTGGGGCGACGCGGCAGGGTAATGGCGGAGGCAGCGGCGTTGGTTTTGGCCATGGCGTTGGGCGCGGTGGGACAGACGCCGTGCGGCGCGCCAGGACAGCCCCCGTGCCTGCACGCACCGGCCTATGACTCCGGACAGCAGATCCATCTGCCGCCGGCAATGGCGTACCGGCAGAAGAAGGCGCAGGCGGCGCTGCGGCAGCGGAAGCTGAATGACGACAGCGCGAAACTGTTCGTGCTGGCGCAGCAGTTGCGCGTGGCGATCGGCAAAACCAACGAAAACACGCTGTCGTTGGCGGTGATTCGCAAGGCCAAGAAGATTGAACAGCTGGCCAAGCAGATTCAGCAGATGATGTCGCGCGGCACCGATTAAGCGTGGCGTCCCGCGGCCCGGCGCAAACCAAACGGACCGGGCGCCGGCGGCCCGGCGCCCGGAGGGAAGGAATGCCGGCCGCGGCCGCGGCTATTGCGCGGCGGCGTTGGCGATGAAGCGCTGCGCATCCTGCTGCAACTGGATGCGGGTGGCGCGCTTCAGGTAAATCATGTGGCCCACCTGGAGATGCGCCACGGTGATGTTCTTCTGTTCCGCCGGGGGAAGGAAGAGGTGCTTGATGCTGTACTGGGCTTCAAAGAAGGGCGTCGCCAAGTCGTAATACCCCTCGCCGACGAACAGATGCAGGTAGTGGTTCTTCGCGAAGGCGCTCTCCAGCATCTTGCTGGTGTCGGCGTAGCCGCCGCCAAAGCCGCCGCGGGTCTGCCAATTCCAGCGGTCAATGCCGCCGCCTAGCGTGTAGTAGACGATGGAACTCTTGTAACCCAGATCGTTGCGCACGTATTGCAGGAACATTTGCGTGAACGGCGGCCCGGTCATGGCGTCGCTGGGATCGAAATCGGGGAACTGATTGCCCGGGGTGCGATTGAAACCGGTGATTCGGGCATCCAGGCGGCCGATGATCAGCTTCTGGCCGCGCAGCAACTGGGTCATGAAGTTCCAGGTGTTGACGCGGAGGTTGAAATCGTCGAGGAAGCGCGGGCCTAAGCCGGTGAACTGCGCCATTTTCGCGATGGCCGCCTGGCGCGCGGCGCCTTGCAGCTGATCGCCTTCATCCAGGTCCTGCTGGTAGCCGTGCAACGCCCACTGTTCGGCTTGGTGCGCCACCTCGGACACCGGCTCTTGCTCCATCCGCGGCGAGAGCTTGTGGTGGTACCAGGCGATGGTGGCCAAGGACGGCAGGTAGAGGACATAGGGAAGATCGTTGCCGGGCGCGTAGGAAATCGTCTGCAAGTTGAGCACGCTGGACAGGAGCATGACCCCATTCAGGGCGATGCCGTGGCTGTCCAAATATCCGGCCAAGCCGGCGGAGCGGAAGGTGCCGTAGCTTTCTCCCGCCAAGAACAAGGGGGAACTGATGCGGTTGTACTGGAGCAGGTACTGCTGAATGAACGCGCCGAAGGCGGCGATATCGCCCTGCACGCCGCTGGCGCGGCGCAGCATGGCCGGCGAGGCGGCGCGGGAATAGCCGGTGCCGATGGCGTCCACGAAGACCATGTCGGTGAACGGCAGCCAGGTTTGCTGGTTGACGACCATGTGGAACGGCGGCGGCGGCATGGTGCCGTTGGGATTCATGGCCACGCGGTAGGGGCCGAAGCCGCCGATGTGGACGTAGACCGAGGCGGCGCCCGGACCACCGTTGTAGGAGAAGGTGAGCGGACGCCGGTCCGGACCCGAGCCGTGATGGTCCAAGGTATAGGCGACAAAGAACATGCGCGCCTCGAACTGGCGCTGATGGTTGACCACCGTGTAGATCGGCAGGGTGCCCGCGGTGGCGGTGTACTGCAGCGTGTGGCCGTTGATGGTGACGCTGTGGTGCGTCACGATCGGCGTACCCAGCGCGGGATCTCCCTGGGGATAGGGCTTGGCGGCATTAGGGTTGTGCGGCGGCGGGCCGCTGGGAGGCCGGGGGCGGCGAGGACGCTGCGCGAACGCAAGGGGAAGACAGAGCGACAGGGCGAATGCCGCGACGACGGCGGGGCGCAGTTTCATAAGTCATCACCTGAGTGGACGGATCGAAGCACTAACATTGCTCCGGAAGCTGCGCCGGAGTCAACAGGAGGCCGGCGGATTGACGCGGGGCCTCATTGGCCGGCAGCGCTGGCGGCTGCCTGCCGGGCAGCGGCCACCTCGGCATTCAACTGGCGCTCCGCCGTTTGCGCCTGGGCCTGAAGGTAACGGAACACCGCGTACTGGGCGCGATTGGGCGCGACGTAGGCGAGGCCGATATCGGCGGCTAAATAACCGAGATGGCTACGCAACTTGGTCGGCTCCAGCAAGCTGCCTTCGCTGGAATGGATCTTGAGCTGAACGTAGCGGGCAATGGCCGCGTCCAGAGCCGCCAGGGCGGCGCGCCCGGGCGCGGAGTCCGCGGCGCCGACGGAGACGTTCTTCCCCGACTTCTCCAAGGCCCCGCGGGCGAGGATGGCCTGGTTCAGGCCGCGATCCAGCGCATCCAGGGTGTCGCGAATGCGCAGTTGCAAGGCTAGCCGCGCGGCCAGCGCCGCCGGCGTGACGTGCAAGCGCGGATCGAGGGAAACGGCGAAGGAGCGCGTCAAGGTTCGCCCGCCGTAATCCAGGGTGACGGTGTACCGGCCGGGGGTGACCACTGGGCCTTGCACCGTGTCGTCCTCGCCGCCCGCGGCGATGGGCGGCTCGAACCCCGTCACTTCCACCGCCGGGGCATAGCGCAGATTCCAAAGGAAGCGATTCATGCCCGGCCGAATGCCGGTGCGGCGACGGGCGGCCCAGGCGGCCAGTTGCGTCGGCTCGAATCGCGTGCCGGGATGCGGGCGCTTGGCGCGAGCCGCGAGATGCAGGTGGAAGCTCCTCACGATCCCGCCGGAGGCGGTTCGGAAGGTCAGAGTGACCGGTGTATGGCCGTCATAGTTCGCGGGAATGTGGAAGAAGACGGCGGCGCCGAACGCCGGATTGGTGCCCGCGGCGGGGGGACGAAATGCGGCGGGACCGCGGCCGTAAACATGACTCAGCCAAGCCCGCTGCGGGGCGAAAAGAAACGGGCGGGCGGCGGTGACGTCCGGCGCCGCGGCAAGTTGCTCCAGCAGGGAGAGCTGATCCAAGGCCCACATGGCGCGGCCATGGGTGGCGATGACTACCTCGCCTTGGCGGCAATTGATGCGAATGTCACGGACCTGCGCCACGGGCAGGTTGAGCGTCAATGGCTGCCACCGCTCCCCGCCGTTTAGGCTGACATAGACGGTCGAACTGGCGGCGAGGAAGAGCAGCCGGGCGTCGCGGGGATCCTGGCGGATGGCGAATAGGTAGGTGTCGCGGGGAAGGCCCTGCGTGATGGCTTGCCAATGGCGGCCAAAGTCATGGGTGACGAAGGCGTAGGGATGAAAATCGTCCCACATATAGCGGCGGGCGGTCAGAAACGCGGTTCCGGGCGCCGCGGACGAGGGTTCGATGCAGCTGACCCAGGACCATTTGGGCAGCTGCGGGGGGCGAACCGAGCGCCAGGAACGACCGCCATTAGTGGTGACATGGACCCGGCCGTCGTCGGTTCCCGCCCAAATGAGGCGGCCATTCAGCGGCGAGACCGCCAAGGCGGAAATTCCGGGATAGACTTCGGCGCCGGAGGCGTCAATGTTGATGGGGCCGCCGCTGGCGGCTTCCGTGGCGGGGTCGTTCCGCGTGAGGTCGGGGCTGATGCGCCGCCAACTGCGGCCGCCATCCAAGCTGGACAGGACATATTGCGCGCCGGTGAGAAGCTGGTGCGGATTGGCGGGAGAAAACAAGATGGGATGGGACCAGCCGAAGCGGTATTTGAGCGCCGCCGAGGGCGATCCTTCCTGATAATCCGGCCAGGGGCTGACGCCTTGCAATTGGCCGGTGCGGCTGTCGGCGCGAATCATGATGCTGAAATAACCGCTGCCGAAGGTGACGTTGGGGTGTCCAGGCTCGGGCGCGACCCAACTGGCTTCGCCATAGGCGGCGGGGCGCCAATCGCCTACCGGGATGCTGCCGCCGGGCGCGGCGCTGGGACCGGACATGGAGCGTTCGTCTTGCTGCGCGCCGTACACGTGAAAGGGAAACTGCTGATCGAGGGCGAGATGATAAAACTGCGCGGTGAATTGGTTGTGCTCACTGCTCCAGGTGCGGCCGGCATCGGTGGAAATGGTCGCGCCGCCATCATTGCCTTCGAGCAAGATCTTGGGATCGCGGGGATTGATCCAGACGATGTGATTGTCGCCGTGGGGCGTGTGCAGGCGGTGGAAGGTCTTGGCGCCATCATGGGACACCCATAGCGCGTCCACCTCCGGCACGTACACGGTGTTGGGATCGGTGGGATCGGCATAGATGCTCATGTAATAGAAGGCGCGCTGCCGCAGCGCCCAGGAGCGGTTGACGCGGCGCCAGCGCCGGCCGCCGTCGGCGGAGCGGAAAATTCCGCCGTGGCGCGCCTGAATGATGGCGTAAACCACCTGGGGGTCGCTGGCGGCGATGGAAACGCCCGAGCGGCCCCAGACGCCGGCGGGCAGGCCGGCGTTGTGCGTCAGGTTGGCCCAGTGCGCGCCGCCGTCGCTCGTTTTATACAAGCCGCTGCCGGGGCCACCGCTGTCCAGGCCCCACGGGGTGCGCTGCGCCTGCCACATGGCGGCGTACAGCACGCGCGGATCGCGGGGATCCATGACCACGTCCACCGCTCCCGTGCGATCGTTGACATACAGCACCTTGCGCCAGGTGCGGCCGCCGTCGGTGGTCTGGAAGACGCCGCGCGCCGCGTTGGGCTTGAAGACGTGCCCCAGGGAAGCGGCGAAGACGACGTTGGCGTTGCGCGGATCCACGGCCAGAGCGCAGATGGTGTGGGTGGCGGCGAGTCCAGCGCGCCGCCATTTGCGGCCCGCGTTGGAGGAGCGGAACAGGCCGTCGCCTGGGATCATGGTGTTGCGGATATCGCATTCGCCGGTGCCGGCGTAAAGGATCTTGGGATTCGACGGGGCAACCGCCAAGGCGCCGATGCCGGCGCTGGTGGTGGGCATGGCGTGGTCCGAGATATTGACCCAGCGCAGCCCGTAATCGGTGCTGCGCCACACGCCGCCTCCCGCTGCGCCCATATAAAACAAATCGGGCTGGCTCGGCACGCCGGCGACCGCGACCACCCGTCCGCCAATGGGCGGGCCAAGCTGCCGCCAGCGCAGGCGGCTCATCAATGTCCGCGCGGGCAGCGGCGCCGGCGCCGGGGCGGCAGCCCAAAGCGCCGTGGCCGCGACCATCGCGGCGATGGCCGCGGTTGCGGCAAACCGCCGCGAGAAGCGGCGAATCAGAGGGGCCGAAGCCAAATGTCTGAGCATGACTGCCTCCAATGACCCAGGGCA
Organism: Acidobacteriota bacterium; assembly: GCA_027315185.1. GTDB lineage: Bacteria > Acidobacteriota > Terriglobia > Terriglobales > SCQP01 > JAKAUF01. Next base: position 5,766 of record DAHUYO010000091.1, read on the forward strand.
GGTCGTGCAAGTTTCGATACCCATTGGAACTTGCCACTGGAGACAATATCACTTTCCTGGGCGCTCGGCGGACCGGGTTTGGGGATTGGCGGGGTTGACCGCGGCGGGGCCGGAGGGATCGAGGGAGGACGTTCATCGACCGCGGCGGACCGCCGCGGGCCATAATGGCGCGGTGCACCCCGCATGATCAGCAACTGCGGGACGGCAACGCCTCCTCGATTCCCGCCGGGTATTCCCATCGCGGCGAGAGCCGGCGCTTCCAGGTGGAGACGCGAGTGCCGCCGGAGAGCGCCAGCCAGGCGGACGCCGGACGTTAGGCAAATCGGCTAGGGCACGCGGACTCGCGGCACCACCTCCAACGCGCCGATGGAGCGGTGGACGACTTCGGCCGCCGCGGGCTCATCCGCGCCAGGGCCCGGTTCGTTTTGCCAACTGCGCGGATCGTCGGGACGATTCTCCGCGGTCGGCACCCATATTCCGGACAGGGGCAAGGCCACGGTCATGGGCACGGGACGGCGCAGACGGTGGTCCGGCTGCGCTTGCCGTGGATAGGCGATGGCGGCGATGGCACGGCGGCGCGGACCCAAGCGCCGGCTCGGGCCTCCGGTATCGGCATGTTGCATGCCTATTGAGATGCGCGCCTAGCGCCGACGGAGGCGGCGGACGGGAGTGGACGCCGTGGCGGACTGAATCACGACATGACGCTGCGGCCCGATGCCATCGCTGGCGGTTTGGATCCCTTGCGTCCCGCGCAGGGCCATATGGATGACGCGCCGTTCGCGGCTATTCATCGGTCCAAAGGCGTAGGGCAAGCCGGTCTTCAGCACGCGTTGCGCCGCCAACTCGGCGGCCTGGCGCAACTCATCAATGCGCAGCATGCGGCGGTTTTGGCAATCGAAAATCACGCGCTCGTGTTCATCACCGGAGAGGCGCAAGGCCTCATGGGCCAAATGCTCGAAGGCGCGCAGCAACTCGCCCCCGTTGGCCAGCAGCAGGTCGGAGTCTGGGCCCGCCAAATCCACCAGCAAGTCAGGATTTTCGAATTCCCGGTTGGCCTCGGGATGCGAAACGAGGCGATAGCTGAGACGAAACTCGCCTTTTTGAATCAGCAAATCCAGGACTTCCCGCAGCCGCGGCTCGAGCTGGTCAATGGTATCCATGGTGGTAGTGGCTAATGCCGCAGTTTACCCATATTGACCGGCGCGACGCGAGCCTTGACCGGCTTGCCATCGGCGTCCAGCTTCGGCTCCTTGGCTTTGGGCTTGCCGGGCGTAAAGCCAAAGTGCTTGTTGATGATCAACTGCTGGCCGACGCTGATGAGGTTGCTGGTCAGATAGTAGACGTTGACGCCAGACGGCAGGAAGAAAAAGATGTAGCCCAGGCCCAAGGGCATGACCCACTTCATCAAGCGCATTTGCTTGGGGTCGGCGCCGGGGGTCATGGGCATCAAGCTCATGGTCCAGAACTGGGAGATCACCAGGATGATGGGCAGGATGTAATACGGATCCATGGCCGAGAGGTCATGGATATAACCGATCCAGGGGGCATGGCGCAGTTCAATGGCCACCTCCAGCACCTCGTAAAAGCCCCAAATCAGGATCACCGGCAGCAGCATGGGCAGGCATCCGCCGAGCGGGTTGACGCCGTTGTCCTGGTACACCTTCATGATTTCCTGCTGCACGCCCTGCCTTCGTGGGTCGCGGAGCGGAAACTTCTTCATCTTGTCGTTGAGCGCCTTGATCTTGGGCGCCAGCGCGGCCATCTTGATCGAGGTCTTCTGCGCCTTCCAGCGGAAGGGAAACATCGCCATGGTGATGACGAAGGTGATGAAGATGATGACCCAGCCGTAGTTATGGATCCAATGGTGATAGGTCCAGGTCATCCACAGGAAGATGGGGTGCGCCAGGAAGCCGAACACGCCGAAATCCACCAGTTCGCCGAGCCGCGGATTGATGGATTTGAGCAGTGAAATCCGTTTGGGCCCGACGAATAGATGGAATTGATCCACCGCGCCGGTGCTGAAGGCCAGGCCCGCCACCGGTTCCGGCTTGGCGCCGGATTTGGACCGGAAATCGGTTTGCAGCGTCGTCAGGGTCTGGGTTCCCGGGTGGGCGGGGAGAAACGCGGTGGCGAAGTACAAATCCTGCAAACCAGCGAAGGCGAACTGGTCGTGGACGTGGTCTCCATTGGAGATCTTCGTGGATGCCGTGGTTGTCAGCTTTCCGCCGCTCGGCGCTTGGAACAGTTGCAGCTGGGTTTGGTGGTGCGGCGCGGTGTAGTCGCCGAAGTCGCCCGGCCACGCGATCGCGGCGCCGGCAACGGGCGCGCCATCGCGCGTCACGCGGGCACGCACGTCCACGACGTAGCCGCGGCGGAAGGTAAGCTGCTTGCTGGCGGCAAGCGTGCCGTTCGACCAAGTGAACCGCACCGCCGTTTCGCCGCTCTTGGGATGGGACTCGGTCACGGCGTACAATGCCTGCGCCAAGGTGGCGTTCACGCTGGGGTCGGGGGTGCGGAAGGCCAGCGGGTAGCCGTGCTCCGCGCCGAATTCGCCGTTCACCACATTCAGCGGATGGCCTTCGTTGTCGGTGTACTGGCTGAGAATCCAGCGAGTGGCGACGGCGCCGCGATTGCTGAGGGTCACCGCGAAGACCGGAGTATGCACCGTCCACTGCCGCGCCGAGCGGGCGGCGATGGCATGGGCCGGCGGCGGAGGCAGATGGGCGTTGGCGGTGGGCGGGGGAACGGCCGCTGGCGGAGCGGAGGCCGGCGCGGGATGGGCGCTCTGCGCGGTTTTCGCCGCCGGCGCGGGAGTGGCCGGACGCCGCTCCATCATCGGCAAGAAAACCAGGAAAACCAGGGCGGAAAGCACCAGGGCGAGAATTAGCCGGCGCTCAAGGTTGGGATCGGGATTGGTCAAGGCGATAGCCGTCTAGGAGCGGATTGGCAAACTGTCGCGGACGGCGCTCGGCAGCGCGGCGGCACGGCGTTTCCGCGCCGCCGGCGCGCGCTTAGCGCACGGGATCGTAGCCGCCGGCATGAAAGGGGTGGCACCGGCCCAGGCGCCGCGCCGCCATCCACAGGCCCCGCGCCGCGCCATACCGCTCCACCGCCTCAATGGCGTACTGACTGCAAGTCGGGGTGTAGCGGCACGCGGGCGGCAACCAGGGCGATATGGCGAGCTGGTAGCCCCGCAACACGCCCCGCACGATTTGACTCGCCCACGCCTTCATACCCTGCCTCATCTCATATTCTGCCCTAGAGTTGCGGTTCCGCCACGGTCCAACCAGCGTAAACACTCCCTCCACTCTGCTTCCAGACGCGGGAAGGACGCTCGCGCCACCGTGGAGCGAGGCTGAATGACCAAATCCCATCCCGCCGACAACTCCGCCCAATGCGCTTGCGCCAGGGCGCGCAACCGGCGGCGGATGCGATTGCGTAACGGGGCCACGCCCAATCGCCGCGGGGTGGTAAGACCCAAGCGGGAAACGGCGGCGGAATCCGGTCGGCGGAAGGCGAACAGCGTCCAGTAGGGGCCGTTGCGGCGGCGGCCGTGGCGGTAGGCGGCGCGAAACTCAGCGGGGTGGTGCAGGCGCCGGCCCGGCGGGAACCGCGGCGCGGACGGCGGGTTGGGACCGCGGTCGCTAATCCCGGTAGCCTGGGCTGACCGCCACGCGATGGCGGCCCTTGGCGCGCCGCCGGGCCAGCACCGCTTGCCCTCCCTTGGTGCGCATGCGGGAACGAAAACCGTGGGTCTTGGCGCGGTGGCGGCGGTTCGGCTGGAAGGTACGCTTCGGCATAATGGCTTTGGGGGTCCGCCCCCAACTGCCGGGCGCGGGTAAGCCGGGCGGCAAACGCCGGGCTTCGGTTGATTATACGCGGACTGCGCGCCAAGGGGCAACGGCGCGCGGGAGGGCCGGCGCGCCAGCGGGCGATGGTCTAGGCACATTCCGGCGCATTTGTCACGCGGCCGCTCCGGGCGCAAGATGGGACGATTCCGATTGGGGGTTGAAAAAAAACCTGGGGAAAGGTAAAACAACAAACCTCCCTGCATTTTCCACGGCGGCATCGGAACGGGGCGGAGAGGGGGCCTGCGCTGCGGCGGGCTTTTCCAGGGAAACACGGCAAGTCATGGCGGAATCCGGCGAAAAAACGGCAACGGCCTGGGAGGCGATCCTGGGCGAAATGAAAAAAGAAGTGCCCGCGCGCAGCTTCCACATTTGGCTGCGGCCCACACGGCAGGAGCGTGTGGCGGATGGAACCCTCTACGTGACGGTGCCGGGCGCGGATTTTCAACGGGCCGGGGAACGGTTTGGCCCGCAGATCGAACGCGCCATCCGGGGGCTGCACTTGGAGAGCGAGATTCAAGCCGTAAAGTTCGTGGCCGGCGGCGCGAGCGCCGCCCCCAGCGCGGCCGCGCCGCCGGCGGAAACGCCGCGGCAGCAGCGGCTGGATTTCGAATCCACCAGCAATTCGCTCAATCCGCGATATACCTTCGACACCTTCGTCGTGGGCGCGGCCAATCAATTCGCGCATGCCGCCGCCAAGGCCGCGGCCAACCGCCCGGGCAAGGCCTACAACCCCCTTTTCCTGTATGGCCCCGTGGGCATGGGCAAGACCCACCTCATGCAGGCCGTGGGCCATCAAGCTCGCGCCAACGATCCCCTGCTGCGGGTCGAGTACGTGACCGCCGAGCGCTTCGTCAACGACATGATCGCGGCGTTGATGAACAACCAGATGTTGGCGTTTCGCGACCGATATCGCGGCGTGGATGTGCTGCTGATTGACGATATTCAGTTCATCGCCAACAAGGAGCGCATGCAGGAGGAGTTCTTCCACACCTTCAACGCGCTGCACGCAGCGGAAAAGCAGGTGGTCATTTCCAGCGACCGCCCGCCGCGGGAACTGCCGCAGCTGGAGGAACGGCTGCGTTCGCGCTTTGAGAGCGGATTGATTACCGATCTCCAGCCGCCGGACCTGGAAACGCGCATCGCCATTTTGACGAAAAAGGCGGCCGCGGAACGGGCCGCACATCCCCAGACGCCGGAACTGACGCCGGAGATCGCGGAGTTCATCGCCGGCAAGATCAAGAGCAACGTCCGTGAATTGGAGGGCGCGCTCGTGCGCCTGCTGGCCTACTGTTCGCTGAAAAGCCTGCCGATGACGCCGTCCGTGGCGCAAGAAGCGCTGCGGCATCTGATTGACGAGCAGCGGCGCAAGGTGGACATCGAAGGCATCGCCAAAGTGGTGGCGGAGCATTTCTCCTTGCGGGTGGCGGATTTGAAAGCACGCAACAACTCCCAGCCGATCGTCTATCCGCGGCAAATCGGCATGTATCTGGCCAAGAAATATACCGGCGCCTCGCTGCCGGAGATCGCCCGTTTCTACGGCGGCAAGCATCACTCCACCGTGATCCACTCCATCCGTAAGATCGAGGCTGCCCGGCAGCAAGATGGCGAGTTGGAACGGCTGCTGGGATTGCTGGGCGACAAGCTGAGCTAGATTCCCTGCGCCAGCTGCCGCCGCTATGCCATGGGACGGCGGCTTATTCCCCCGGTGCGGTTCCCCGCACGGCGGAGCCGCGCCCCGGCCGCGGGTTCGGCAAGAGCAGCGCAATGGGCGGCAGAATCACGATGTCCACGCGGCGATTCAGCCGCCGCCCGGCGGCAGTCGCGTTGTTGGCGATCGGATGATATTTGCCGTAGCCGGCAGCGGAAAGTCGCTGGGGCGGAAAATGAAAACGGCGGATAAATAACTCCACCAGTCCCACCGCCCGCGCCGTGGAAAGCGCCCAGTTGGAATGGAAATGGGCGTTATGGATGGGGACGTTATCGGTAAAGCCCTCGAAGCGCACCGCATTGCGGCGCTGCCGGAGGATAAGGGCGATGCTCGCGAGCGGTGCGATTGCACCAGGCAGGAGCGTGGCGGAGCCGCTCGGATAGAATCCCGCCTCCTGCAAACTGACCACTACCCCGGCGCGGCGCACGGTAACGGTAACCTGATGATCGGCCAGCTGCGGGCGCAGCGCCACGCGCATCTGCGCCGCCAGCGCCTCGAGTTCGTGCTTCCGCGCCTCGGCGACGAATTGGCGCCAGGCGCCGGGGGAGGGCGGCGCGGCCGCGGCGGGAAGGCCCTCCGCGGCCAGGGCCGGCGGCCCGGCGGTGGCGAGCGAAGGAGTTCGGCTCAGGTCGGGCTGCGCCGAGGAAGGAGCAAAGAGGGCCAGGCGCTGGAATGCAGCCTGGATGGCGGCGGCCATTTGCCGCGTGCGCGCGGTATTGGATTGGGAACTCGCGAAGAGCACCACGAAAAAGGCGAAAAGCAGGGTCACAAAGTCGGCATAGCTGACCAGCCACCGTTCGTGACTGGGGCCGTGCTCACCGCCCCTTTTTCGCCGGCCGTGGCGCCTCATCCCGCCGCCTGACTGGGTGCACCGGCCATATTCGGCGCCTCCGCTGCCTCCGTGTCCTTTGCCGCGGGAGCTTTGCTGTCCGCGCCGCAATAGGCCCGGAGTTTCGTTTCCAGCATGCGAGGGTTCATGCCCTCCAGAATGGACAGGGTACCCTCGAGAACCATTTCCCGCGCCTTCGCGGCGTCGTCGGCATAATGCTTCAGCTTGCCGGCCACGGGCAGATAGAACAGGTTGGCGGACGCGACCCCGTAGATGGTGGCGACGAAGGCGACGGCGATGCCGCGGCCAACCTCGCTGATGTTATTCAGGTGCTGCATCACCTCAATGAGGCCGAGCACGGCGCCCAAGATGCCGACCGTAGGCGAGTAGCCCCCGGCGGCCTCGAACACCTTGGGAATTCGCTCCGCGCACTCGGCGAGGTTGTCAAGTTCCAGCTCCATGATGCCGCGTAGATCTTGGGAATCGGTGCCGTCAATGGCCAGCATCAGCGCCTTTTTGAGGAACGGATCGTTGACCGTGTCGAGGTCGGCGTCGAGGGAAACGATGCCCAGTTTGCGGGCCTTTTGCGCGAAGGCGAGGATCTGCTCCAATTGCTTTTCGAGATGCTCGCCGGCGGGCACGAACACCGTGGGCAGGGCGCGGAATGCGGTGATCACCGTAGCCATCGGGAATTGCAGCATCACCGCGCCCAGCGTGCCGCCAAACACGATGAGGGCGGCGCTGGGCTGCAAGATCTGCACGATCTTGCCGCCGTCAATGGTCATGCCGCCGAGGACGCCCCCGACGGCGACCAAAATCCCCAGCCAGCTACTTTTTTCCATCAGTCCCGCGCTCCACAGGGTTGAGGCTCCGCGGCGGTGGCGGGGCGGCTAAGGGCGGGCCAGATCTCACGACGAAAGGCGACGATTCGGGCCACCACCTCGTCCACCGACTCCAGCACCAGCACGCGCTCTCCGTTCATGAGGGTGACGGTGGTGTCCGGCGCGCTCTCGACGAACTTAATCGCGTCGCTATTGACCATGAAGGTCTGGCGATTGAATCGGGTGAGGCGGATCATCGCGGCAGGCCTTAAGGCGTGGTGTTTTGCAGCGACTCTTTCCACGCCCGCAATTGGACAAGTTTGCCGTTCGCCTGGCGGAGCTGGGCACGGCGAGCCAGCAGTGCGGCTTGCCGAGCGGAAAGTTCGGCGCCTAACGCCTGTAACTGGCGGTAGTACCGTTCCACCTCGCGATCCATTGCGGCGTCGGTCCGCCGCGCGGCGCAGAGCGGCGCGAGCTCGTCCATCGCCGTCAGCCGCGCGCGCAGTTCCCCCCAACTTGCTTCGCTCGGCATGTCGAGCCAGGCCGCCACGGCGGCGTTGGCCGCGCGCAGTTCGGCCAGCAGCTCGCCGGGCGCGATGGCAGCGGCGGGCGCCATTACGCCCTCCAG
>DAHUYO010000092.1 GCA_027315185.1 Acidobacteriota bacterium
CAGCCCGGGGCCACGCCGGCGCGCCGCAGCCGTGACCGCCGGAGGCCGGGCCGTGTCGGCCCTGAGACTTGCCGTGTTGCTGGCCTTGGCTCTGGCCATACCGCGCGGGGCCGCGGCGCAGACGCTGCCGCCGGCGGCACAGGCGCAACTGCGGCAAGCAGCCGCGGCGGTGGACGCCGGTCATACCGCCGCAGCTATCCCGCAGCTCCAGCACCTCGCCCGGCAATTTCCCCAGAGCCCCGCGGTGGCGGAAACGCTGGGACTGGCCTGGGTCGGCGAGCAAAATCTGGCGGCGGCGCTGCCGTTCCTGCGGCGAGCGGCGGCGTTGGCGCCCGATTCGCCCTCCGTGCTGGCCAACCTGGGCATCACGGAACTCCGCCTCGGCCACCGGCGCCGCGGTATCGTGGCGTTGCGCCGCGCCGTGCGGTTGGCGCCGGACAACTTCGAGAACGTCTACGATCTGGGCCAGGCGCTGGCCGCCGCGGGCGACTATGCCGCCTCGGTCCATTACCTCGGCCAAGCCCACGCGCTCCAGCCCTCCGACCCGAGAGTCGCCTATGATCTCGCCTGGGCCCAGCATCGCGCCGGCCGCAACGCCGATGCCGAGCAAACGCTGGCCGCGGCGCCGGGGCTGCGGCAGGTCGCCGCCGCGCAATCCCTGTGGGGCGCCGTCGCGGAAGCGCGCGGCCAATATCAAGCGGCGGCCCTCCACCTGCAAACCGCCGCCCGCCTCGCCCCCACGGAAGCGAACATCCTGGCGCTCGGCGCCGAGTTCCTGCGCCATCTCACCTGGCGCGCCGCCCGCCTCACCTTCCAGCAAGGACTGGCGCGGTATCCCCACAGCCGTGCGCTGCGCACCGCGCTGGCGGTCACCGCCTACGGCCAGTTGGATTTTGCCGCCGCCATTCACCGCCTCGGCCCGCTGACGCGGCAATATCCCGACGACGCATTTCTCGCCGGTCTTCTCGGCCGTTCCTGCCTGTCGGGCGGCATGGCGCGCCGCGCCCCCTGCCAGGATCTGATCACCCTGGCCACTGCGCATCCCGGCAACGCCACGGCCGGCGCCTATGCGGCGGTGATCGCAGTGCGCACCGGCGCCGGCGGCGAGACCGCCCTGGCGGAGCGGCTCGCCCGCAGCGCCATTCACCGCAACCCCCGGCTGGCGGAGGCGCATTACGCCGCCGGACTCTCGCTTGCCCATGCGGGCCAATGGCGAGCCAGCATCCCGCAGTTCCGCGCGGCGCAGCGGCTGGACCCGCGCAGCGTGGCCATCGTCTATCAATTGGCCTTGGCCTATCTGCGCACCGGCCAAAAAGCGCTGGCGCAAAAAGCCATCCATCGCCGCGCCCAGTTGCAGGCGGATCGGCAAAACGCCCTCCAGCGTCATTTGCAACAGGTCCGCCGCTTCGTTGTCGCCGTCCGCCCGCGGGCCGCGGCGCGCTGAACCGGCGCGGCCGGAGTGTGCCAAGGGCCGCATGGGCAGCCGCGTGGTGCATGGCAGCGGCGGATCCGAGCCGCGGCAAGCCCGCGCTGCGATTACCTATCGCCCGATGCCGGTGGCGCAGCGCGTCAAGCAGTCCCGCACCGCTTGCAGGTGCGCCCGACCCTCGGCCGCCAGCCAGCGCTCCAGCCCCGCGGCGCCCTCGGCGACGTAAATCGGAATGCCATCTTGCCAGATCGCCCGGCCGCAGAGGGCGCCGGCAAAGGGAACCCCGGCCTCGGCCACCAACTCCAACCCCGCCACGAACTCCCCCGTGCTGGCCCCGCCGGATAGAAACACCACCGGCGGCCCCGCCGGCGCCAGCGCCTCCCGCGTGCTCGCGAGCGCCTCGGCGCGGGTGAAAGCAGCATAGGCGCCATTCCCGCAGTCGCCGGCGGCGACCGGCAGCTCCAACTTCAGCACATCCACGCCGTAGCGCGGATGGGAAAACTCCGCCGCCGCGGCGGCGATCCATCGCGGCCGCTGCCGCAGCCACGCCGCGCCCGTTTGGCCGTTGGGATCATAGGTGATGATCTCCAGAAAGAACGGGATTTCCTGATCCCGGCACTCGGCGCCAACGCGCTCAATGAAGGCGCATTTTTCGTCATTGATCTCCGCCGCCTCCAGACCGCTGAAATGCAGCAAAATCTTGATTCCCTGCGCTCCCACCGCCCGCAGCCGCGCCACTGACTGATGCGGCAGCAGATCGGGCCGCCGTCCTGGCCGGGTGTTGTCGTAGCCGCTCTTTTCATACGCCAGCAGCAGCCCGCTGCCCGCGGCGCGCTGCTCCGCCGCGGCCAGGCCATACTCCGGATCCAGCAGCATCGCCGTCGCCGCGTCCGAAAGCCCTCGGGTCACGCCGGCCTTAAAGCCCGCCAGCTCGGCGTCGGAAATTTCCCGTCCCGCCGCCTTCGCCAGCATGGCTCGCAAATTGCCGCGGTGGTCCACCGCTACGACCACCATCCGCCCCGCGGCGTCAGCCAACGCCGCCATCCGCTGCCGCTTTCCGCCCGAAAGCCGCGATGCGCCGGCAGCGCCATTGGCCGCAGCGGGGGACGATTCGGATTGAGCGGAGGAGCGGGGAGCAACGGGCATAGAAACGTGATCCTAACATGCGCGCCCAGGCCGCCGCCGCCAGCGTCTCCGGCACGAACGCGATGCGCTCAATTCGCGGTCCCGCCACCGAATAGGCGAAACGCCGGAACCATGTTCCCATCGCACGCCGCTTGCTCAACGCCCGCCTGCCCACGGGTTGACGCCGCGGTGCACGATCCGGTACTGTCGGGCCGGAGCCGCCGGGCGATCGGCGGCTCCCTTTAGCCTATGCCTGCTCGTCCGCCTGCCCCGCTCTCGCCGCCGCCGTCAGCTTCCCTCGCCGTTCCGGCTTCCGGGCCCTCGCGCCGCGCGTTTCTAGCCGCCGCGGGCGCCGCCGCCGCGGCCGCATCCCTGCGCCCGCCGGCGTTGCTGGCCGAGGCTGGCGGCAAGGCCGAGCCGTCATCCGCCGCGGAGGCCACGCTGCGCATCGCAACCGCGCAGCCCATCAACGCCTTCGATCCCGACCAGGCGCTGGGCAGCACCATGGATGAACTCTCGCCGCAAACCGCGGCGAAGATTTACACGCCGGCGATCATCCGGGCCAGTCTCTCGGCCGGCTGGGGGCCGATCTCCTACCGCAACCACACCGAACTGGCCATTGAAGCCTGGCATTGGAATCCGGAAGGCGACTGGAGCGACGCCGCCAGCGATCCCGCCAATCCGCGCGGCTACTTCACCGGCAACGCGCGGCCCTCGGCCCACCCCATCCATCTGTCATACGGCTATCCCTTGCCGCGCCGCGGGACCACGCGGGACGGCGGCGCCTCGGGCGGCTATTCGCGCATTACCGACGGCGATTCTGCGACCTTTTGGAAAAGCAACCCCTATTTGACGCAGCGGTATACCGGCGAACCCGACAGCCGCCATCCGCAATGGGTCATCCTGGACCTGGGCGCCGAACTGCCGGTCAATGCGCTGCGCATTGACTGGTGCGAGCCACGCGCCACGCGGTTCGAGGTGCAATATTGGACCGGTGGCGACCCCATGAGCTGGGAAGCGCAGTACAGCCCCGGCGGCGCCGGCGTCGCCGGCCAGGCGAACGGCCGCTGGAACGCCTTCCCGCGGGGCCGGAGCGCCAACGGCGCGCCGGGCAGCGTGCTGCTGCGCCTCATCGCTGAGCCACTGCCGGTGCGCTGGCTGCGCATTCTCATGACCGAGTCCTCCGGTCTGACCTGTCCCGACGCCAACCCCAATGGCGACCCCCGCGACCGCTGCGGCTACGCCATCCGCCAGCTCTATGCCGGCTTGCTCGACCCCGACGGCACGTTCCTCGATTACGTCACTCACACCCCGGACCAGAATCAATCCGTCACCTACGCCTCCTCCACCGACAGCTGGCACCGCGCCTCCGATTTGGAAACGCGCCGTGACCAAACCGGCATGGATCTGTTCTTCACCAGCGGCATTACCAACCATCTGCCCGCGATGATCCCGGTGGCGGTGCTTTACGGCACGCCCGACAACGCCGCGGCTCAAGTGGCGTATCTCCGCGCCCGCGGATACTCCGTCGGACACATCGAGATGGGCGAGGAATGCGACGGCCAATACTGCATGCCGGAGGACTACGCGGCGCTGTACATGCAAGCCGCCCAGGCCATCCACCAAGCCTGGCCCGGTTTGCCGCTCGGCGGGCCGGTCTTCCAAGGCATCAACCAAGACATCACCGTCTGGCCCGATGCCGAGGGCCGCAGCTCCTGGTTCAACCGCTTTCTGGATTACCTCCGCGCCCACCACCGCTTGCAGGATCTCGCCTTCGTTTCCTTCGAGCACTATCCCTTCGACCCCTGCAACATCACCTGGGCCGATCTGTTCCGTGAGCCGGAGCTCACGCGCAGCTGCCTGCAATCTTTCCGCACCGACGGCCTGCCCGCCGGCGTCCCGCTGATGATCACCGAAAGCAATCTGAGTTGGAACATGACCGAATACATGTCGGAGATCTTTTCCGGCCTGTGGCTGGCCGACAGCGTCGGCTCGTTCTTTCAGTACGGCGGCAGCGCCTACTATCACTCGCCGATCCAGCCCCAGCCGCCGAACCGTGGCTGCCACGGCTGGGCCACATGGAGCAACTTCGTCTGCGACCGCGATTTCAAGATCACCGGCTATACGGCGGAGTACTACGCCAGCCATCTGATCAACCTGGAGTGGGTGAAGCACGGCGCCGGCCGGCACCACATGTTCGCCACGCACGGCACCGTCACCGACGCCGCCGGCCATCGGCTGGTAACCACCTACGCCCTCCGCCAGCCCGGCAGCGAATGGGCGCTGATGATCGTCAATAAGGACCCGGACAACGCCCACACCGTCCGCGCCGCGTTTGAGCTGCCCTCGGGCCGCGTGGCGGCCTTCCGCGGCTCAGTGCGCATGGCGACCTTCGGTAAAAAGCAGTACGTTTGGCACGGAGACGGGCCCCACGCCCACGCCGATCCCGACCTGCCCCCGATCGTCCGTTCCCTGGCCGGCGGTCACGCGGCCGTCTACCGCTTGCCCCCGGCTTCCATCACCGTCTTTCGCGGGCGTATCGGCTAGGCGATCCCGCCAGATCCCGCCGTTATCCGGCGGCGGCGGGCGCGGCTTCCAACTGCGCCAACAGCTCCTGCGCCGCGCGCAGGAAGAACTCCGCCGAAGCGCCGCGCACCGGCAGCGTCAACACGCCCTGCGGCGTCAGCCGCGCGCCGGGCGTTTGCGCGGCAATCTCCGCCAGCCGCCGCGGGTCCAATCCCCGCCCGCCGGTTCCGCCCGGCGCGGCGAAGCGCGCGCTCAGCCGGTCCCGCTTGCGCTCCAGCATCTCGATGCCGCAGCGCCGGCAAGCCGCCTTCAACGCGGCGTACTCCAGCAAATTCCGCACCGCCGCCGGCGGCGGCCCATAGCGGTCGCGCAGTTCCCGCTCCGCGTCCTCGCGCTGCGTGGCGTCTTCGGCCGTAGCCAGGCGCTTGTACATGCGCAGCCGTTGGCTCTCCTCGCCGATGTAATCATGCGGGATGCGCACCTCCAGCCCCAGCTGGATCTGCGGCTCCAGCGCGCCGCCGACATCTTCGCCCTTCAGCTCCCGCACCGTCTGCTCCAGCATCTGCACATAGAGGTCGAAGCCCACCGCCTCCATGTGCCCGCTCTGCTCGCCGCCCAGCAGGTTGCCGGCCCCGCGCAGCTCCAAATCCAGCGCCGCGATCTTGAAGCCCGCCCCCAGATCGCTGAACTCCCGCATCGCCGCCAGCCGCTTGCGCGCGATGGGCGTGATCTCCGTCTGCGCCGGAATCAGCAGATACGCGTAGGCGCGCCGGTTCGACCGGCCCACGCGGCCGCGCAGCTGGTAGAGCTCGCTCAGGCCCAATCGTTCGGCGCGGTTGACCAGGATGGTGTTGGCGAGGGGGATGTCCAAGCCGTTTTCGATGATGGTGGTGGAGACCAGCACGTCGGCCTCATGGCGGATGAAGCGCAGCATCACCTTCTCGAGCTCCCGCTCGTCCATCTGCCCGTGGCCGACGGCGATGCGCGCCTCCGGCGCCAGTTCCTGCAGCCGCGCCGCGATCTCCCAAATGCTATCCACGCGGTTATGGACGAAATACACCTGCCCGCCCCGCCCCAGTTCGGTCTCCAGCGCCGCCTTCACCAACTCCTCGTTCCACGGCGCCACCACCGTTTGAATCGCCAGCCGGTCCTTGGGCGGCGTCTCAATCACCGACATATCGCGGATGCCGCCGAGCGACATGTTCAGCGTGCGCGGAATCGGCGTGGCGGACATGGCCAGCACATGCACCTCGCGCTTCATTTGCTTCAGCCGCTCCTTATGCCGCACGCCGAAGCGCTGCTCTTCATCCACCACCACCAGCCCCAGGTTCTGAAAATGGACGTCCTTGGACAGGACCCGGTGCGTGCCCACCACGATGTCCACCTTGCCCTCGGCCAGGCGTTTCAGCGTCTCCTTCTGCTCCGCGGGACTGCGGAACCGGCTCAGCATCTCGATGGTGACGGGAAAGGCGGCGAAGCGCTGGCGAAACGTCTGGTAGTGCTGGAAGGCCAAGACCGTCGTCGGCGCCAGCACCGCCACCTGCCGGTTCTCATTCACCAGGCGGAAGGCCGCCCGCATCGCCACTTCGGTTTTGCCGTAGCCGACGTCGCCCACCAGCAGCCGGTCCATCGGCCGCGGCTGGGCCAAATCCTTCAGCACGTCGGCGATGGCCCGCTCCTGATCCTCGGTCTCGGTAAACGCAAAGGAATCGTCGAACGCGCGCTGGAAGTGGTCGTCCTCGGCGCAGGGGGCCACGTGCACCGCCTGCCGCGCCGCGTACAGCTTCAGCAGTTCGTCGGCCATGTCCTGCATGGCCTTTTTGACCCGCGCCTTGCGCTGCTGCCACTGCGTGCCGCCCAGCCGGTCCAGGACCGGATGCCCGGCGCCGTCTTCGCCTGCCGCCGCCGCCGAGCGGTATTTCTGCACCAAATCCAGCCGCGTCAGCGGGACGTACAGTTTGGCGCCCTCGGCGTACTCCAGAATCATGAACTCCGCGCTTTGTCCGCCGCCGCCCGCCTCGTCGCCCAGCGTCTTCAGCCCCAAATATCGTCCAATGCCGTGCTCGACATGGACGACGTAGTCGCCCACGGCCAGGTCGCGAAAATCGCTGAGAAACGTCGCCGCTCGGGCGCGTTTCGGCGCGGGCGCCGCCGCCCACGGTGCGTCTTCCTCGCCGGGGAAGATGTCGCCGTGGCCGTAAAACGCCAGCCCCTCGTCGGGGAGGACAAAGCCGCGGCGGAGCCCGCCGGCGAGCAGCACGATCGTCGGCAATTCGGTCGAGTAATAGGACTTCTCGGAAAGGAAATCCTCGCCCCGCTCCGGGCGTACGCCGAGCTGAAACGGCAGCTCGTATTCGCGAAACACGTCCGCCAGCCGCTCGACTTCGCCCAGGTTGGCCGCCACCAAAACCCGCTGCTCCCGCGCCGCCAGCGCCCCGCGCAACTCCTCCACCAGGCGCGGCAGTCCGCCGCCGCCCGCCGCTATTGGACGCGATGGCCACGCCAGCTCCCTGCCCCCGTCCACAGGCGCCAGCCGCAACTCGCCCAGGTCCGCGCCGGGCAACGCCGCGAGCATGGCGCCAAACTCCTCCGGCGGGAACATCAGCGTCTCAGGGGCCGGCCCGCCTCCATGCGCCGCGTACTGCGCGTGCAGATGATCCCACTCCTTGGCCAACTGCCGCGCTACCGCCGCCGGCTCCAGCACCACCACCAGCGCCTCCGGCGCCAGGTCGAAGAGCGAATGGTGAAACTTCTCCTGGCCCGGCGCCAAGAACTCCCAACCCGGCGGCGGCCCTTCGTTCGGCCCCAAACCCAGCCGTTCGCGACGCTCCGCGGTCAGCGGCAGCGAGGTCAGCGGCAGCAGGACCGCGAGCGTCAGCGGGCGCAGCGAGCGCTGCGTCTCGGGGTGAAACTCCCGCAGCGATTCAATCTCGTCCCCGAACAGCTCGATCCGCACCGGATGCTCCGCTTCCGGGCTGAAGACGTCCAGCAAGCCGCCGCGGATGGAAAACTGCCCCGGCGATTCCACTGGATCGCTGCGCCGGTAGCCGGCCTCGACCAGGTGTTCCGCCAGACCCTCCAGGTCCAGCAGCCCACCCTGGCGCAGCACCCGCGCCAGGTGCCGGTAGTGCGCCGGCGGCGCCAGCTTGGCCGCCGCCGCCGCGGCCGGCGCCAGCAGCAACGGCAGCCCCTGCGTGGTCTTCCACAGCGCCAGCGCGCGCCGCTCCAGAATCTCCTCATGCGGCGACAGTCCTTGGTAGGGATCGGTCTCAAACGCCGGCAGGACCAGCGCCGCCTCCTCGGCCTGCTTCTTCTCCGTGAAGCGGCGGAAGGTCTCCACTGCCGCCCACGCGGCATCGGCGGCGGCATTGTCGGCCGCCACCAGAATCAGCGGCCGCTCCAGCCGCCGCGCCAAGAGCACCGCCGCCAGCGCCTGCGCTTCCGGCGTCAGCCCATCCACCCGCGGCCGGCGTCCCGCGGCAATGGCCGCGGCCGCGCCGTCCAGCGCCGGCCGCCGGCCCAACTGCAAGATGAAATCGCGAACGAACGGGACAATCATGGGCCGCTGCCTTTAATTTTACCCGCCGCCCTAGGTCCCCCATCTTGCCGCCCACGTGAACGGCGCCGGCGCACGCCTTGGTGGCTAGATAAGGTGTCAGTGTAGTCTCATGCGCGTGGGCGTTCGCAGCCTCAAGGCCCGGCTTACGGTGTCTCTCGACCGTGCCTCGCGCGGCGAAACCATATGGGTCTCCGACCGGGGCCGCCTCCAAGCCGTTCTCGGTCCGGTGCCAGCTTCGACTGGAGCAGGGCGTGGCGGACAAAAGGGGTTCGCCCAGGCGACAGCCGCCCGCCGGCGCCCGCACGCTCGACGCTCTCCATCTGGCCGCCGCGTCCCGCCTTGGCGTGGGCGCCATCGTGCGGATTACCTGCGACGCGCAACAAGCCCGCGCGGCGCGCGCCCTGGGCCTTACTCTGTGGAACGCCTAACCCCGGGCCCGGCAGCTCCCGAGCCTGTGGCCAGCGCGGCGAGCACGCGCAGATGCAGGTCGCGGTCGGCGGCAGTGAACAGCACGAAACGGACCAGCTCAATCCCCGGCAGCGGCAGCAGACGCATCACCTCGCCCCACGCCACCTCGGCGGCTTCCTGCTTCGGATAGCCGAAAATCCCCGTGGAGATCGCCGGAAAGGCGATGGAGCGCGCCCCCAGCTCCTGCGCCAGCCGCAGGGCATGGCGATAGCAGGCGGCCAGCAGCACGGCCTCCGGCCGGTCTACGCCATAGACCGGACCCAGGCAATGAATGACCCAGCGGTTCGGCAGTTCGTGCGCCCCGGTCGCCACCGCTTGGCCGGGACGGATCGGCGCCAACTGGCGGCATTCGGCGTAGAGGCCGGGGCCCGCGGCGCGGTGAAGCGCGCCGGCCACGCCCCCGCCGGGCATCAGCGCCGCATTGGCCGCATTCACCACCGCGTCTACGCCGGCTTGGCGGGTAATGTCGCCTTGCACGCATTCCAGCCGCGTGCCGCCGATCGCCGCCCCCGCCGCGCTCATTGCTTGGCGCGGGCCCCAGCGCGGCTGCGCCGCGCGTCCCCCTTTCCGCGCAGGCAAAGCTGGGGACCCGGTTCGCCCCAGCCCCCGCCCGCGCGTTGCTTGGCGCGGGCCCCAGCGTGGCTGCGCCGCGCGTCCCCCTTTCCGCGCAGGGAATGTCGCGCTCTTTTCGCGCCAATTTTGCCCCAGTTGCAAACGGCGCGACCCCCGAGAAAAGTGATTCCGCGCATGACGCCATTCTCATTCTTGTTATACTCCGCCGAGAGATGCCCAAAAAGCCCCGTTCCGACGCCCCTGCCTCCAACTCCACTGTCCGCGAAGAACCCGGGGACCGCGCTTTGGGCCTGGACCAGCCCATCCAGCGACGCGATTTTTTAAATGCCAGCTTGCTGGCCACCGGCGGCGCGCTGCTGCACGCCGCCGCGCCGCAACATATGTTCGCCTCCGGCGCGGACTGGACCGGCTATGGCGGCGTCGGCGACTACCGGCATTCCAACGGCAACACCGAAACCGTGATGCTTGCCGGCCATCAGATCCGTGACCACGACTTTCCCGAGCTGCCCGCTGCCACCCACGACACCGGGGAAACCTACGACCTGGTAGTGATCGGCGGCGGCATCAGTGGCCTGGCCGCCGCCCTATTTTTTCACCGTGAAGCTCCCAACCTCCGCTGCCTGGTGCTGGAAAACCACCCCATCTTCGGCGGCGAAGCCAAGCGCAACGAGTTTCTGGTGGACGGCCAGCGGCTGATCGGCCACCAAGGCTCGGCGTTTTTCCCGGTGCCCTATCCCTACAGCTTCATCGCCCGTTTCTACCGCTCCATCGGCTTGGAAAATTTTTGGCTCGACTACCAGCGCTGGGACGGCCCCGGCCCGGCGATGCCGCTCAGCCAAACCCCGTACGATCAGGTGGGCGCCGAAGGCCCGCAATACGGCTTTTATTTCGGCGGCAAGTTCGGCCAGAACCCGGGGATGTGGCTGGTCAATCCCTGGGGCAAAAAGCTGGCCGAAGCGCCGATCTCCGCCCAGGCGCGGGCGGACCTGCTGCGCTATCATTTCGGCCCGCCGGCGCAGATCCAGCCCCGCCCGCAAGTTCCCGGCGACGCCATCTCGCGGCAACTCGACGCCATCACCTACGAAGACCTGATCATGCGCATGCATGGCATTCACCGGGAAACCATCCGCGAATTCCTCTCCCCGGTCACGGGCGGCGGCTATGGCCTGGGGCCGGACGCATTGTCGGCGTACTGCCATTACGCCCCGGATTCGCTGCACGCCCTGCCCACCGGCGACCGCAACGGCGGGCAGATGTTTCCCGGCGGCAACACCGGTTTCGCCCGCCTCATCACCAAGGCGCTGATTCCCGGCGCCATCCCCGGCCCGGCGACGGTGGACAACGTCACCCGCCGGCGCATCAACTTCGCCGCGCTGGATCCCGCGAACGCCGACGCGCCGGCCCGCATTCGCCTCGGCGCCACCGCCGTATGGGTCAAGCATGACGGCCCGGCTGAAAATGCCGAGACCGTCACCATCGGTTATACCCACGGCGGCAAGGTCTACAAGCTCCGCGCCCGCGCGGTGGTCGCCGCGGGCGGCTGCTGGACCACCCGCGCCATCATCCGCGATCTACCCTCCGCGCAGCGCGAGGCGTACGCCCAGTTCTACCGTTCCCCCTGCTTGATGGCGAATGTCGCCGTGCGCAACTGGCGGTTCCTGTACAAGCTGGGCATCTCCGGCTGCCGCTGGTTCGAAGGCTTGGGCGACTATACCGAGGTTTGCAAAACCGCCTTGTGCGGCGCGCCCACGCCGACCATCGGCCCGGATTCGCCGGTGGTGCTCAACCTCAAGGTGCTGTTCGCCCATCCCGGCCTGCCCGTCGAGGAGCAGGGCGTGCGCGGCCGCTTCCAGTTGCTCAGCACCACCTACCGCGCCTTTGAGCGGCAAATTCGCCAGCAGTTCACGGATATGTTCGCCCGCGCCGGCTTCGACGCCAAACGCGACATCGCCGGTATCATCCTCAACCGCTGGGGCCACGCCTACGTGAACCCGCAGCCCGGCTTCTTTTTCGGCCGCGACGGCCAGCCCGCGCCGCGGGAGATTCTGCGCCGCGCGCCATTCGGACGCATCGCCTTCGCCAATACCGATCTCGCCGGCTTGGCTGATCATCGCCACTCCATCATGGAGGCCCGCCGTGCCGTCTCGCAGTTGCTGGATCAGGTGTTAACCTAACCGCCAGCGCGTCCGCAAAGCTCGCCGGCGGCGCGGGCCGGCGCACGCCCGCGCCGCCGAGTCGCCATCGGCGAGAACGGCTCCGCCCGGCTAGCTGGGAGCGGGCCAGTGTGACCCCGCGGAATACCGCGGTGGGTTGCGGGGTTCTGGCACAGGCGCGCCAGAATTCGCGGAGCCCCGGCCGCCTCGCGGCCCCAGCGACCGCCCGAGACACCCAGCGTCGCACGGCACAGCTCCCGGGCGTCGGGTCAGCGCTGCTACCGCAGGGCGTTCACGAGCAGCGCGGAGGCGAGGATCGCGACGGCGAAGATGGGCATGTTAACGATGAAGATCGTGCGTGCGACGTCGTGGCGCTTCTTCTCGTGCCTGAGTCGGGTGGCCGTTAACCAGCCGAGAAATATCAGCCCGGCGAGGGCCGCGCCGATCAAAGGGGCGGCTTCCGCCGTGCGTGTTGATGCGCCCGCAGGCGGACCCCCGGCCGCCACGGCGTAGGCAGCGGTGGCAGACGTCCCGAAATCCATCGTGCCCAGGAGTCCCCACAGCCAAGCGCGGTCGGTAAACCGGCGCCGGCCGTTGATAAGGACCACGAGCGCCAGCGCGACGAGGGCTCCCGCAGCCTGGATCACGGCCGCCCCACGCAACTGGTCGCAGCCGGTGCGGTAGCCGTTGCTTGGACACCTAGCACCGAGCCGCCAAAGCCCACCTGGCCGATTAACCCATTTATATAGGGGAAGGTGCTCGTCAGGGGAAAGGACAGGGAGACGCGGCCCAGCGCCGATTCGCCGATGTTGACGTACGCAACCGTCGGTCCCCTCACCTGGTCAAATCCGGCGAAAACAATTGCGTGAACCTCTGGTATCCCGCCGTTGAGCGACCCGGTTAATTGCAGTTTCTCGCCACCGACCGGGTCCTTGAGGGGAAGGTCGAACTGCGCTGTGGCCTCATTTCCGAGGGGCGCAGCAAACCCAGCCGAGCCCCCCGCAACGAACTCCGGGCCGCCTGGGCAGTTGGGGGGCGCCGCGTTGGCCGGCCGCGCCGGCGGGCTAAGGGGGCCGATCCTGGCGCTGCGGCTGCCCACGACGATGCCGCCGCTTGGGCCGGTGAAGGCGAACTGGCGGCAAGAGGAGTCAAGCTGCTGGTACGGCTGCCCGGTGCCGCAAAGGAAATCGGTAGAGAGTGTGTCCCAGCAGCTGTCCGGAAGGCCCTCGATCTCGCACAGCGACGACGGGGTCGGCGGGTTGCCCCCTCCGATCTGCTGGCCCCCGCAGCCGCCGGGACACGGTCCCAGCGGGTCGGTGGCCGTGAGCGGCTGGTTGGCGACGTACGCGTAGGCATTCCATCTATGAGAATGCCCACCGGTGTCAAGGGCGTTCCGAGCACACGGGGGCGGTTGCGCCGCTCTCGCCTGCCGGGCGCCGTCCAAGCGCTCGGATTCTGTGTCCAAAGCGCCAACCACGCGTTGATTGTACTTCCCTTACTTCCAACCGGTGCTGCCACCAACCATCTATCCGGCCATGAACCGCGGGCCATGATTTTGTGTTCGGACCCCGAGCTCGACCGCGCTCGGGGGCGGGCCGCCTAACCAAGTCTTCGCGCCATCAGCTTCAGGCTAGGAACGAGCAACAGGCAGGCCCGCATGGGCATCACCCCACAGATCGGAGTACGTTGCGCTCCGTTTGTCCATCCAGTACATCCGCACCGCCAGCTTGCGCGCCACCGCCACACGCGCGGCGCCCAAGTGCT
>DAHUYO010000093.1 GCA_027315185.1 Acidobacteriota bacterium
AACCCCGCCAGTTCGCGCGCGATGCGGCCGCGATAAAACGCCCGGGCCCCGCCCCGCGCGATGGCGCGCAGCGTGCGCGCCAACTGCGGCTGGCGGAACATTTCCCCCGGGCGATAGTAATCGCCGTCGCGCTGGAACAACTTCCGGCTGACCGGAAACAGTGACAGATTCTTGGCGTGCAGCATCCGCGCTTCGTTGTGGTCGAGGCGGTAGCCGTCCGCGGCCAAGCGAATAGCCGGCGCCATCACCCGCGCCAGACCGAGCTTGCCCAGGCGCTTCTCGGCGCTCACCAAGCCGGCGACCGTGCCCGGAATGCCGATCGCCCGATAGCCGGTAATGCTGGAGCCGGGAATGTAGTTGCCCTGCGCATTCAGGTACATCGTGGGCGTGGCCGCGCCCGGCGCTTCCTCGCGAAAATCAATGAAATAGCTGCGCGCCGCGTGGCCGTCATGCGGCGCCATGCGCACCAGCATGAAACCGCCGCCCCCGATGTTGCCGGCGGCGGGATGGGTGACCGCCAGCGTGAAGCCGATGGCCACGGCGGCATCCACGGCGTTGCCGCCCTCGCGCAATATCTGGATGCCGACGCTGGAGGCGTGCGTCTCGGCGGTGGCCACGGCGCCGTGGCGGCCCCAAACTCCGCCCGGAGCGGTGTGCGTGCTGAAGATAGCCCCCCGATTAGGGGTGGCAGCGGCGGTAGCCGGCGCCGCGACCAACCCGAGGCCGGCTATGACTGCCAGGGAAAGGACGGCGCGGCAAGGAGCAAGCAGGGCCAAACGCATGCCGCCAGCATACCTGAAAGCCTTCGGTAAAACGGCGCCGGGCTCTCGGGACCAAAATGGACTATAGATGGTAGCCTTCTAATGCACGAATACCTTGCGTTGGGGCCCCTGTTCGCGCTATCAAATGCCTTGTAGCTGATGCCTCAAGCGCCACAATCTCCGCCCCCAGGCGCCGCGCGGGAGTTTCCCCGCCTGCAAGCGCTTCGCGTGGTTGGCGTTACTCCCCGGCGCCTGCGGCAGTGGGAACGCGATGGCTTGATTCCCGCCAAGCGCGCCTACGGCTACGCCGATCTGGTCACGCTGCGCCGCCTGCGCCAGTTAAGCGGCGAGGTAGGGGCGCGCGATCTGCGCATGGGCCTCAAGGCGTTGCGCCAGTGGGCGCCGGGTGCCGGCGATCCGCTGGCCGGCATGGGACTCTTTGCCGACCGGCGGCGCCTGGTGGCCAACATCGCCGGCCAGCCGGTCGAGGCGGCGTCAGGTCAAATGCGCCTGCCGCTGCTGCCCGCCAGTCCCGCCACCGTCACTGCTTTCCGCCCGCGCGATGTCCAACCCAGCGCCGCGGCCGAGGATTGGTTTACCTACGCGGTTTCGCTGGAGGAACAAGTGGAGAACCGCGACCTGGCGGCGGAAGCCTACATGCGCTGCCTGCAACTCGATCCGCGCCATGCCAGCGCCATGATCAATTTGGGCACGTTGCGGTATCACCAAGGCCATTTCGCCGCGGCGGAGCAATGCTATCGCGGCGCGATCGGCGTGGATCCGGGCTATGCCCTGGCGCACTTTGATCTCGGCAATGTCCTGGATGAAACTGGCCGCCTGCGCGAAGCGATCACCGCCTATGTCACCGCCTGTGGCTTGGCCCCGGACTATGCCGACGCCCATTACAACCTGGCCCTAGCCTATGAAAAGGCCGGCCAGCACCGCCGGGCCATCGCCCACTGGCAGCGCTATCTTCGCCTGGATGGCGGCAGTGCATGGGCGCAGCACGCCCGCAACCAATTGCAGCGCGCCCTGGCGCAGGAGCGGCTGAAGCTGGTGCCGGCCGGCAAGCAGCGCTAGGTCGGCGCCCAGCCGGAAGTTTCCCCGCCCCGCCACGATTCGCGCGCATAATTTGGGGTGCCGTCCTCGCCAGCCCCGGCTCCTTCGCCTGCCCCCCGCCCTGCGGCGTGGAACTGGAAGCGCCGCGCCGTCATCACCGCCGCCAAATATCTCGCCCCGGGGCTGATCAACAGCTTGGGCGCCACTTTGCGCGTTTCGCTGCCGGCGGGCCTGCCCTCGGAGTTAGGCCCGGAGCCGCCGCTGCCGGCGATCTACGCCTTCTGGCATTGCGATCTGCTGCCCATGGCTTGGTACATGCACGGCCGGCGCATCGGCATTTTGGTCAGCCAGCATTTTGATGGCGAATGGATCGCCCAAGCCGCCGCCCGCATGGGCTATGTCATTTTCCGCGGCTCCAGCACGCGCGGCGGCACGGAGGCGCTGGCGGAGATGACCCAGGCCGTGCGCGCCGGCCTGCCCGTCGCTTTCGCCGCCGACGGGCCCCGCGGGCCGCGCTGCGTCGCCAAGCCCGGGGCGGTCATGCTGGCGCGCATGACCGGCGCCCCGTTGTACGCCCTCCACGCGGCAATGCCCAAAGCCCGGCAGCTCAATAGCTGGGACCGTATGCGTATCCCGCGTCCGTTTAGCCGCGTGATCGGCCACTGGGCCGGCCCCATCCCGGTGTCCGGAACCGCGGGACGCGAGGAAATCGAAACGGCGCGCCAGGCGCTGGAAACGGCTCTCAATCGCCTGCGCGCGCCGGATTAGGCTTTGCCTTACCGCGCCGGAGAAGCGCTGAGTGCTTTCGACAAGCTCTGCGCCGAATTCGCCGCCTGGCGCACCGGCGTCACCTGGCGTTGGGCAAAACCGCGAATCTTCGCATTGCGCGCGGAGCTGGCTTCGTTCGGTGGGGGGGCGAAAGTAGGAGTGTTTGTCTGCCCCTGGTCGCCGCGGGATATTGCCACTCTCCGCCTAGCGGCCCGCCCCGGCCACAATGCGGGGCATGGGGCTTCAGCCCGCGTGGCGGCGCCGATTCCGCCCGCCGCGCCCGGGCGGGACCCGCGCCCGCCATGCCAGCGGCGGGCGCAGAATGGAGGAAGGAGGAAGCAAGCCAGTGAGACTTGGAATGGTAGGGCTAGGCCGCATGGGCGGCAATATGACCCAGCGGCTGATTCAGGATGGCCACGAAGTGGTGGTCTTCGATCCGGCCGCCGCCGCCGTGGACGCGGCGCGCAAGCATGGCGCCACCGGCGCTAGCGGCCTGGCGGATCTGGTGGCCAAGTTGTCCGCTCCGCGCGTGGTGTGGATCATGGTGCCGTCGGGCAAGATCACCGATTCCACCGTTTCCGAGTTGCTCGGCCTGTTGTCGCCCGGCGACATCCTGATTGACGGCGGCAATTCCCGCTACACCGATACCATCCGCCACGGGCAAGAAGCCGAAGCCAAAAAAGTTCAGTTCCTCGACGCCGGCACCAGCGGCGGCGTTTGGGGCTTGCAGGTCGGCTACTGCCTCATGGTCGGCGGCCCCAAGCCGGCCTTCGATCGCGCCGAACCGATTTTCAAATCCTTGGCCCCGCCCGACGGCTATTTGTACGTCGGGCCGGCCGGGGCCGGGCACTTCGTCAAAATGGTGCACAACGGCATCGAATACGGCCTGCTCCAGGCCTACGGCGAAGGCTTCGAAATTCTGGAGAAATCGCAGTACGATTTGGATCTGCGCGCCATCGCCCATTTGTGGAACCAAGGCAGCGTGATCCGTTCCTGGTTGTGCGAATTGGCGGAGCTGGCGTTTGGCCGCGACGGCCATCTGCAAAACATCAAGGGCTACGTGGACGATTCCGGCGAAGGACGGTGGACGGTGCAGCAGGCGATTGATGAAAATGTGCCCGCGCCCGTGTTGACCCTATCGCTGCTGGCGCGACTTAGCTCCCGCCAGCCGGAGTCGTTCTCCGCCAAGGTCATCGCCGCGCTGCGCAATGAATTCGGCGGCCACGCGGTGCAGCGGGAAGGGGGCCCCGCGGCTGGCCCGGGCAAGGCATAAATGGCGGAGCAATCATGCCCCCGGGCGGCGGGGGAATGGGTCATTCGCGCCGCCGCCGTGGATGTGGCCGAGGTTTTCTGCGAACGCATGGCCCGGCGCCTGGCGCGCTGCCGCCAGGAAGCCCGCGGCCCGCTGTCCGTGGCTCTCACCGGCGGCCATTCCGCGCACGCGTTTTATCGCGCCATGGCGGCGCGGTTTGGCCCGAATGGCTGGCGCGGCGAGGAGTTCCGCTTCTTTTGGAGCGATGAGCGCCTGGTCCCGCCCGAACATCCCGACAGCAACTACCGCCTGGCGCTGGAGTCCTTGCTCGCTCCCGCCGGCATCGCCGCCGCGCAAGTGCATCGCGTGCCCACCGAGGCCCCCGACGCGCCCGCCCGCTATGCCCAGACGCTGCGCCAATTGCTGCCGCCGGACAGCAACGGGATCCCGCGGCTGGATGTCCTGATTCTCGGCTTGGGCGACGACGGACATACCGCGTCGCTGTTCCCCCACACGAACCTGTATTGCGAAAATGAGCGTCTGGTGCGCGGCGTTCCGGGCACGCCGGAGCATCCTCATGATCGCGCCACGTTCACCCCGCTGCTGATCAACGCCGCCGAGGAGGTTTGGTTCTTGCTCACCGGAGAAGGTAAGGCCGACGCCACGGCCCGGCTCTATGCCCGCGACTCCCCGCCGGAGGACATTCCGGCGTTGGTGGTAGACCCGGCGCGGACACGAATTACCCATTTCGTGGATGCCGCCGCGGCGCGCCATCTGCCGCCGGACGTGCGCGGGTAGGAGCCCGGCCGCATGACCATACTTCTCCTCAGCGACATTCACGGTAACTGGGAAGCCTTGGAGGCGGTCGCCGCGCAACTCGAGCCGTCGCGGTATGACGCCTGTTACTGCTTGGGCGACGTGGTCGGCTATGGCGCCGACCCCAACGCCTGTAGCGATTGGGTGCAAGCGCACGCCGCCATCACCATTCGCGGCAACCACGACCGTGTCTGCGTGGCGCCGGAATTGGCCGGCGACTTCAACCCCATCGCCCGCGCGGCGGTGGAGTGGACCGCCCGGCAACTGACGCCCGCGGCGCTCGGCTTTCTGCGCAGTTTGCCCAGCGGCCCGCGCGGCGTGGACACCATGACCCTGGCGCACGGCTCGCCGCTGGACGAGGACGAATACGTCATCCTGCCACAACAGGCCGCCGCCCCGCTCCAAGGCGCGCCCACGGCGGTGACCTGGATCGGCCATACCCATATTCAAGGCGGCTTTTCCTACGCTGCCGGTGCGCCTCCGGCCCGCGTGACGCCCAACGGCGCCATGATTGAGGCGTGGCCGACGCCTTACGGCGAAGCCCAGAGCTGGCGCTTGCCGCTTCAGCCGGGAGTGCGTTATTTGCTCAACCCCGGCTCGGTGGGCCAGCCGCGCGACGGCGACCCGCGCGCCGCGTTCGCGCTCTACCAGCCCGGCAACGGTGCTGGGCGGGAAGGAGGCACGGTGCGCTTTTTTCGCGTGCCCTACGATGCCGCCCGCGCCGCGCAAAAAATCCTCGCCGCCGGCCTGCCACCCCAGTTGGCGCATCGCCTCGCCCGCGGCCGCTGAGCCGCGCCGAGGAGCAACACCAATTGCCACGCCACGCCTTGTTCCTACGCGCCGCGGTCGCAGTCGCATCCCCGCGCGTCATTCGGCGCACGGGCGGCTGGCCCGCCCCGGGGCCGGCTGGGCGCGATGCGGCGGCCGGCCGCCGCACCGCCGCGGCCCGGGGGCATTTTTCCCTCCTCGCGGCAATTCAGGTACAATCAGCCGCGAGTGCTATGCGCATCCTGGTCGCCGAAGACGACGCCTCGCTCGCCAGCTTTCTCCGCAAGGGCCTGGAGGCGGAGCATTATGCCGTGGACATCGTCGGCGAGGGCGGCGGCGCGGCGCAGATGGCCCGGGAACAGGACTACGACCTGTTGATTCTGGACCTCAACCTGCCCGGCGCCAGCGGCGTGGAGGTCTTGGCCGATCTGCGCCAGCACAAACCCTCATTGCCGGTGCTGGTGCTCACCGCACGCAGCGGCATCGAGGACCGGGTGCAGGTGCTGGACCTGGGCGCCGACGATTACCTGACCAAGCCCTTTTCCTTTTCCGAGCTCTCCGCCCGCGTGCGCGCGCTGCTGCGCCGCCGCCAGCAGCCGGCCGAAGCGGTGCTGCGCGTCGGCGAGCTGGAACTGGACCGCATCGAGCACAAGGTGCGGCGAGCCGGCCAGCCCATCGAACTCACTCCCAAGGAGTTCGCCTTGCTCGAATACCTGATGCTCAACTCCCCGCGGCGGGTGACGCGGGCCATGATCATCGAGCATGTCTGGAACTTGAGCTTCGACACCATGACCAATGTCGTGGACGTCTACATCAACTACCTGCGCAAGAAGGTGGACGGCGGCTTCGACGCCAAGCTGATCCAAACCATTCGCGGCGTAGGCTACGCCATCACCGCGGATGCAACCCAGGCCTGAGAACCGCGGCCGGACCCCGCAACGGCGCCCGGCGCGGCGAACCGAGCATTGGCGATGGAACGTGATCTGACCGGCGCGGCGCTGCACCGCATGAGCCAGCCCCTCACGGTGTTGCGCGGCGCCGCCGAACTGGCGCTGATCCGCCCGCTGAGCGCGGCGGAATACCGCGACGCCATCTTGACCATGGCGCGGGAGACCGAGCGGCTGGTGGCGTTGGCCGAGGCGCTGCGGGCGCTGCACCAACCCCCCGCCCCGCCGGAAGCGACGGCGGATCCGCTGGCGCGCTTGCAAGCGGAACTGGCGCCGCTGGCGGAGGACAAGGGCGTGCAGCTACAGCTAACGTGGGAAGATTGGCCCTCGGCCTGGGCCGATCCCATGTTCCAACTCGTCCACGGCGCGTTGCAGCGGGCGCGCACGCGCGTAACGCTGGCGGGCGACGGCGGGGATGCGGTCATCGCGGATGACGGGCCGACGCTGGACGGCGCCGCTTGGGAAAAAGCCTTCGATCCCTTTGCCAACGGGGCCGACATCGCCGCCGCTCTGCGCGCGGCATTGGCGCGCAGGCAGCTGCAATCGCTCGGCGCCGCGGTTGCCCCCGACCCCGGCTGGGCGGGCGGAAACCGCCTGCGCATCCGCCCCGCCTAGGCGTTAGGCGCGGCTCTGCCGGGGCAAGCGCGCCCGCGTCTCCCATCAACAGCGCCGCCGCCTTCCCAGCCCCTGGAGCCGCGGCGCGTCCATGGTTCGCCTTCGCCTCGATGCCGCTGACGCCGCCTGCGCCGCTTATTTGCCGGGCAAGCGCCAGATCTCCAACGTCCCGCTGGTTTCGTGCGCGTTGGCGCTGCCCACCGGCTCGGCGATCATGCCGTCCACCACGATCGGGCTGTTCCAATGCCCTTTGGGGCACGGCAAATCGCCCACTTGCCGCCCGCTCCACGGCTGGTATACATAAAGCCCGCCGCCGTGCGGATCATAGACGTACAGCAACCCGCCCGCCACCACCGGGCTGGTGCCGGCTTGCTCGTTGCTCCACGCTTTGCTCAGCCGCCCGTCGGCGAACCGCCAGGCCTCGGTGCCCCGGTAGTCGGCGACAAACAGCCATTCCCCGTGGCTGCCCTGAACCAGCGCCGGGGCGGTGAAAAGATCCGTCGTCCCGGGCGTATTCACCATTTGCGCGGCGGGACCGCGGTGCGCGTCCGTTCCGCGAATCGCCGCCAGCCGCAAGACGCGAATATGGCCATCCTTGCCGCCTTGGGCGATATAACCGTCCCCGAGCAGCACCGGCGAGGTCGAGCCGATGTCCAAATCCCGCCGGTTCAACTCGTGCGTGTTCGTGGGCGTGTAATTGGCCAGCATGCGGGTGGCGGAGGCATTGAGTTCGATCACCGCGTCGCCCCACGCCGTCTTGCCGTTCCAGGGCCCGTTGCCGGTAGCCAGGAAGATGTTGCCGGTGCCGGGCTGGATGACCGCGCCAGCGCGGCCCCAAATCGCCGCCCTCTGCTCGGAACACGAAGCCGGCTCCAGCAGGCCGGCGCGGTTGGAGCACAGCGCGTTCCACACATGCAACAGGCGGCCGTTCGCCGCGTCCAAAACCGCCACGTGTCCTTGATATGGCGTTTGGTCGCCGACGTAGCCGCCGGTGGTGGCGATCAGATGGCCATGCCACAGGTTCAGCGACGAGGTGATCTTTTCCCGCTTCGCCAGCCGCGTGATCGCCGTCCGCCACACCGCATGGCCGTCGGCGACGGCTATTTTCTGGAGATAGCCGTCCGGCGACGCGGCATACACATAGCGGCCGTGCGGACCGGCCACGGGCGTGGCGTTGGTGATGCGGTAGCTGCCCGCCCAGTCGTCATAGCCCGGCGGCGTATAGCGCCATAACAGCTGGCCGCTGTGGGCGTCGAGGGCTTCGGTCTTGCCGTAGGTGGTGGTGAAAATGAAAGCGTCGTGCCGGGCGCCATGAATGCGCGCCGCGTGCAGAAAAATCACCGCGGCATCCACCGTGCCGTCCAGCGTCACATCCTGCCGCTTCATCCGGCTCAGGTTGTTCGCGGTGATGCCGGTGGGCACGGGCGAGTCGCTGGTGCCCTGCGCGTTCCAGCCAAAGCGGGGCCAACTGCCGGAGCCCGGCGTCGCGGCCATCGCCGCCAATGCCATTGCGCCGGCCACCGCCGCTACCAGGGCTGCCGCCTGGGCCCATTTCCATCCCATCCGCCGTGCCTTCTGCGGGTTTGTCATATCGCGCATTCACCCCAAGCCCAGTAGGGCCTTCGACATCCATCCTACCGCGACAGCTTGGAGGCGCCCCGCGCCGCTAGCGAGCACCCGGTGCCGATCGTCGAGTCCTCGGCACGCGTCGGCGCGTGGCGAGGCGGGGCCCCGCCGGAGGGTACCAGGGGCGCCGGGCAAGTCCTGTTGGCGACCGGCGGTCGGGACCGGGCGGAACCGCCCGGATGCACCCTCCCCTTGGCGCGCGCTAGCGCGACGGATTTGCGGCGCTTGCCCCGAGCCGATGATTTGCCGGCGCCGGTTGTTTTTGGGCGCGGGTTATTTGCCGGCGCCGGCGCCTTTGGCGTTGTCGCTGTGATGCTTCTTACGGGGCCAAAAGCCCCAGGTGAAGCCTCCGCCGAAGATGGCCAGGCCCACGCCGCCCCAAAAGCTGGCGTGGTCCCGCGCCAGCACCGTGTGCGGCGGATGCCAGAACTGGTAGATGCCCGCGCCCAGAATGATCACGCCGTAGAGCAGCAACAATGCGCCGACAAAAAACCAAATCGGCGGCGCCTCGGATTCCTTGGGGCGCTCACCGCCGGTGGCGGCCGGCTCCGGCGCGGATTGTGGTGGCGTCATCGCCATGCACCGACTCCCTTCTCTTGTTTCCTCATTGCCTTATTGTGCCGCCCGCGGGTTTAGCGGAACACCCAGTTCAGCCAGACCAAAATCACGATCGCGGCCACGCCCCAAAACGCCGGACGCTGCACCCAAGGATAATGGCCCTCGTCGGGCAGTTCCGTGCAGCCATACACCAGTCCCGTCAGATCTTTTTCCGCCCGGGGCTGGGTGACAAAAGTGATCGCGACGGTGATGATGACGCAGATCAGCCAGGACCACAGCGCCTGGTACATATCCTGCGCCATGGGCTTGGCATGCGCGCTCATGGCGATGATCGCCAGCGCATGGGGATTGGCCTTCACCCAAAACCACATGCCGATGGAGGACACCGTGCCGCAGAGCAAGCCCCAAAAGGCGCCCGCGTTGGTGATCCGCTTCCACAGCATGCCCAGCACCACGGTGCCGAACAGCGGGGCCACGAAGAAGCTGAACAGCGCCTGGACGTAATCCATGATGCTGGCGGCGTGCATCACTAGATAGGCGGTGCCGATGCTGACCAGCACGCCGATAATGGTGCTCCAGCGGCCCATTTGCAGGTAATGCTTGTCGCTGGCGTTCTTGTTCATCAGCGGCCGGTAAATGTCATAGGTCCAGACCGTGGCGAAGGCGCTGACGTTGCCCGCCATGCCGGACATGAACCCGGCGATCAGCGCCGTCACGCCCAAGCCGAGCAAGCCGGGCGGGGCGTAGCGGACCAATAACAGCGGCAGCACGTCGTTGTAGGTGTGCTGTCCCGGCTTGGCCAGGGCCTGCGAGACCAAATGGATGGGATGGGCGCCGGTGGCCAGCACGCCCAGGCCGATCAGCCCGGGCAGGATGACGATCAGCGGGATGGCCATCTTGAAGAAGGCGCCGATGATGGGGGCCAACTTGGCGGAGCGGACGTCCTTGGACGCCAGCACGCGCTGCACCACCAGGAAATCGGTGGTCCAGTAGCCGAAGCTGATCACGAAGCCCAAGCCGAAGACGATGCCCGTCCATTGGATGCCCATGGGATTGGAGCTGAAATGGCCGAGCGTGGTCCAGGCGTGCAGGTAGGTGGAGCCGTGGGCGATGTTGTTCACGATGCGCGCCTTCAGCGCGCCCCAGCCGCCGGTCTCCATCAAGCCCAGGATGGGGATGACCAGCGCGCCGCACCAGATCAAGAAGAACTGGAGAACCTCGTTCAAGATCGCCGAGGTCAGCCCGCCCAGGGCGACGTAGACGGCGACGGTGATGGAGGAAACCCAGATGGAGAAATGCAGGTTCCAGCCCAGCACCACCTGCATGACGGCGGCCATGGCGAACATGTTGACGCCGGACATCAGCACGGTCATGGCGGCGAAGCTGAAGGCGCTGAGCGCGCGGGTGCTCTCACCGAAGCGCAGCTTCAAATAGCCAGGCACGGAGTGCGTGCGGCTGATGTAATAAAACGGCATCATCACCAGCGCCAGGAAGACCATGGCGGGGATGGCGCCGATCCAGTACCAGTGCACCGCCAGGATGCCGTACTCGTAGGCGCTGGCGGCCCAGCCCATCAGCTCCAGGGCGCCGAGGTTGGCGGCCAGGAAGCTCAATCCGGCGATCCAGGCTCCCATGCTGCGGCCGGCGAGAAAGAAGTCCTCGCTGCTTTCGGTGCGGCTTTTGAGGTAAAAGCCCAGCCCCAGCACCGCCGCGAAATAGATGACGATGATGGCCATGTCCACCGGTGCAAGGCGGACCAGGCCGCTGGCCAGCAATGGAAGCGTTGCCATGTTTTGGCTATGATCGTATGCGGAAACGGCTCTGGAGCCAAGCATTTCTTTGCCGCCCGGAGCCGCCGCAAAAACCGCCCGCGCCGGCGGCCAACGCCCCCGGGACCGGCCCCGCCAGCCGCCGCCTAGCGCCGCCCCACCGCCCGACCATGCCTGTCAACCGCCGTACATTTCTGCGCTGGCTGGCGACGGCGCCGGCGCTAACGAAGCCGCTCGCAGCGGCGCGAGCATCCGCCTCGCCGCACGCCGCCGCCCCGCCCGGCGCCTTCGCCACCGTGCCCGCGGCGTCCAGCGGCATCCATTGGCGGCATGTGGCCGGACTGTCGCCGCAGAAATTCGAGCCGGAGACCAACGGGCCCGGCTGCGCCTTCGTGGACTACGACAACGACGGCTGGCCGGATATCTACTTGGTCAACAGCGGCCCCTGCGCCTTCTATCAGCCGCCGCATCCACTGCGCAACGCGCTGTACCACAACAACCGCGACGGCACCTTCACCGACGTCACCGCGCGCGCTGGCGTGGGCGGCGGCGGCTACGGCATGGGCGTGGCCGTGGGGGACTACGATGGCGATGGCTATCCCGACCTCTACGTGACCCAGGTGGGGCGCGCCATCCTGTACCACAACAACGGCGACGGCACCTTCACCGACCTCACCGAACGCGCCGGCGTGGCCGCGCCGGGCTGGACCACCAGCGCCGTGTGGTTCGATTACGACCAGGACGGCAAGCTGGACTTATTCGTCGGACAGTTCGCCTTGTTCGGCCCGGAGCAGCAGAAGATCCACTGCGGCAACGCCGAGGTGGGACGGCTCTACTGCCGGCCCAGCGTCTATCCGCCGGCGCCGAGCTGGCTGTTCCACAACAACGGCGACGGCACCTTCACCGACGTCAGCCAGGAAAGCGGCATCGCCGCCGTGCCCGGCAAGGCGTGGGGCGTGGTCGCCGCCGACGTGGACGGCGACGGCTGGCTGGACCTGTTCGTGGCCAACGACACGGTGCGCAACTTCTTGTTCTTGAACCGCCCCGCGCCGGGCGGCGGGCGGCGGTTCGTCGAAGTCGGGTCGCTGGCCGGAGTGGGCTACAGCGCCTTCGGTCTGGCGCGGTCAGGCATGGGCGTGGACGCGGCGGATTACAACCAGGACGGCAAAATTGACCTCTGCGTCGGCAACCTGGACCATGAAAACTTTTCGCTTTACCGCAACGACGGCGGCAACGTCTTCACCGACGTGGCGCCCACCGACGGCTTGGCCACGGCCACGTTTTTGATCAGCACCTGGGGTGCCAAGTTCTTGGACTTCGACAACGACGGCGTGCTGGACCTGCTGCTGGTCAACGGCCATCCGGAAACCAGCATCGCCAAAATTGACCCCGGCGTGACCTACCGCCAGCCGATGCAGCTGTTTCGCGGCAGCGCCGCCGCCGGCCATCCGTTCCATGACATGGGCGCGGCCGCCGGGCCGGCCTTCACCCACCGCTACGCTGCTCGCGGCCTGGCGCTGGGCGATTACGACAACGACGGCGCGGTGGACGCGCTGGTGGCGGTCAACAACGCCGCGCCGCTGCTGCTGCGCAATCAGGCGGCGCGCGGCCGGCATTGGCTGGGCCTGCGCCTGCGCGGGCCCCAGGGCAACCCCGACGCCCTCGGCGCCAAGGTCACGGTGGCCAGCGGCGCCTGGAGGATGCACCGCTTCCAAGTCGGCGGCGGCAGCTTCATGTCCAGTTGCGATCCCCGCATGGTGCTCGGATTGGGCCCGCGGACTGAGCTGGATTGGCTGGAAATTCGCTGGCCCGGCCCGCACGGCGCTGCGCAACGCATCGCCCACCCGCCCGTGGACCGCTACATCAGCCTCACCCACGGCCAGCCCGGTTGGAAGTAAGCCCGCCTGAAAATAAACATTACCGGACGCGGGCCCCAGTCCCGCCGCGAGCGGGGCGTGCCGCTGAAGCGACCGGATACAATGGCTGGCAAAGGCATGCCGCGTTTCACCGCCATCCATTTCCGCCGCCGGGCGCTGCACACTGGGCTTTTCGCCGCCCTGGCGGCCGCCGCTTCCCTGGCCTGGGCGGCGCCGCCGGCGACGCCCCTCACGCCGCTGGCCCGGGCCATGCGCCGCGCCGCGCACGGCGACTGCGCCGCCGCCACGCCGGTGCTGCGCCGCGAACTGGCGCGGGCGCCCAAGGCGGCGCGCTACGCCGCCGCGCGCCTTTTGGCGCAGTGCGGCATGGCGCTGCACGACGACGCCGCCACCGACCAAGGCCTCAATTTTTTGAACCAGCACTTCCCCAACAATCCGCGCGTCCTGTACATCACCAGCCATTTCTATTCGCAAATGGCCAACCGCGCCGCCCACCGGCTGCTGCGCAAGGCGCCGAAATCGGCGGCGGCGCAGGAACTGCTGGCCGAGGCGATGGAAGCGCGGGGGCAGTGGAAACAAGCCGAAGCCACCTATAAGGCTATTCTCCAGGCCCATCCCCACCAGGCCGGCGTGCACTACCAGCTCGGCCGCATCATCTTGACCCGTCCCTTCACCGCCAAAATCGCCGCCGCGGCGAAAGCGGAGTTC
>DAHUYO010000094.1 GCA_027315185.1 Acidobacteriota bacterium
CACACCCTCGCGGCTATCCACGATGAACCGCGACCGCGCCACCAGGTCCTCATCCGCCTCGACCGGGCCGGCATGGCCGGAACCGACCAGGTTGACGTGCGTGCCCGGCTGCACCCACCGGCCCAGCAGCACCGGCTCCTGCGCGGCGGTCACCGTGCAGACGATCTCTCCCTGCCGCGCCGCCTCTTCCCCGCTGTCCACCGCCGCCGCCGGGATGCCCAGCTCCGCGGCCAGCGCCGCGGCCAGGGCGCGTGCCCGTTCCGGCCGCCGCCCCCAAACGACGATCCGCTCGAGCCGCCGCACCCGCGCGATCGCCCGCGCATGCGTCGCCGCCTGCTCGCCCGTGCCGAACAGCGCCAGGCGCGCCGCCTCGGGCCGCGCCAACGCATCCGTGGCTACCGCGCTCGCCGCCGCGGTGCGAATGGCCGTGATCTCGCCCGCGTCCGCCACGCAGATCGGCGCCCCGGTTGCCGCAGCGAACAGAATCACCACGCCCTGGTGCGAGCGGTACGCGGATTCCGCGCCCGGCCGCGGCGGAAACACGCTGATCAGCTTGGCGCCAAACACGCCGTGCCCGGCCATCGCGCCCGGCATCACGCCAAACATCCGCCCATCGCCCAGGGGCAGAATGGAGCGCAGCAGCTGTTGGGTCTCCCCGCGCGAGAAGGCGATCATCGCGTCCCGGACGATGGGGATACAGCGCTCATACGTCAGCCGGCGGGCCACTTCTTCGCGGCCGATCATTCTCATGGCGGCCCATTGTCCCACGGCCCGCCTGCGCTTGATGGGCGCGGCTCCGGCGGTCGGCAATCTTTGGCGGCGGTCCCGCGGGCCGCCAGGCGCGGGTTGCGCTGTCTCGGCGCCGTCTCATTTTCCGGGAGCCGTGACCCCGCAACGCTTTTGTATTCAGTACAACGGCCCGGTTTTCGGGCGGCACGAGCGCGAGACTCGGCGGCGCAGGGGCGGGGCTGCCGACCCGCCGCGCGGTGTGGCACGGCGATCAATGGGGCCGCGCGAAAAGAACGGGCGTAGCCGCGATCAGCAGGATCACCAGCAAAATCAGCCAGGATGTCCGCCGGGCGAAATTGAAGGTAAAACCCATGCCGACTCGCTTTGGAACCAAAATCGCAGGGTCGTTGGGATTGACGTAGAACATCCCCGCCTTCCAATAGCGGTCCGCGGCACGATCGCAGATCACCTCGGCCCCTGCCTCCGGCGCCAGTCCCTGCGGCCGGTGCACGGCGAAGAGCAGGAACAGAAGCAGCAGGAAGGCGGCCATCAGCCCGAGGGGAACGAGCATGGACGGCGCGTCCTCAGGGTGTGCCCGGAGGGGCAGAACCGCGGCCCAACTGAACTCGGCGGCGATCAGGAACGCCACAAGCGGGAACGGAAGCAGGTGCCGCCGCTCCCGCGCCAGTTCCGCCGATGCCGTGCCACAGGCGGCCGCGACGCGGCGCGTATGGCGGGTCGCGAACCAAGTGAGGAGCACAATCAGCGCAACCGCGATCCCGCCGAGGACGACCGGCTGGAAAACGCCGGCAACCGTGCGCGCACTCCAGCCATTCGCCGCGCCATTCCAGCCCCAATGCACCGGGAACCGGAGGGGAATGCGCCGCCAGTTGGCGTGGAGGACGGAGGCGGCCTCTGCCAGGATCAAAAACGGGACAAACTGAAGCGCCCATCCGCCGGGAGGGCGAACGGGGTGCGCAACCGGCGCAGCCAGCTGCGCCTCCGCCGGCGGTACGGCCTCCGGCGCCGTCTCCTGATGCGCTTCCAGGTAAGCCCAAAAATTGCCGCCGAGTTGAAGGATCGGCGCCGCGCCGGCCAGCCACCGTTGCCCGTGGAGCGCGCCCCAAACCACGACCGCGAGCGCCGCCGCTGTGACGCCCAACACGCGCAGCTGATAGCGGCGCAGGATCGCCCGCCCCTCTGGGCGGGCGGGAAAGCCGGCGCGCACGTTGACGGAAAAAAGCAATTCCCGCGGCGAGAACCGCGGCAACGCAAGCGCAAGCCCGGCGATGAACGCCACCACAAGCGCGAACGCGAGATCCAAGCCCAAGGCCATTGACCGTCTCCTGTTCTAACAGCTCCGCCAATTGATCCGCGCGGGCCCCAGCCCCGCCCGCGGCTGGGCGTCCCGCTTTGATTGGCGCGGGGCGGGGCCCGGCGCCGCGCGTTCCCTAGGGGCGAGCTTGGGGCCCGCCTGCGCGCGCACGGCCGAACCGGAACCCGCCGTGGACCGAGCCGAAGCCGCGACCGTTAATGGCGCGGAGCAGACGCGGCGCGGGGGCCGATGACCCAGCGCAGCACGGTGCGCTCCATGCCCTTGTCCAGCGGCGTAGCGGCGGGGGCGAGGTAATTCGCCGGCCCCGCCGGGCCGGAAACGTCGTAGAGCAAGTGAATCATGTTGGGGAAGACCGCCAGCCGGCGCGGCACGTCGGCGGGGATGGCGTCATTTAACGGCTGGGCGTCGAGGGCTCGGGTCACCTGTATGTCCTTGCCGCCCTGCACGACCAACGTGGGCACGCGGTCGCGGCGCGCATAGCGGAGCGGATTCAGGTTCAAGAAGCTGCGGGCGAAGCGCGGCTGCGCCGCTAGGGACGCCAGGGCCAAATTGCCATGCAGCATCGCCGGCGGCACGTGCTTGCCGGCGGCGATCCGCGCGACCACCGCCTCATCGCGCCGCAGCTCCGCGCGCGCATGCGCCGCCCGCGCCGGGGGAACGCGGCGCAGGGCGCGAGCGAACTGCCAATCCAGCACCCGCGACAGCTTCCGCCCGGC
The DNA here is from genome assembly GCA_027315185.1 of Acidobacteriota bacterium. Lineage (GTDB taxonomy): Bacteria > Acidobacteriota > Terriglobia > Terriglobales > SCQP01 > JAKAUF01. Next base: position 2,782 of record DAHUYO010000094.1, read on the forward strand.
GCCCTCCAGCGAGACGATGGCGGTGACATGACGGTCGGACGCGGCGTCCCAAAGCGCCAGCGCGGAGCCTTCACTGTGGCCGACCAGCGTGACCAGGCTCGGGTCCACGCCCGGCTGCCGGCGCAGAAACGTGACGGCCGAGCCGACATCGCGCGCGTATTGGCGAATATTGCGCGGGACGCCGGCGTTCGCGCTCGCCGGAATGCCCCGTTTGTCGTAGCGCAGGACGATGACGCCATGGCGGGAGAGATAGGCGGCCAAACGCAGGTAGGTGAAGCGCTGGAACTGCTCCATCGGATTGTTGCCGTTGCGGTCGGTCGGCCCCGAACCGGCGATGACGATGGCGGCGGGCAGCTTGGCGCCGGCCGGCAGGGTTGCCGGTTCGGTCAAATCGCCGGCCAGCGCACCGGAAGGAGTGGGAATGGAGACGGGGATTTGCCGCACGCCCGCCAGCAGCTTGGCTTCCAGCTTCGCCGCGGACGCGCCGGCATGCCCGGCGGCATGCGCTTGCGCCCAGGCGGCGATCTTGACGAATGACGCAGACGGCCAGGTGCGGAGCCGGGCCTGGAAGTTCTGCTGGGGCAGATCCAGCCACACCAGCGTTTGTTTCGGCGCAAGGCAAAACGTAAAAAGCTGGCTGCCGCCCGGCGTGCGCAGGCGGAGCTGCCAGACCGACAGGGACACGCGCCGGCCGGCATGGGCGACCGAAATATCGCCGGGCAGGCGGCGCAGCTGAAAGACCAGGCTGGGCCACGCGGCCCCCAGCATTTGCCACTCCCCGTTGGCCGCGGAATAGAGGCGGGTTAGGCGGCCATACAGGGAAAACATGTTGTCGGGCAGCAGCCACCAGCCCGCGGGCAGGTTGCCCGAGGTGCTCTCCGGCGCGGCGGCCCGGGCTTGCGCCAGCGTGGCGCCGCGGCGAATGTGAACCGCGATGCGTCCCCCAGCGGCTTGCGCATGGATGATCGCAACCGACCCGGGCGGCTGGAGCGTGTCGCGATAGGTGCGCAGGCGGTTGCGCGCGTCGAAGACCAACTCGGCGGTTTGGGGAAAGTTGAGGCTCGTCCGCGCCTGCCACCTCCAACCATCTATTAGCTGCTCGATGGCGTAGGTTTCGCTTCCCACTCGCCTGCCGCCGACGGTCAGGATCAGTTCGCCGCCGCGGCTTCCCGCCGCCGCGCCCGCCGCCGATGAGTGAACCGACAACGGGGGCTGCGGCGCTTGCGCCCACGCGACGCTAGGCGCCAGCAGGACCATCACAGCCAGGATCATCGCCGCCAACGCCGCCACGGGCAGGACCGGCGCCGCCGACGCCGAAGCCGGCGGACGCTGCGAAGAAAGGGTCCGCCGCGCCAGGGCCGATTGCCCGGCGCCGCCGGGCGGAATTCCCTGCCGCCGCTGGGCCGCTCGCCGGCGGGCAATGACTCTCATCGCGGCCCATTGTCGCACGGCTCCATGGACGGGCGGCCCCAGCGAGCCGCCGCTCACGCCGCGGCGGGTTGCAGGTGCGCCGGCGGCGAGGCGAGCGTGCGGGCCAGGTTGTAGGCGAAGAGGGCCAAACCGGCGCCTTCGATTGCGGCCGAGAAGGGCAGCACCGTCCATGCCGGCGCCAGCCAGCCGGGATAGGCCAGCACCTCACAGGTGACGCGGGCCAGGCAGCCCAGGTTCACCAGCGCCAGCGACCAGCCCATCAGCGCCGGGCTGAACAGCCGCTTCATGCCGGCAAAGGCGGGCAGCACCCGGCAACCGATCGTCACCACCATGGCGGCCACGAAACCCACGGTCAGCGCATGCCGGGCCGCGCCCAGCAACCCAGGTACGCCCGGCCGCAACCCGGCCCAGACGCCCAGCGCCGCCGCCACCAGCAGCCAGCCATAAGCCAGGCGCAAAAAGATGGGGAAGCCGGGATGAATGCCCTGCGTCTTGGCCTTCTGCACCGCCGGGCGGAGCACGCCCAGCCCAGCAGCGGCGAGCACCGCCGCCGCCAGCCAGCACAGCGCCGCCGGCAGAAACCACCCCGCCAGCGTGGCCAGCGTGCCCGCCGCCACGAGCGCGATCAGCCAGCGGGCCAGCCAATCCGGCGCGGCCCGGAAGCCGGCGAAAATGGGCAACCAGCGGGTGCTGAATCCCCAGATAAAGGGAACCAGAAAGGCCCAGCCCATCAGCGTCACCAGCCGCGTGTCGTAGCCGGGGCTGAAGACTCGCGTCGCGGTCCAGCCGGCATGGCAAATGTCGGCGGCCAGGTTCATCAGCAGCGTCAGCAAGCATCCCGCCGCGCCGGTCAACACCAGCAGCACCCAGCCCGGAGCGCCCGAGCGTCCGGCGGCGGCCGGCGCCGGGGCCGAACCGTTGATTGGCGCGGGCCCCGGCGTGACCGCGCCGCGCGTATCGCTGACGCGCGCGGCGTGGCGGCGGTGAGCGCCGAAAGCGGTGGTTTGAAAGAGCAAAAAGGCGGTGATCTCCAACACCGCCGAGGCGGGCAGCAACAGCCGCCAATGCCAGCCGCTGACCCCTCCCCACCAGCGCAACGCCACGCCGGCGGTCCACATCGCCCAGCAGGCCCAGGCCAGGCCGAGCCGCACCCGCCCGCCCCGCAGTCGCGCCAGCGAATGGAAGCCAATGCCCAAAATGAAGCTGCCCACCCAGCCGTAGACCTGGGCATGGCCGTGGGCCTGGAGCAGGGCCGGCGGGACCACCCCCGGCGACCGTGAACGGCTGATGCTGAGCAGGCTCCAAGCGCCCAGCAACCCGCCTGGCGCCAGCAGGAATGCCAGCCCCGAACTCAAAAAGGCGACCAGCAGCCGGGACAGCCGCTGTTCGTAGCGCTTGGTATCCCCGGCATCCGGCGTCGCCGCCGCGCCCGATTGCCCGGCGCCGGCCCCGGCGCGGCTAACCACCCCAGCACGCGCCGCTGCGCGCTGGGGGCCTTGGGGACCGCTCCTCGCGTCCTGGGCGCCGCGCGCAGCGGCGCGGACGGCAGCCGCAGCTGGCTGCGGTTCAGGCACGCGCCTCGGCTCCGAGTTCGAGCGCCCGCGGGAACAACACATTGTTCTCCAGGTGCACGTGCTGGTGCATGTCGGCTTCAAACTGCGCCAGGCCCTGGTACAGCACGCGCCAGGTGGTGCAGGCGTCCGAGGGAGGCTGGTATTCGCCCGTGAGCTGGCGCATCTCCGCCAGGTCGCGCCCGGCGACGTCGTGCTCGGCCATCATGCGCCGCACCGGCTGCGCCAAGACGGCGGCGGTGGGGGCGTCGGCCGCGCCATCGCCGCTCGCGGCGCGCGCGATGGCGGGGAACAAGATCATTTCTTCCTTGGCCATGTGCTGCGCCAGGTCGCCGCTCATGCGCAAGAAGACCGCGCGCAGCGTGGCCAGCTCGTGGTGGCGCTCGCCATGCGCGGCCACGACCTTATCCAGCCAGGCGGTCAGGCGCGGGGTTTCCGCGCGCACGTATTGGTGGTGGCGCCGGGCGATATGCTGCGTCAATTCACCAAGGGGAACGGCGCGCCATTGCGGCTCCGCGGGCGCGGTCCCATCCAGCGCCGTCAGCGCGGCAAGAACCGGCGCGAGCTCCAGTCCCTTCGCCTTGCAGGCGTCCGCCAGACTGCGGCGCCCGCCGCAACAGAAATCAATGCCCAAACGCTCGAACGCGGCGGCGGCCCCGGGAACCTCAAGTGCCAGGTCGCTGACGCTGCGGGTGGATGCGGTAGCGATATCCATAATTGTTCCTCCGTTCCCAGCCTCTCCTTCCGCCCGCCTTCGCTCCATGACTGGAGTCACAGTTCCAAGGCGGCTTCGCCGCGCAGCCCTTCGGCGTCCAGGACCTCGACGCCGCCGCGCCGGATGCGGACCAGCCCTTCGGCTTGGAAGCGGTTGAGGTTGCGGGCCACCACCTCGCGCACCGTGCCCAGCTCCAGCGCCAGCTCCTGCTGGGTTCCCGCCACCACCTTCCGATCGCGGCTGCGCCGCAGCAGCAGACGCGCCAGCCGCTGGCGCACGCCGCCGAAGGTCACCGCCTCCAGCAGCGTGAGCAGGCCGCGCAAGCGCCGCCCGAACAGTTCCAGCGCCGCCAGCGTCACTCGCGGGTGGCGTTCGCAGACCGCCAGGAAGTCGCGCCGCGGCAAAAACAGGGTCTCCGCCGGGCTGACCGCCTGCACCGACGCCGGGTACGGTCCGCCATCCACCAGCGGCACCTCGGCAATGGTGGCGGGCGCCTGCTCGCGGTGCAGCGTCAGCTCCCGCCCGCCAGGCGACATCTTATAGATACGAACCATCCCGGCCGTCAGCACGAACACGCCGGCGCAGGGTTCCCCCTCGCGGAACAGCATCTCCCCCGGCGCGTAGGTGTGCCGCCGCAGATGCCGCGCCAGCGCCTCCAGCGCCGCCCCATCCAGCGGTCCGAACAACGCAACCTGGCGCAGCGCCGCGGTTTCCGCCACCGTCTCCATGCCGCTATTGTGCCCCGCGGCGGCGCCGACGGGGGGCGGCCGCGGGCCGCCTGGTGCGGCGGGGGACCGACGCGCCGCCAGCGCGCGGGGCAAGCGGGGGCCCGTGGGGGGTGCGGGGGCCGCGGGGGCCTGTGGCGATTGCCGGCCCGGGGCCGCCGGGGGGCGAGGCGGGCGGCGCCCCGCGGAGCTGCGGTCGTTTAGGCTGCGGGGAAGCGAAAAGGGGCTGGTGCGCCTGGAGGGAATCGAACCCCCGACACGCGGTTTAGGAAACCGCTGCTCTATCCTTCTGAGCTACAGGCGCACGCCGCGTTGCCTTCCTCCCCATTCTACGAGCCCGGCTGCGGCGCGGGCGAACGGCGGCAGCGGCAGGCGGCGCGGGCCGGCGCCGGGCGCCGCTCCTCCCCGGCTACTCCTGAGCGCCTGCGCGGCCTGCGGCGATGGCCCGACGCGGGGGCCGCGCCTTTTGCCCGGGGGGCAAAGCAGGTACGGGAAGGCCGCGAAACTCCCTGCGCGCCTACGGCGCGCAGAAATAGGCTGCGGCCCGCCCCCGGCTAGCGACGCGGCGCGGCCCCCAAAGCCGGGGTCCCCAACGCGCAGCGGTGCGCGTTGGGGTGGAGCGACGCGCTGGCTGGGCCGGGACGGACGGGATCCCCGGCCCAACTGGGCGCGTAAGCGGGACGCCCCGCCAGCGGCGGGGCCGGGGCCCGCGCCTATCAGTTCGTTAGGAAGCCCCTTATTGCGGGCCGAGCGGGAGCGGTCTTGCCCAGGCTGCGTCCCCCTCCAGCGTTCTGATCACCATGGGCAGGAGTCGTGAGGGCCCCGGGGTGATCCCGTCGATCCGGTCGTCTCGCATCCCGGCTTCAGCCACAGTCACAGCATAGCCGCCGCCGTCCCGGCATAGCCCACTTGGCGCCGCGGAGAGGGTCTTTGCGTCCGCTGCAAGCCCCGCGAGGACGGTGGCCCGCGACTCGCCATCGGCCAGGTCCCGCCGCAGCTCCGATTGGAGCGCCAGGTCCTCCTTCCACATGCACTGGCGTCTGATCCGCAGTTTGGCGGCCTCGGCCGGTTCGCCGGTCGTGGCGCCGTCCTGAAACAAGGCCGCAACGATTAGTGGGGACATGCTCCTCAGGGCACTTCGGAGGCGGTATGGAACCTGGACGGTCATGGTGTCACCGGGCAGGAGGGCGCGGTGCGGCGGTGAAATAAGGCGGTCTTCAAAAATCCTGCTGGCAACGGCGCCGGCTGAGTTGGTCATCGCAAGCTCGAACGCCACCAAACCGCTGCTCCCGTGGTTCGTGACCTTGACGATGGGGTCTGCAAAGACGTTGACACCGACCTTCACGGTGTGTCCAGGCTCGTACCCAACGGTTAGCGGGCCACCGTCAGGCGGGGTCACACAGCGGGCGACCGCGCCCGCCGTGAGTAAAACTGACAGGCACGCCGCAGCCGCGATGTGCTCGGCCGATAAAAAACCTGGCTGGTACATTCGTACTCCTTCCCTTGCCCTTCGATGGGATTATCACAATCGTATTGACAAAGCCACAAGGGTTCGTTCGAGCGTTAACGCTATTTCCGGCTTGCGTGCGGCCGCGCTCGGCGCGGCCGGGGCGGACAGGCGAGGACGCCCGTCCCACCTTCTCCGTTGCCACGCGCCAGTAGGGTAGCCGTCCCCGGCTGCCCTGGCCGTCCTCGGCTGCCAGTCCCGCGCGGCCAAAAGGCCGACCGGCACGGACGCGCACCGGTGGGGTATGGGGCCTCCCCGGGTTGCCCTGGGAGATTCCCCGGCCGGCCTGGCATGTGGGCCAGGTCCGCGCGGCGGCGCCTGCATGTTAGACTGCGCGCAAGCGACGGGCGGGACCGCCGCCGGTCGCCGGAACCGCGAGGAACCTGATGCGAAAGTCCGCCATGGTGGCGTGCCTGCTGGTGTTCGCCTGCCTGGGGTTTCTGGCGCGGCGAGCGCAGGCACAGGACTCGTCCTGGTCGGACTGGAGCGACGCCGAAACCATCGTCAGCAATTTCCGCAGCAGCTTCCACCAATCCGATTGGAGCCCGTCCTGGAGGCCGAGCGCGTCGCGGCGGCGGAGCGCGGAGGCGTATTGGGCGGTGCAACGGCAGCAGCAGGCGGCGCTGGCGCGAGCGCGGCAACAGCAGGAGGCCCGGATCCGGGCGCAAGAGGTCGCCGCGGCGGCGGCGCGGGCGGCGGAACGCCGGCGGCAGCAGCGGATTCTGGCGGAGGCGCGGCTGTCGCGGGACTGGTTCCAGCGAGGGCAGGCGGAGGGCGCGGCGAACCACTATCCGCAGGCGATTTTCGATTACCGGCAAGCGATCGCCGCCTGGCCATACGGAAGCAACTCGCAGCTCACCCAGAACCTGCAAGACGTGATCGAGCAGCAGCGGACGCTGAACTGGCTGCACCAGAATTACGAGCAGGCGAGCGCGCGCCTGGGCGGACCCGGCGCGCGGGATAACGCGGCGCCGCTGCGGATGGCGGCGCCTGGCGGCGCGGGCGGAAATGACGAGGCCGCGCCGCTCACGCTGGCGGCGCCCGCCAACGATGGGATGGTGGCGATCGCGACCGCGCCCGACGGCAGCCAACTGCGCGTGCCGGTGGCGATCGCGGGCATGGAAGCCAAGGGCCTGGACGCCATCCGGGTGCACGACTGGGAGGTGGCGCTGGCCTGGTATGAGACCGCGCAGCTCAAAGACCCGGGGGATATGCGGGTGGCGCGGATGGTGACGCTATTGCGCGCGCTGCGGCGGCAGGACGGCGATCCCTATAACTATTATTCCGGCGCCGGCGTCATACCGCCGCAGACGGCCGGCGCGCGGCGGCGGGACATCGCCGACGTCGCCAAGCTGCTCTATGAAGCCCACCGGCTCGGCGCGCAACGGTAACCGCGGGCGCGGGCGCGGCCGCCTTTGGCTGGCCGCCGGCGTAGCGCTGGCGCTGTGCGCGCTGGCCGCGGCGCCGGCGGCCAAGCCCGCTGTGGCCATGGCGGCGCGCTCCCGCCACCCAGGGGCGCGGGCCAGATTCGCGGCGCTGCTGCAACAGTTCAACCAGGGCGTGTCGAGCCCGTACGACACCGACACGCCTTACGCGGGCGGTGCCGATGGCCCGCCGATGTGGGTGAACGGGTGGGACCAGGCCCAGGACTACGTGACGCTGGATCTGCCCGTGGCGCGGCCCGGCTTTGGGGCTGCGTGGCAGCATCCGTACCTGGTGTTCACGGGGGCGGTGGCCGCGACAATGGTTGGCCAGCCCTGCCAGCCGCGGCCTGTGATCGTGGATCGCTTCTTAAACGACGAGAATATGCTGCGCTACCGGCTGCTGCGGCTGGCGCAGGCCGGCGACGCGCCACCGGTGCCGCAGGCGGCGATGATCGCCTTTGACACCGGCCAACAGTGGGTGCAGGCGGCGCAACAAGCGGCATCGCCGGCGCAGGCGCGGAGGGACGGGAAGAGCGCGGTGAAGGCGTTCGAGCGCGCCATCGCGGCGGCGCCCTGGGAGGGGCTGTATTACTACGACGCCGGGGTGGCGGCCAAGCCGGTGTGGGACAAAATCAAACCGAATGCGATTCTGTTCTTCCGTTGGTATCTGCTGACCGCCGATCCGCGCTCACCGCAGGCGCAGGCGGCACGCGCCGCCATCGCGGCGATCCAGGTGGAAGCACAGACCCAGGACTGCGAGAGTTTTGATTTCTCGGACGTTTGGAATCCGCTCGCCTGGGCGGTGGCGGCAGGCGACCTGGCCGGCGCGCGGCGCCGTATCGCGCTGGGCGGCGACGTGAATCAGCCGTGGGCCGGGCTGACGCTGCTGGGAATTGCCGCCGCCAATGGCGATATGCCCATGGCGCGGCTGCTGCTGGCGCACGGCGCCGATCCCGGGAAGGGCGCGGTGTCCACCGACCCGATGGGCGCCGATTCCGATGACTGCAGCAGTGCACTGTGCACCGCGGCCGAGTTCGGACGGATGGAGATGCTGCGCGCGTTCCTTGCGCACGGCGCCTCGCCGGAACCGGACAGCGTCGCCTACGCCGCGGCGATGGGCCACCTGGCGGCGGCGGAGCTGGTCGCCGGCAAGCTCGCGCCCGGCCAGTTGGCGCGAGATTCCGTCACCTGGAAATCGCCTCTCGCCTACGCGATCGCGGGCGGGCGTCTGGCGGCGCTGCGCTGGATGCTGGAGCGCTTTTATCTTCATTCTCCGCTGCGCGACACCGCGCTGATGTGGGCGGCGCTGTACGGCCGCGCCGACATGGCGCGGCTGCTGCTGGCGCACGGAGCAAATCCCAACGCGGTGACCTGCAACAACGGGCTGTGGGTGCCGGGCACATCCACGCCGGATCACTGTTTTTGGTGGGCGGAGCCGCTCACCGTAGCCTCGGAGGGCAACGCCAGCGTCGCGGTGGTTCGCACCTTACTGGCCCACGGGGCGAAGGTGAATCAGGTAACGCCGCACCTAGACGCGCCGCTCGGCGCGGCCGCGGCCAACGGCCAGATTCAAATTGCAGCGGCCCTGCTCGCGGCGGGGGCCGAGGTGAATCAGGCCGATCGCTACGGCGACACGCCGCTCATAGACGCGGTACAGGCTGCCAAGGGCATGATCGGCGACAATCTCGGCGTGATTCGGCTGCTGGTGCGGCATGGCGCACTGGTCAATGTCCGGGACGCGCAGGGCAAGACGGCGCTGAGCTATGCCAGCACGCCGGACGTGACCGCCTACCTGCGCGCGCACGGGGCGCAATAGGGGCTCGGGCGTTTGCACAGCGCGGCCGCGGCCGCTGGCGGCGCGGTATGCGCCCGGGGCCTACGACATCTGGCCCAGCTTATTGCCGCATTGCGAGCAGAAGGTGGCGCGCGCGGATTCCTGGCTGCCGCAGTTGGAGCAAGCCGCATACACGGTCGCGGACGCCTGCAAACCCGCCGTCCCCAGGGCCTCCTGCATGGAGATATTGCGTTTGGGCTCGACGAGGCCGAAACGCTCTTCGGTCTTCACCTCCGCCACCTTCCGGATGACCGCCTCGTTGTAGGTCGCCTGATTGGCCCCAACTTCCTGGAAGGCGGCGACCTTCTCCTCGATCAGCCGCCGGACGTTCAGCGGGTCCTTGATGCCGCGCCAATAGATGTTGTCATGATTGGTATCGAAGACAATGTTGCCGAAGTTGAACAGCCTGCCCACGAATCCCTGGTAAAAGGTGACGCCGGTGATGCGGTACGTGCTGATGTCCAGCACGCCGCCGATCCGCGCCAGCTGCCGCGCCTTCAATGACCGGCTGATGAAGCCATGCCCGTGCAAGATGCGCTGGTCGGTCAGGGAATAGTACTCATGGCTCCAGGCCACGATGCGCGCCAACAGCGGCAGCAGCATCACGAAGAACCAGGCGAGCCAAGCCCACCCCGCGGTCGCTCCCTTATCCACCGCCTCCGCGATGCCCGCGGCAACGGCAGGAACCAGCACGCTGCCGATCACGAACCACGCGAGGTCGCGCAGCCGGACGATGGCGATGAAATGGGGCCGCGTGTCGAACAGGACAATCTCCTTCGAGTTCAGCTGCTGCCGGGGGGTGAACATGGCGATGGTCTGCGCGGAACTGCTCATCGTGGCCTCCTGCGGAAGTCGAACGGGGCGCCCGTGGCGATCAAATCGTGAGGAAGTATACCATTCGGGTTCGTTCCGCACGGCCATTCTCTCGAAGCGGCGATCGGAAGAGTGTGCTAGCGTAACTCCCGGGCTGACGTTGATGCCTGGCGAATTACAGAATCGTGGACCGCGGATGTTAGGACGGCCCCCAGCCGCGGGCCGGAGGTTAGACATTGATGGGCGCGAGCCTCGGCTCCGCCGCGCCGCCGCCCCCTCCGAGCGCGGCGGTGGCCGGCGCGCGGACCGGGTTTCTCTGGACCGCGCGGGGCGCAAACCGGGGGCGGGGATGAAAACGCCTGCGGCCCGGAGCATCGCCGTGGCTGCTTGCGCACTGCTTTTCTGCGCATGCGCCGCAGCGCAGTCGAGCTCGTGGTCAGCGGTGCGAGGCATCGCCGCCGGCGCGCCGGTCGAGGCGCGGCTGGTGAACGGCGCAAAGGTGACCGGGAAGTTCGTAGCCGCCTACGCCGCCGGCGTGGAGCTGCGCACTTCGCCCGATGCGACGCGATACATCCCCAGGGTGGCGATCCGCAAGCTGTACCTGTACCCGGCCAGG
>DAHUYO010000095.1 GCA_027315185.1 Acidobacteriota bacterium
TTGTTGCCGCCCGATGGTCCCAAGCTCTTAGAGGATATACCGCGAGAGGTCCTGGTCCTTGACGATATTGCCGAGCTGGGCCTGCACGTACTGGGCGTCAATGACCATCTTCTTTTCCTTCAGCTCGGCGCCCTCGAAGGAGATCTGTTCCAGCACGCGTTCCATGATCGTGTGCAGACGGCGGGCGCCGATGTTTTCGGTGGCGTTGTTGACCTCGGCGGAAAGCCGGGCGATCTCGGCCAGCGAGTCGTCGGCGAAGACCAACTGGATCCCTTCGGTTTCCAGCAACGCGGTGTACTGCTTGATGAGCGAACTCTGCGGCTCCTTCAGGATCTTGACGAAATCCTCGACGGTCAGCGAATCCAGCTCGACGCGGATGGGAAAACGGCCCTGAAGCTCGGGGATCAAGTCGCTCGGCTTGGAGACATGAAACGCTCCGGCGGCGATGAACAGGATATGGTCGGTGCGCACCATCCCATAGCGCGTGTTGACCGTGGTGCCTTCGACGATCGGCAGAATGTCGCGCTGCACCCCCTCGCGGCTGACATCGGGCCCATGTCCGGCTTCGCGGCCGGCGATCTTGTCCAACTCGTCCAAGAAGATGATGCCGCCCTGCTCGACCCGCTCGACGGCCTGGCGGGTCACTTGGTCCATGTCCACCAAGCGCTGCTCTTCCTCCTGGATCAGGTATTCCATCGCCTCGGCGACGCGCATCTTGCGCTTCTTGGTGCGCTGGCCGAAGAGGTTGGGCAACATGTCCTTGATGTTGATGTCCATCTCCTCGACGCCCTGGTTGGTGATGATCTCGAAGGAGGGGAAGTTGCGCTCGCGGGTTTCGATCTCGACCATCTTGTCATCGAGCTTGCCTTCGCGCAGCTGCTCGCGGAGCTTTTCGCGGGTTTTGCGCGCGCCGTCGGTGGCGGGACGGGCGGCGGGGGCCGGGGGCGCGCCGGCGCCGGGCAGCAGGATGGGACCGGGCGATTCGTTGGGCGCGGCGCCGGCGGGACCGTTGAACTCGCTGGACCAAACCAAATTCCAGGTTTGCGCGGCGAGGGGCAGAGCGAAAGCAGCCAACAGCGGCAAGAGGGCGAAGAGGCGGAGGCGAAATTGATGGGCTGAAGGCCAGGTCACGGGCAGGCTCCGGGCGGCGACAGCATTGTAGCACCGGCAACTTGCCCGGCGCTTCCGCGGCAGGCGCATGGCGCGGGCCCGATGCGGGCTGGGATTTCGGTGTCCGGGGCGCCGCCGCGGGTCGGGGCGCGGGTGCAAAATCCGAGCCTCCGCCGCGGAACGCTCCGCCGCTCGCGGGCGGCGGAGCTGCCGATCAGTTGGCGCCGAGGTCGCGGAAGGAGAAGCGGTTGGTCACGGATGGATCCGGCCGGCCGTTGACCTCGACGTAGGGATAGACGAAATAGTTGATCGGCGGACCGGACTGGGGCGGGGCGAGGGTGAGATCGCGGCCGGCGGAAAAGCGGACGCGGCTGGCGTTCACGGCGCCGAAATAAAAATGAGCGCGCCGCTTGTGCAGCCAGGCCATGGCGATGTCCACCGGCACCCAGCCGGCGCCGTCCACATAGAACTCCGCCCAGCAATGATAGCCTTCGACCGCGCCGGAGCGCTGCTTTCGGGGAATTGGAAAGCCGATCACGAAGCGGGAGGGAATGCCCTGGGAGCGGGTCATGGACATGAACAGGGAATGGAAATCGGTGCAATTGCCGCGCTTGTGGTCGCAGGCCCACATGGCGTCGCCGTGGCCCCAGCCGGCGCCGACTTTGCTGTAGCGCAGGGTGTGAAAAATGTAGAGATAGATGGCGTGGGTCTTCCGCACCGCGCCGTGGTCGCCGCGCGTGACCCGGGCCGCCAGGCGTTTGAGTTTGCCGGTGACCGGCACCAGGCGATCGGCGCGCAGATAGAACGCGTGCTCGGCGCGCGGCAGGCCGCCGCCGGGCGGATCGGCGTTGAAGCGCAGAAGCCGGCGGTAATCGCCGGCGCGGTAGAGTACGCGATGGACGCGATAGGCGAGGTCGAACGTGGCGGAGCGGGCGTGGGGATGGCGCAGCACGGCGTAAAGCATGCGGTCGCCGCGGGCATTGCGGGTGAGGCGATAGGGAACCGAGGAATGGATGGCGAGGATCGTCACCTGCTGGTGAACATTGGACTGGGCGACGGGAATCCAGATGCGGACGGTCTTGGCGCCGGCGGGGAAGTGAACGACGGAGTGATAGTCGAAGCGGAATGTGCGCGCTGGCCTGGGGACTTGGGCGGCGGCGGGGATGGCCGGCAGGGCAAACAGGAAAGGGAAAAGAGCGAAGCGAAGATACGGGCGCGGCGCGGATAGGGACATACGCGAATTCCGAAAGGGACGGATAGGGCCACTATAGCGCCGCGGCGGAGTCACGCGGAAGCGGGCTCTTAGATCCCTTTTCGGCGGGTGCGTATTGGCGGGTGAGAAGCTCGGCGCGGTGCGCCGGCGCATGCCGCCGGGCGGTGCAGCTGCGGGCATGCAAGGCCCGACCAGGGTGGAAGGGCGTGGCGGCGGACGGGCCTATTTGTTGGCCATGGCGTTGAAGGTGCGGATGAAGCGGACCACGGACTGAATCTGATCCGTGGTCAAAATGCCGTCCCAGGCCGGCATCGGCGGATTCCCGCTCTTGATGACCGCGACCAGTTGCGCATCGGTTTGGCGCTGGACATCGGGGCTGCGCAGATTGGCCTTGGGCCCCAGATAGCTGTGCCCGGCGCCGTCGTCCTTGTGGCAGACGGCACACTTGGACATATAGACCTTGCGTCCGGCGGCGGCGCGGGCGCCGCCATTGCCGCCGCCGGAAGGCTTGGACGCGGCCACGCTGCCCGATGCCAGCAGAATGACGGCCAGCAGGGCGGTGCGCCAGCGGACTGGGGAATGGTTGGCATGCAACATGGGAGTCCTCCTTGCCGGGCCCGGCGCCGCCGCAGGGCCCGGCCTAAATCAAGGCACACGCAGATTGATCCGCATATTGGAACGCAGGTTGACGACGCGGGTTTGGACCGGGCTGCCGGGGTGCCAGACCACCAGCTCATACCTTCCCGGCAGGGCCGGCGGCAGGCGATAGTTGCCGCGCGGACCCGTGACCACTGTGTAAGGGCTGGGCACGACCAGAATGTATGCGACCGCCGCGGACTGGCCGGCGATGCGCACGGGATACATGCCCTGATTGGAGAATCGGCGCGCCAAGGAGGCTCCCGGTTGCAGGATGCCCAATTGCTGCGAGATCCAGCCCTGCGCCTTCCGAGCCGCCGCGTCCGGCGGGGGCAGCTCGGCGCCGGTGTCCAACGCGGGAAGCTGCTTGACGTAATGCACGATGCGGCGCAACTGCGAATAGCTCAGCACGCGCTGCCACCGCGGCATGCCGCTGCCGGGAATGCCGCGCCAGACGACCTGCGCCATGTGCCGTTCGCTCCAGCGCTGGAGTCCCGGCGAGGTCAGGTTGAGCGCATTGGGCCGCATGCTGGAGCCGACCGGAGTAATCGCCTCGCCGTTGCCGCCATGGCAAACGGCGCAATGGGTTTGAAACGAGCGCTGGCCCCGCGGGCGCAACAGCCCGATGGGCTCGGGAGTGGTGCCCTGATTTGCAAACACCACCTGGGCTCCCGCCGGCACCACCAAGACCCGGGGACGAAAGCTATCCCAGACGACGCGGAGCGCATAGGAACGCCCACGGCCGGGCAGGGAAGGTTCCACGGCTGCCGGCAATAGCCAGACGGCGGCGGGCAGCTTCTCGGGCAGCGGCAACGCGCCCGGCAGGCGCGGGCCGCGCTCCGGCGGAATCAAAACCCGTCCAGAGACCTGAACCTGGGCCGCCAGCGTGCCGGCGAACAGACCCAGCAGCAGAATTCCTCGCAACATTCGTGGCATAGCAAGCCTCGCAGCATTCTTCGATTTCATCTCGCCATGGCGGGGGGCGAGCTGTCGTTGACGCGGGTTACGGCGCTGCGTGACGGCGGTCACGCGCCGCCGCGAGCAGCGTAACGGCGGCCACGCTGAGCGTTGGCTGGGGTCACGGAACGCGAACGGCGGCGCGGCTAAGGTCGGATCAAGGCCCGAGAGAACGGGCCGCCGCGAGGTGAATGCAATGACTTCATGGCCACGAATCCGCGTTTCGATGCTGCCGCTTCTGCTCCTCTTCAGCCTTAGCGCGTGGGGAGTACCCAGCTATTCCCGCCAGACAGGGTTTCCTTGCAGCACCTGTCACACCACGCCGCCGGAGCTGACCGCCTTCGGCCGGCAGTTCAAGCTGAACGGTTACACGCTGGCCAACATGCGCCAGATCAAGGCGCCGCAGAAGGGCAGCAAGGCGGGCCTGGATCTCAACGCCTCCCTGCCGTTGTCGGTGATGTTCCAGATCTCGGATTCGCTGACGCAAAAAGCCCTGCCGGGAACGCAAAACGGGAACGTGGAGTTTCCGCAGCAGATGAGCCTGTTTCTCGCCAGCGCGTTCTCGAGCCATTCCGGCGGCTTCATGCAGGTGACCTACTCCGGACCCGACGATC
Source organism: Acidobacteriota bacterium (assembly GCA_027315185.1). GTDB lineage: Bacteria > Acidobacteriota > Terriglobia > Terriglobales > SCQP01 > JAKAUF01. Next base: position 4,531 of record DAHUYO010000095.1, read on the forward strand.
ACCTGAGCATGGATAACACCGATCTGCGCTTCGCCGACCACACGAAACTGGACGGCAAGACGCTGGTGTACGGCGTTGATTTCAACAACAACCCTACCGTCGAGGATCTGTGGAACTCGACGCCGGCGTGGGGCTTTCCTTGGATTTCCTCGGATTCCGCGCCCGGCCCCATGGCCGACGTCCTGATTGACGGCGGTTTAGCGCAGGACGTGGCCGGGGTGGGCGTCTACGGCATGTACGACAACCACCTCTATTTGGACGTCACCGCGTACCGGTCCATGCACCTGGGTGGAGCCGAGCCGCCGGACGGCAGCGGGTACGGCATCAACATAGACGGCGCGGCGCCGTATGCGCGGCTGGCATGGCAGCAGCAGTTTGGCGCGCACACGCTGCTGGAGGTAGGCGGATACGGGATGTACGTCACCAGTTTTCCCAACGCCATCGCCGGGCCGCGCGACACGTACCGCGATTTCGCCGCGGATTTCACCTTGGATCAGCAACTAGGCCCGGATCAGCTGTCGGTCTACGGCACGGCGATCCACGAACGCAGCGACCTGAACGCGAGCCTGCTGGCGGACGCGGCGGGGTTGGCACGGCACACGCTGAACAGCGAGCGCCTGAACGCCACCTATCATTTCGGCAGCCGTTATGCGCTGACCGCCGGCGTCTTCGGGATTTCCGGAACCAGCGACACGACGCTGTTTGCGCCGGGGGCGATATTCGGCAGCGCCGACGGGAGCCCGCAAACGAACGGGTACATCCTGCAAGCCGCCTATTGGCCGTGGCAAAACATCAACTTCACGCTGCAATACTCCGGCTATTGGAAATTCAACGGCGGCACGACGAATTACGACGGCCTCGGCCGCAACGCCGGCGACAACGACACGGTGTACGTGGCGGGCTGGTTCCTGTTCTGAAGCTCCCCGGTTGGCTGGCGGCGGGCAACCGTTTCCTCCGGCTCCCGCGGCCAGCCAACTCGGTGGAGGTGGAGGGTGGGATGGAAATCAAAGTAAGCATTTCGGGTTTTCCGCCGGCGGCGGGCAACACGGCGCCGGCCGCGCGGCGGCACGCCAAAGCGCCGGGGGCCGGCGGCCGCCGGCGGCGGAGGGGGGCCGGCCGCGGCCTGGCGCTGCTGCTGGCGCTGGCGGCATGGACCGGGGCCGGATGGGGGCAAGCGGATCCGGCGAGCGGGGCGGGCTTGTACGCGGAGAATTGCGCCGTATGCCATGGCCCGCAGGGGCAGGGCAAGATTGGGCCGAGCTTGCAGGCGGCGCACGATGCCCAGCCGGTGTTGGCGATGATCCGCAGCGGGAAAGGGATGATGCCGCCGTTCGCGCAGCGGCTGACGGCGGCGCAGACGCAGGCGGTGGCCGATTACGTCACCCACACGCTGGCGACGGTGGCGCTGACCGGCGGCGATCTGAGCGAGGGCGGCGTGCTGTTCCGGGTGAACTGCGCCCCGTGCCATCGCACCGACGCGCGCGGCGGAGCGCTGGCGTTCACCCAGCACAACGCGCCGGCGCTCACCGGATTGAGCGCCGCCACCATCGCCGGCGCCATCCGCAGCGGGCGGGGGCCGATGCCGGCCTTTCCGCCCACGGTGTTCAACCAACGGGAGCTCGCGTCCATCGTCACCTATGCGCGGTTCGTACGGCATCCGCCGCATCCGGGAGGCTATACGGTGGATTACGTGGGCCCGGTCGCCGAGGGCTTGATCGCGCTGCTGATGGTGGCGGCGCTGGGCGTGATCGCGTATTGGATTGAGTTCCAAGGGAGAGGGTGAGATGGCCGACGAGAAACCATTGGCTGACCAAGAAGAACGCAGGCAGAACCTCGGGATGGTCCTGACGATGCTGGCCTTCGCGGTCTCGATCGCCGGGGCGATCGGCTTTTTGTATGTCTACTGGACAAACCACGACAACGGGCTGATGGGGGCATCGGCCGCGGTGGCGCTGGCAGGCATGGGGGTCGGGCTGGTGGTTTGGACGCACTTCCTGATGCGTCACGAAGAAGCCGCCGCCGAACGGCCCGTGCTGCCCTCCAGCCCGGAGTTGCGTGAGGCGTTCGTGGAGGATTTTGTCGCGGGCCAGGACCAGATTGGGCGGCGGCAAGTGCTGGGCTGGGCCACCACCGGGACGCTCGTGGTGCTGGGGGCGGGGGGACTTTCGCTGTTGCGGTCACTGTTTGGCGCGTCGCCGGAGACCGTGCTCAAGGCTCCGGTCTGGCGGCGCGGCGACCGCTTGGTGACGCCGGAGGGGCGGCCGGTGTCCGTCGAGACGTTGGAGCCGGGCAGCACGATCACGGTATTTCCAGAAGGCCGGGTCGGCTTCGTGCCGGGGCAGACGGTGCTGATCCGGGTCCAGGCGGATCTGCTGCGCCTGCCCCCGGAGCGCCGTCAATGGGCGCCGCAAGGCAACGTCGCGTTCTCCCGGCTCTGCACGCATGCGGGCTGCCCGGTGGCGTTGTATGAGGCCACCCGGCACCTGCTGCTGTGCCCATGCCATCAATCCACCTTCAACGTCCTCACCGGCGCCCAGCCGACCTCCGGGCCGGCGGCGCGCGCGCTGCCGCAACTCCCGCTCTATGTGGACGCGCACAATCATCTGCGCGCGGCGGGAGACTTCACCGAGCCTCCGGGCCCGGGGTTTTGGAGCTTGCCGTCGTGATCAATCGTCCCGCACGCTGGCTGGATCGGCGGTTGGGCATAGCTGGGTTTGCCCGCCGCGGCCTCGATCACATCTTTCCCGATCATTGGTCGTTCATGCTCGGCGAAATCGCCATGGCGAGCTTCGCCGTGCTGGTGATGACGGGTGTGTACCTGGCGATGTTTTTCAACTCCAGCAGCGCCGAGGTGACCTACCACGGCCCCTATAAGGCGCTGGACGGGGTGAAGATGTCGGCGGCGTACTTCTCCACGCTGAACCTCAGCTTCAGCGTTCCGGCGGGGTTGCTGATTCGCCAGATTCACCATTGGGCGGCGCTGGTGTTCATCGGCGCCGTGCTGGCCCATCTGTTCCGCGTGTTCTTCACCGCCGCCTACCGCAGCCCGCGGGAGATCAACTGGGTCATCGGCGTCACGCTGCTGGTCTTGGCGATGGCCGCGGGATTCGTCGGCTACTCTCTGCCCGATGATCTGCTCTCCGGAACCGGGCTGCGCATCGCGTATTCCATCGTCTTGTCCATTCCGATCGTCGGGCCCCGGCTGGCGTTCGTTATTTTTGGCGGGCCGGTGCCGAGCGCGGTCATGATTCCGCGCATGTATGGCTTGCACGTTTTTGTTTTGCCGGGGTTGATCGTGCTGCTGTTGGGCGTGCACCTAGCGATCGTTTGGCGGCAGACGCACACCAACTACCCCGGTCCGGGGCGGTCGAACCGCAGGATCGTGGGTTCGCGGCTGTGGCCGACGTACAGCATGAAGATCCTGGGATTGTTCTGCCTGGTCTTCGCGGCGCTGGCGGCGCTGGGCGGGCTGGTGCAGGCCAATCCGATTTGGATCTACGGTCCCTATGATCCCGCCGCCGCCCTGCCCGGAGCCCAACCGGATTGGTATCTCGGCTGGGCGGAAGGCGCGCTCCGCCTGTTTCCCGCGTTCAACCTGCGCATTGGCCACTATTTGGTCCCGGAGGTATTTTTCCCTGGCATTTTGTTTCCATTGCTGCTGTTCGGCGGCCTTTATCTTTATCCGTTCGTCGAACCATGGTTCACTCAGGATCGCGACGAACATCACATCCTAAAGTTGCCGTATGAGCAGCCCAAGCGGACGGCCCTGGCGTCGGCGGGCATCATGATGCTGCTGGTGCTGTTGCTTGCCGGCAGCGGCGACGTGCTGGCTGTCCTCACGCATGGATCGGTGATCGCCATCCGCACGCTCTTCCAAATCTTGTTCTTCGCCGCTCCGGTGCTCACCGCGGCGGTGGTTTACTGGCTCTGCCGGCGCGTCCAGAGGCGGCGGGGCAGGGAACACGCGCGGGCCGCGGCGGCGGGACCTGTCCCGTCGGATGGGGGTGGAGGCAATTAAGCAGCCGGTGGCGGCCAGCTAATCTTTCTCAGCGGTGGTGCGCGTGTACCGCGGGCGCCAAGGCGGTCGTTTGGCCGCATACCTGCAAGAGCAGGGGGCGGAGGACGTTGCGGTCCGCCGGAAACTCGACCGAACTGCCGGTCCGGCGAGCGCCACCGCAACGCGGGAAAGATGGCGATCGCCGATAGGAACGTGCATCCACCCGCCCGAGCGGCGGGGAAAATGACCCAGGTGGTGCAGCCGCCGGAGCTTGCTGCGAGCTCCCGGTTGGTGGCTTTGGGGCGCTTCCGTAGGCCCTATTCCGATGAGCAGCCGAGCGCCGTGGCAAACACTGAGGCGCCACGACGGAGAGGGGAGGGCCGCCAAACGCGGCCCGCTGCGACCGCGCGTTCGGAGGCGACTGAGAACGCCCCGGACGGCGCCGCCGGGCATGCCATCGCGCCGCCACCGGCCGGCACGCCAGTCCCGGTTGCGCTGTGCGGCGGCTGCACGCATGCGGAGCATTGCTTTCTGGGCCGAACGGCTTCCCGACTGCGGGAGATTCGCCAAATCGCCTTTTATCCGCGGGGAGTGTCGCTGTTTCTGGAAGGCGAGGCGACACGCGGGCTATTCGTCGTCTGTAGCGGGGAAATCAAGACCTTTGCCCATTCGCTGCAAGGCGGCACGGTGATTCTGCGGCGCGTGGGCGGAGGCGAAGTGCTGGGCATGAGCAGTTCGCTGCTCGGCAGCCCCTACCCGGTCAGCGCGGAAACCCTAGTTCCCAGCCAAATCAGCTTTCTGCCGCGCACGCAGCTTCTCGACTTTCTAGCCGAAAATCCGGACTGCTATCGCATGGCGAGCGAATCGCTGGCGGCGCAATTGCAAACCTCGTGGGAGCATGCGCGCATGTTGGCGTTGGGCCGGCACGTGGTCTCACGTCTCGCCGCATTGCTGCTGCGGCGTGCCGCCGAGCATGGCCGCTCCGCCGCGCAGGGCACCATTGTCACCTTTCCGTGCACGCAGGAAGAGCTGGCCGAAAGCATCGGCACGACGCGCGAGACGGTCAGTCGCATTCTCAGTGACCTGCGGCGGCAGGGGATTCTACAACGGCGGGGCAATGGGTTTCTGCTAATGAAGCCGCGGATGCTGGAAGATCTGCAAGGCATGTAGCCGGAACGGGCGAATTCCCGCACCGGTGGGGCATTTGGCGCAGGCGCGCGGGCTGACTGGCTGGGAGGGCAGGGAGTAGACGGCAACGGCCCGGTGCATGGTGGCGGGAGAAACGATGAGGGCGGCGGAGGTAATCCGCGTCGTTAGCAATTCGCCTCCGCCCGCGAGGGCGGTGGCGGAGGCGAGGTGCCGGCCGTCAATGAACGGCTGAGGCATTGTGCCGCGCAGGATGACGCGGCAATGGCGGCGACCGGCTTCGTAGAGGCGGTCCTGCGCCACCCACCAAGTACGGCCGCGCTGGTCGCGGACGATGGAGGCCGGCGCCAAGGTCGGGCAGCCAAGCGGCGGCATCGGCCCGAGCTGGGGCGGCGGGGGAACGCCCTGGCGGGAAAAGCGGCGCCAGCCGTGGCCGGTCCAGGTCCAGACGAAGATCTGCTGGTTCACCAGCACGCGCAGGCTGCCGTTAGGGCCCATGGAGGCGCCGCTGCTGCCCCAGCCGTTGGCTACGACCTGGAGACGGCCGGCTCGAGTGAACCGCGGCGGGCCGGGAGCGAGGCCGGCGAAGCCCCGGCGAAATATATGCCAGCGGCGCCCATTGAAATAGTTGAGCGCGTCACAGACGCCGTAGAAGGCGATGCGCCCGCCGGGACCATAGGCGACGCGGATGCCATCGCGGCGGGGATGAAGCAGACGGGGGTGGGCGGTGGCAAGGGCGGCGTGCAGGCCGGGGTACACCGTCCAGCTGCCGGCGGCTGGGTTCCACATGGCGGTGGGACCGAGGCTACAGCCAGGCAGCAGCCACAATCGGCCGCTGAGGTCGAAATCCAGCGTGCGTGTATTACCCGGGATTTGGAGGTTGCGCGGGGCGGAGGTCATGCGCTGCCAGCCGCGGCGCCCGGCCCACCGCGCCACGACGCCGCCGGTAAACAGGCGCCAGACCATCGGCCCTGACGCCGGGCCGTTGGCCGGGCCGGCCCCGGGCCCGGCGACGGTAATGAGGGCGTCGGGAAGAACCCGCAGGCGGTCGCTGAGCACAAAGCCGCCCGCGCTGGACGCGGCGACGGCAGTGTGGAATTGCGCGGGGGCAAACGCCGTGGTGCGGGCGCCACCCCAGGCCAGGATTTTGCCCGATGGCAGGCGGAACATTTGCCTGGCGTGCCGTAGCGGCAGGCCTACGCGCCAATCCACGATGCGCGGTCCCGCCGGGCCTGCAAACGGCGAAGACCGGCGCGGCGGAATGTGGCGCAGGCCAATCCAGGGCGAGGCGTTGAACCAAACGCCGTCGGCTGCGAGCATGGGCAAAGCCACGGGGCTGAGGAACCGCGCGGCGACGCGCCACTGGCTGCGGCGGCGGCGCCAGAGCCAGTAATCCCGGCAGTTGCGGCAGGACCGGGGCGCGGCCAGAACGTAGTGGGACATGGCGCCGGGGCGGCCGGCGGCTTGGACCGCGGCGACGTACAGCAGGGCGCCGGGGCGGGGCGGGGCCAGGCGGCGGACGGCGAGGGACCGGAGGTTGACAAGATACAGGCCGAAGCCGCGCACCGCGACGGCGGCATGGTTCCGGTTCCAGGGATACACGCCGGCCGGGGGTCCCGGTAGTCCGGGCAGACGGGCGTGGTAGGTAAAGCGGCCGTGGTTTACGTCCAAGATGCCGCGGATCAGCCTACGCCACTGCCCAGGCGCCCCTCCCCAAATCCAAAAGTGGGCTGGCCCAAAGCCTGCGACCCGACCGGGGAGGGGCGGGGGCGGGCGGCTGCCGGCCGGAGCGCAGAGGTGCGGCCCAAGCTGCCTGGGTCGGAAAAGATAGATCGCGCGCAGTGGGCCGCGGGCGGTGGGGCTGTAAACCCCAGGCGGCGGATAGCCGGAGGGAGCCTTGCAATCAGAGTATAGGGCCGCCTCGCTACCGATCAACAATTGCAGGCCAGCCGGGGAGGGAAACGCGGCTTGGAGCAGCCCCGGATTGCCATGCAGGCGGGGAAGCGGAATGACCTGCAGGCGGCGGGAGGCGCGGTACCAGGTTAGCCAACGGCCGGTGCCGTAACGCTGGCGCCATTCCACTACGACCGTTCCGGGCGGCGCAGGGATGATGTAGGGCTGGGCCGCGCCGGCCACCGGTGGCGGGATGACGTGCCAGCGATTGCGCCGCCAACGGAACAGGCTCCGGCCATTGGTTGCGAACACCTGGCCCGCGCGGTTTTGCACCAGCGGCGATCGGAGCCGGGTGGTGTCCACCGGAATGGCAACTTGGCGGCGGTGGAAAGGCGGAGGTAATGGGAAACATACGCGTGGGCGCAGGCGGTAGAACGCCGGATTCCAGACGCGGCGTTTGGCCTGCGGGCCGGGCGCAGCCAGCATGCAGGCAAGCGGCAACAGGCGGTTGCCGGGCACGAGCGCCGCCGCCACAACGGCGGGAGAGCTGGAGGTGAAGGCGCCGCGGAATGCGCGGCGTCCCGCTGCAATGCGATAACGGGTGAACAGGGCGCGGCCGCCGGAAAGCCAACGGGCTAGGATCAGATGCGGGCCAGATGGGTCGAAGCCGGGGCGGGGCAGAGTTTCGGCGGCGGCCCACCCGCGCGCGCGGAGAAGGATCGGCCGGCCGGGAGTGTTTCCCCGGACGGTGACGGGGCAATTGCGCCGCGGCGGACAGGCGTAGGGAAAGCCGAGGGCGAAATATCGAAATCGCAGGCCGCCAGGGACGCTGTCAGCGGTATCCAACCAGCGTACGCCGCGCAGCGGGCGACAAGGGTGCAGGCCGGGAATGCGCGGCGGTCCGCAGCGGCTGGGGCGGCCGGGGGGAGAGAACTGGACGTAATGGCCGCCGCGGTAACGATAATAGGAATAGCCTTCGCAGCCGCCGCAGAAATTGCTAGACACGACCAACAACGGCGGTCCGCCGGCGCGGCGAACGACACCCAGGCCGTCTCCCATGGAGGCAAAAATGGTTCGGTCCCGCCGGGCCAACAGTAACGCCATGTCGCAGTTGCCGGTGGCGCCGCAGACGTAGGGCGCATTCCGCGTATTGGCGGGCAGGGCGGATGCGAGCCATGCCCGGCCCAGCACGCCGAGTCGCAACGCCGTCACATTGAATCGCGGCCCGAGCCTGCCGTGGAGCGCGGTGCGGATGCGCGCGAACTCCGCTTTCGTCGGCGCCGCGGAGAATGGCCTTAATGCGGGGCGGGCGCTGGGGCCGGATGGGTTCCAGTTCCATACGACGGGAGCAGCAAAGGCCCGGGGCTGAACCTGCGCCTCTCGCGGGGGCCGCGCCATTTGCTCGGGGAGCAAAGCGGGCGCGGAAAAGCCGCGAAATTCCACTGCGCCGCAGGCGCTTTGGCAATCGCGGCGGCCCGCCCCCGGCAAGCGACGCGGCGCGGCCCCCAAAGCCGGGGTCCCCAACGCGC
>DAHUYO010000096.1 GCA_027315185.1 Acidobacteriota bacterium
ATATGCGCCGCCAGCAAATCCCAGCTCTCGAAGTGCCCTTGGAACAATCCCCGGCCGTTGCGCGGATCGTAACACTCGTGCATGCCGCCGGTGGTCTGGAAGTCATGCAGCACCATGCGCACCGTGCGCGCGGCCAATTCCCGCGCCGGTTGCCGGTAGCCGTAGCGCAGCAGCCCGTGCATCACCATGTAGCTGCTGATGATCCAGATCGGCCCGCGCCAATAGCCATGGCCGGGGTTGTACTTCGGGCTGGCGGACCCCAGGCTGCGAATGCCGTAGCGCGACCAGAACTCTTGCAGGTTGAGCACGTGGCGGGTGACCAGAATTCGCGCCTGCGCGGGCGTGGCCACGCCCGCCCAAAGCGGCGTCAGGTTGGTCCATTCCGGCACGCGAATGAACTTTCCCGTCCGGCTGTCGCGGTTATAAAACGTCCCGTCCTGGGCCGACCACAGCCGGGTCTGGATGCGCCGCGTCAGCGCCATGGCGCGGCGGGCATAGGCGGCCGCCGCATGGGGATGATGCAGCATCGCCGCCAGCGCCGCCATGGCCCGGTATTCCCGCACCAAATAGCAGGCCAGGTCCACGCCTTCGGTGCGGTCGGCGGGCGCCGAGGAAACCGCCGGGCTGTTGTCCACGCCGCTTTCCACCCCGTCGAACCAGGTGAACAACCCATCGGGCGAATGCCGCGCCTGGCGCCAATACTCCAGCGTGGCTGCCAGCCGCTTCCAATCCGGCCGCAGCCATGCGGCGGAGTGAAGCGTCAGGCTGGCGCGCAGCGCCATCTGCGCCAGAAACGGCTTGCACATCTCCGGCAGCGACCACAGGCCATGCCGCGCGATCTCCCGCGGCGTGTAGCCGGGATAGGCGGCACGGAGATTGGTGAAGTGGAGAAAATCCCGCACCGTGTCCGCCAGCGCCCGGCCGCGATGCTGGTAGCTCAGCGCCACGCCCATGAAGTACGAGTCCCAGTCGAAGAGCTGGTAGTAATGCGCGCCGGGGATCAGGTAGGGATATTTCAGCATCCCCGCCGGCGGCCGCACGATGTGCCGCAGCAATCCTTCCCGCCGGATCCATTGCTGGATCTGCCGCTGCGCCGCCAGGGCGGAGATCGGCGCCGCGCTGACCGCGGGCCTTGCCACCAGCGGCGCCTGCGCCCCCGCCGCGCCTGCCACAACTCCAACGGCCAGAACCACGGTCCAAAAAACACCTGCAATTCGCATTCCCGCAGTATATAGGCGACCCAATGACCCAACGAACGGGTGACTCATTAACCCAAACCCGAAGCCGAGCTAGGCGCGCGTCGCTCCGTTGATTCCGCGGAATGGCATCGCCCTCATTTGATGGTCCAGCCCGTATCGCTCCCGGCCCGGATAGACCACCCAGCGACGCTCGATGCCCAGATCGTCCGCGGCGAAATAAAACCCCTTTGCCGGACGCGGGTCGAGGGAGCGCTTCACCTCGATCGCGTGCCGCCGCTTCGATCCAACACGCGGAACGAGATCAATCTCGGCCCCATTCGAACTACGGTAAAAGCAGGCCTCGCATTCCGGACCGGCCAGGGTAAGAATGTTCTCGACGACCAGCCCCTCCCAACTCGGGCCGGCCACCGGATGGCCCAGAAGATCCTCCATGCCGGCGATGCCAAGCATGGCATGCACGAGGCCGCCGTCGCGCACGTACACCTTCGGCGAGCGCACAGGCCGGATTTTCTCCTCCGGCGGGCGCGACCGGGACCGGCTCGTCCGTAGCGACCTGGGCTCCGCCCCTGCCGCGCCTCGTTCGCGTCCACGCCGCGGTCCCCGCCTCCCGGGCGTGCACCGCGTGATTGGACACCCCAAACTCCCGCCCCACCCCCGCCGCCGCCCGCCCTGCCTCCGTCCGCTTCACCGCCGCGATCATCTGCGCCACCGTGTGTTTCGTCTGCGTCATCCTGCCTCCTCTCGAGGCTGAAATCATATCCAGCCCCGTGCGGTTTCTTTCAGGGGAGCAGGCCAGGCCTAGGGCGTAGCGGCCCCGCCTGGGCCAGCGTTGGCCCCGCAGGGGGCTATTCGGGAAAGGACCGGAAGAAGGCTACCGCCTTGTTGCTGTTCCGGCACCGCGGATCAGCTGCAGGATGGTGTCCCGTTTGTGCACACCGCCCTTGAATCCGAGAGTAATACTGGCCTCATCGGTGGGCCAGGGATCATCGTACGTGTAGCCTTCAAGGGCGTCGAGAACGCCCCCCCTTACAAACAGTACAAAACCGGCCCCGAACGCGAGCTGCGGCGATTTGGCATTTACGTCGCCGAAATCGAACGTCGGCCGGCCAGGGAGCGGGACCGGCTCAGAGGGGAATGCAAACTTTGTATAGAACCCTACGCCGCTCAACCGGCGGTCGGCGGCTTGAGCGGAGCCGGCCTGCGCCCGCAAGGTCGCCAGCTCCGGCTCCGGGCCGGCCAGGAGCATCTCCAATACGTTTCGTTCGAGCGTTGTCAGCTTCATGGCTTCGGGATGTATGCCGTCCCAATCCTGGCGGTGCCGTTCATGACCACGCCAGTAACCTTTACAGATTGTCCGCCAACCTCCACTGTCATCTCGAATTCGCCGGTTAGGCCTTGCGTTTGGACGGCCGATGCCGTTGCGCCCTGCAGGGCGGCATAGGCGTTCTCTTGGGAGCCGTACGCCGAGACCACGGCGTCGAGCCCGTGGCCGGGATTGTCGAAGATGTGGTGGAGCTTGTTGGCGTCAGCCGCCGCTTCGCCCGCCTCCGCCCCAGCCCCGGCGCCCGCCTCGGCGCCGGCCTCGATCACGTCTGCGCCTTCGGCTTCGGGAACCCCCGAGGCCAGCATAAGCATTTGCATCCATTCGGGGGTTGGACGCTGGTTCTGGAGGTTGTCGAGGATTGCCTGCTTTAGCCGCTGGAAAATGCTGGGCTTTTTCTTCTTGCGGGCCGAGCTGCCAGGGTGTTTTTCCTCGACGACGTTCCTGACCTTGCAGGGGGCGCCGGACTTGCCGGCGCAGGGAGTGAGGCCGGTGGGGTCGGTGAGCGTGACTGGATTGCCGGCGGTGTAGACATAGCGGTCCAGGGTCTGGGGATCGGCCAGGTCCCAGGGCGCGGGGTCGGGACGGGTGAAGACGCCCCAGGTGGCAGTGTAATCCCGGGCGGGAAATGGTCCAGGCCCGTCTCGGCATCGTGCTGCTGCGGCTTTACTAGGCGGAATTTCCTGCGGAAATTCCTCGGAAGTGCAGCGGCGTGGGATCGCCGCCGGGGCCGGAGCAGGCAAAATTGTCGCCGTAGGGCAGCGACGTGCAGGCGTCTTCCTCGGTCCCGCTCACCGTCGCCGTCAGACGCTCCGTGCCCAGCCAATCGGAATAGTCGAAATCGGTGGTGTTGTTGACGTAGGTGGCGAAGTGCCTGCCGCCGGCAAATATCTCCCCGCGCAGCCAATTCCCGTTCTGATCCAGCACCGTCACGGCCTGGCCGGCAGGGTCGTAGAGGTAATATTTCGCCACGCCGCCGACGATCTTCTCGACCCGCTGGCCGAGTGCGTTATAGACGTATTGGATGTTGCCGTTGTCGGCGGAGACGATGCGATGGTTCGCGTCGTAGGTGTAGGTGTGCCCGGCGGCGTCCGCCAGAAGGTCGCCGGAGGCGTCATAGCTGGCGCCGACGATGTGGTTATTGACGTCGAACGTCAACTGCGGCGCCGGGACGCCGCCGACGAGGCTGTTTTGCTCCCAGCGGTTGCCGAAGCGGTCATAGACGTAGCCCACGGCGGTGGTGGGCGAGGAGCAGTTCGGGTCGCAGGCTTCCAGCAGCCGATTTAGCGGGCCGTATTGGTATTGCCACTGGCCGTTTACGCTGTCCGTGGCGCCCGTCACGTCGCCGTCCGGCGCGTAGGTGATGCCGGTGACGCTGTAGGAGCCTTCCCCGCCGCCGGTGAGCGAGCCGGCAGTGGGACTGGCGGAGAACGACGCCGAGCTGAAATCCGTGCTGTCGCTGGTGGAGGAGCCGACGGCCAGCGACAGGTTGGCCCCCGCTCCGGCTTTGAGGCTTGGCTGCTACCCCAGGCCAGCCCCGCGCCGCCCCCTCCGGCCTGCCCGTCGCCCGTCCCCCGTCCCGGCGCGCTCGCTGCGGCCGCACGTCCCGCGTCCCCAAGCTGCCTGGTAGCCTAGAGGAGCTATGTCCCTCGATGAGAGCCTGGCGCAGCAGCGGCGCGAAAAGCTGGACGCCATTCGGCAGTTGGGCTTGGCCGCCTATCCGCACCGCTTTTCCTTCACCCACAGCGCCGCGCAAATCGCCGCCCAGTTCGGCGGCGAAAGCGCCGAGGCGCTGGACGCCGCCCGGCCGCGCGTCAAGGTCGCCGGCCGGCTGATGGCGCTGCGCGGGCATGGCAAGGCCGGCTTCGCCCATCTCCAGCAGGACGGCGCGCGGGTGCAGCTGTATGTCCGCGCCGACGCCGTCGGGGAAGCGGGCTTCGCGCTTTGGAAGCTGCTCGATCTCGGCGATTTCATCGGCGCCGACGGCTACCTGTTCCGCACCCGCACCGGCGAGCTGACGGTGCATGCCGAGCGGCTGGAGTTCTTGGCCAAGGATCTGCTGCCGCTGCCGGAGAAATGGCATGGGCTTCAGGACGTGGAGGCCCGCTACCGCCAGCGCTATTTGGATTTGACCGTCAATCCGCCCGCCCGCCAGGTCTTTGTCCGCCGCGCGCGGATGATGGAAACGCTGCGCCAGGCCTTCGCCGCCCGCGGCTACATCGAGGTGGAAACGCCCATGATGCAGCCCTTGGCCGGCGGCGCGGCGGCGCGGCCCTTCGTCACCCATCACCACACCCTCGACCTGCCGCTCTATCTCCGCATCGCCCCGGAGCTGTATTTGAAGCGGCTGGTCATCGGCGGCCTGGACCGCGTCTATGAGATCAACCGCAACTTCCGCAACGAAGGCATCTCGACGCGCCACAATCCCGAGTTCACCATGCTGGAGTTTTACGAAGCCTACAGCGATTACAGCGTGCTGATGGATTGGAGCCGCGAGCTGCTGGCCGAAACTGCCGCGGCGGTGACCGGCGGCACGACCGTCGCCTATCAGACGCACGAACTGGATTTTTCCCAGCTCTGGCGACTGACGCTGCGCGAGGCGGTGCGGGAATACTGGCCGCAGCAAGCCGGTCCTGCGCCGCTGCCACACGAGCTGGGCGACCCCGCCAGTGAGCGGTCGGCGGCGGAGCGGTACAACCGCATCGCCAGCAGCGCCGAGGGCAGCCGCTACCGCCCGGTGGCGATCGTTCCCGATGCCGCTCCCGGGGTAATGGCGGCGGCGCTGTTCGAGGCGGTGGCGGAGGAGGAACTGCGCCAGCCCACCGCGATCTACGACTTCCCGCTCGCCGTCTCGCCGCTGGCCAAGGCCAAGGACGACGAGCCGGACTGGGTGGAGCGCTTCGAAATCTTCGCCGGCGGCATGGAGCTGGCCAACGGCTACAGCGAGCTGAATGATCCCGTGGAGCAGCGGCGGCGCTTTGAAATGCAAATGCGCCAGCGCGAGCGCGGCGACGCCGAGGCCCAGGTGCTGGATGAGGATTATCTCCGCGCCATGCAGTACGGCCTGCCGCCAACCGCGGGGGAAGGCATCGGCATGGACCGGCTGTGCATGCTGCTCACCAACTCCGCCTCCATCCGCGACGTCATCTTGTTCCCGCTGCTGCGGCCGGAATAGGCAGCTTGCAACTGCGCCGCCCGGGCGCCACGCCTTTCGCGGGGGCCGCGCCTTATGCTCGGGGAGCAAAGCAGGCGGGGAAGGGCCGCGAAATTCCCCCGCGCCGCAGGCGCGCCGGCAAGCGCTGCGGCCCACCCTTCACCACAGCGGCGCGGCCCCAAAGCCGGGGTCCGCAACGCGCAGCGGTGCGCGTTGGGGTGGAGCGACGCGTCGGCTGGACTGGGGCGGGCTGGGGTTCCCGGCCCAGCCGGCGCGCAAGCGGGACGCCCCGCCAGCGGCGGGGCTGGGGCCCGCGCCAAGCAATCGTTCGGCGCCCCGTGGCCGCTGCCGGCCCGGTATACTCACTGAATGGCGGGTGATTTTTTAGCGGCGTTGCGGGAGCGGGTGCTGGTGGCCGATGGGGCCATGGGCACCATGCTGTACAGCCGCGGCATCTTCATCAACCGCTGCTATGACGAGCTGAATCTGTCGCAACCGGGACTGATCAAGGAGATTCATCAGAGCTACGCCCAAGCGGGCGCTGAAGTCATAGAAACCAACACCTTTGGCGCCAACGCGGTGCGGCTGGGCCAGCACAACCTGGCGGACCAAATGGCGGCCATCAACCGCGCCGGCGTGGAGCTGGCGCGGGCGGCGGCGCCGGAGGCGTTCATCGCCGGGGCGATTGGGCCGCTCGGCGCGCGCATCGAGCCCCTGGGCAAAATCTCCTTCGCCGAAGCGCGCGGCTATTTCCGTGCCCAGGCGGAGGCCCTGGCCGCCGCCGGCGCGGACCTGATTCTGCTGGAGACCTTCGGCGACGGCGCCGAAATTCGCGAGGCCATTCTCGGAGCCCGCGAGGCCTGCGCCCTGCCCATCGTGGCGCATATGACCATTGACGACGACGGCCGGGCGCTGGACGGCAGCGAGCCCGCCGATTGCGCCATCCGCATGGAGGCCGCTGGCGCGGACGTCATCGGCCTGAATTGCAGCGTCGGCCCGGTCAATATGCTGGAAGCGCTGGAGGCCATGAGCCGCGCCACCACGCTGCCGCTGGCGGCCCAGCCCAACGCCGGCAAGCCGCGGACCATTGACGGTCGCGCCTTGTATTTGGTCTCGCCGGAATACATGGCCGACTACGCCCGGCAGTACATCCAGGCCGGCGCCAAGCTGGTCGGCGGCTGCTGCGGCACCACGCCGGAGCATATCAAATGGATCCGCAACTACGTCCGCGCCAGCGCCCCCGGCCGCCGCATCCGCGAACATCAGCAAGTGGCGGCGCAGGACGCCGTCCCGGCCGCGGCGCCGCGGTCCGCGGGCGAGCTTCCCGCCGTCCCGCTGGCCGAGCGTTCAGAGCTGGGCCGGAAGCTAGCCGCCGGCGAGTTCGTCTGCCTGGTGGAGATTCTGCCCCCGCGCGGCAGCCGCGCCGACAAGGAAATCGCCGCCGCCCAGCGCCTGAAGGCCGCCGGCGTGGACGCCATCAACATCCCCGACGGCCCGCGCGCCAGCGCCCGCATGAGCAACCAGGCGCTGGCGGTGATGATGCGCCAGCAGACCGGCATCGAGCCGGTGCTGCACTATTGCTGCCGCGACCGCAACGTCATCAGCATGCAGTCGGATCTGCTCGGCGCCTATGCCCTGGGCCTGCGCAACGTCATCCTGATTACCGGCGATCCGCCCAAGCTGGGCAACTACCCCAACGCCACCGCGGTCTTCGACGTGGACGCCATCGGCCTGACCAACCTGGTCCGCAACCTGAATAGCGGCTTGGACTTCGGCGGTAACGCGGTAGGCAGCCAAACCGCCTTCGCCATCGGCGTCGGCGCCAACCCCGGCGCCCTCAACTGGGAAGAGGAATGGCGCCGGTTACAATGGAAGATCGAAGCCGGTGCGGATTACATCGTCACCCAGCCGGTTTTCGATCCGGATTTGCTGGACCGCCTGCGCGCCGCCTTGGGGGCGGCGGGCAAGCCGATCATCGCCGGCATTTGGCCGCTGGCCAGCCTGCGGCAGGCGGAGTTCATGGAAAACGAGCTGCGCGTCGCTGTTCCGGCCGCCCTGCGCGACCGGATGGGGCGCGCCGGCAACGCCGAGGAGGCGCGGCGCGAAGGCTTGGAGATCGCCAAGGAAATGATCGCCCGCCTGCGCCAGCCCGCCGGGGCCGCCATGGCCCCGGTCGCCGGCGTGCAGATCAGCGTGCTGGGCCGCACCGAGGCCGCCTGCGAGCTGATCGCCTCGGCCCGCGCCGCCGGCGCGGAGACGCGGGCCGAAGCGGCCCGCTGACCGGCGCGCCGCCGCGCGACCCAATCACCCGATATCCCACACCGACAAGATCCACCAACAAAGGAACTGAACACTCTATGGCAAGCGTGGCAACGGAAAAAACCGGAGACGTCAAGGACTTGGGGCTGGCCGAACTGGGCAAGCGCCGCATCGAATGGGCCGGCCAATCCATGCCGGTGCTGCGGCTGATCCGCAAGGACTTCATCAAGGCCCAGCCGCTCGCCGGGCTGCGCGTGGCCGCCTGCCTGCACGTCACCACGGAGACGGCCAACCTGATGATCACCCTGCGCGACGGCGGCGCCTCCATCGCCCTCTGCGCGTCGAATCCGCTGAGCACGCAGGATGACGTGGCCGCGGCGCTGGTCGCCGAATACGGCATTCCCACCTTCGCCATCAAGGGCGAGGACCACGCCACCTATTACCGCCATCTCAACGCCACCCTGGACACGCAGCCCCACATCACCATGGACGACGGCGCCGACCTGGTCACCGAGGTGCTGAGCAAGCGCCATGACGTCACCGCCGGCATCTTCGGCGGCACCGAGGAAACCACCACCGGCGTCATCCGCCTACGCGCCATGGCGCAGCAAAAGGTCCTCAAGTATCCCATCGTCGCCATCAACGACGCCGACACCAAGCACCTCTTCGACAACCGCTACGGCACCGGGCAAAGCACCCTGGACGGCATCATCCGCGCCACCAACCTGCTGCTGGCGGGCCTGAACGTGGTGGTGGCCGGCTACGGCTGGTGCGGCCGCGGCGTGGCCATGCGCGCCCGCGGCATGGGCGCGCACGTCATCGTCACCGAGGTCAACCCCACCCGCGCGCTGGAGGCCCTGATGGACGGTCATCGCGTGATGGCCATGGCGGAAGCGGCGCCCATCGGCAACATCTTCGTCACCGTCACCGGCGACAAGCATGTCATCGCCCGCGAGCACTTCGAGAAGATGCGCGACGGCGCGGTGGTTTGCAACAGCGGCCACTTCAACTCGGAAATTGACCTGGAGGCTTTGGAGCGCATGGCCAGCAGCCGCCGCGAAGCCCGCCCCTACGTCGAGGAGTTCACCATCAAGGACGGCCGCAAGCTCTACGTGCTGGGCGAAGGCCGGCTGATCAACCTGGCCGCCGCCGAGGGCCACCCGGCGTCGGTGATGGATATGTCGTTCGCCAACCAGGCGCTGTCGCTGGAACATCTGGCCAAGAACCGCGGCAAGCTGCCGGTGGAGGTCTTCGCCGTCCCCGCCGACCTGGATCAGCGCGTCGCCCGCCTGAAGCTGGAAGCCATGGGCGTCAAAATTGACAAGCTGACGCCGGAGCAAGAGCGCTACCTGTCCTCCTGGCAGGAGGGCACCTAGCCGCCGCGCCCGCGGCCGGCGCCGCAGCGCCGTGGCGCAGGCGGCGTCGGAGGCGGCTTCGCCGTCCAACGGAGCCGCCTCGATCGTCCGCGGCCGCAACGGTAGCCCCAACATCATCCATGGTCTTCCCCGATTGGCGGGCATTTTTGCCGGAGCGCGAGCGGCTGCGCCGCGAACGGCGCGTGCTGGTCTTCGCCAACGGCTGCTTTGACCTGCTCCATCCCGGCCATCTCCATCTGCTGCAATCCGCCCGCGCCTTGGGCGACAGCCTGCTGGTCGCCATCAACAGCGACGCCAGCGTCCGCGGCAACAAAGGCCCGGAACGGCCGCTCATTCCCGCCGCGGAGCGCGCCGAGGTGCTGGCCGCGCTGGAGTTCGTGGACTATGTGTTGCCGTTCGACGAACCGACGCCGGCGGAAGTCATTGCCGGCATCGTGCCCGACGTCTTGGTCAAGGGCGCAGACTGGGGCGAAAACGAGATCGTCGGCCGGGAAACCGTCGAAGCCGCCGGCGGCCGCGTGGTCCGCCTCTCCCTTGAGCCCGGCTGGTCAACGACCGTGATTTTGCAACGGGCGCGTGCGCTTGGTTGAGGCCTGGGTGGGCTCCCGAGGCGGCGCTAGCGGTCCCTACGGGTAATCCTGTAAATTGCTGACGGCACGCGGGTTTACCTTGACAGCCGCACGCCGATGCTGCCATAACTGGCCTTCCGGAACCTCACACATCACGATAAGGAGCGGAAATGAAGGCAATGAAACCGCCGTCCCCGCCCGCGCGCGGCAGATCCGACGGGGAACCCACGGCGGCGCTGCTGCGCGAGCTGGTGGCCCACCTGCGGCAGAGCCGGACGCAAATGCGCGAGGAATGGGCGCGGCGCATTACCGAGGCGCAGCTGCTGACGGCGATGACCAAGGAAGAGATCTTCGCCGAAGCCACGTCGGTCTACGACAACTACGTCGAGGCCCTGGAAACCGGAACCTTCGAAGCGCTGCAAGCCTACGCGCGCAACCTATCGGAACGCATCATCCCCCGCGGCGTCCAGACCGACGAAGTCGTCGGCATCGTGCTGCTGCTGCGCGACGTGCTGGCGCGCTCCCTGTTCGCCACCTATCAGGCGGACCTCAACAAGCTGAACCGCATCCTCGACGCCTATGAGCCCGCCGCCAACCGCATCGCCAACACCGTGGCCGTCGGCTTCGTCAAGGAACGCGAGCGCATCATCCGCCAGCAGGAGGAGGCCATCCGCGAGTTGTCCACGCCCGTGCTGCCGGTGCGGGAACGGCTGCTGATTCTGCCCATCATCGGCGTTATTGACCCGCAGCGCGCGCGCCAGCTGACCGAGCAACTGCTGCGCGGCATCCGCACCAACCGCGCCAAGGTCGTGGTCATTGACATCACCGGCGTGGCGGCCATGGACGCCGCCGTCGCCAACCACTTGGTGCAGACGGTGGAGGCTTCGCGGCTGCTCGGCGCCACCACCATCGTCACCGGCCTATCGCCGGAGATCGCGCAAACGCTGGTTACCATTGGCGTGGATTTAGCCAAGATGACCACCGTCGGCGACCTGCAAGGCGGCATCGAGGAGGCCGAACGCTTGCTCGGCTACAAGGTCGTGCCCTTCACCGAGGTGGCCGAGCCCTAGCGGCGCCGGGCCGCGCGGCAGATTCCAGAAGGCCAAAGTGGACGTACCCGTTCTCAAACAGGGCCCGTTTCTCATCGCTACCATTCAGGCGGCGCTGAACGACGCTGACCTGAATAAGCTGCGGCGGTCGCTGGTGGAGCAGGTGGGCCGGCACCGCTCCCGCGGCGTGATCGTGGACGTCACGTCATTGGACGTGCTCGATTCGTTTGCCGCGCGCACGCTCCGCGACATCGCCCACATGACCGGATTCCGCGGCGCGGAAACCGTCATCGTGGGCATCCATCCGGATTTGGCCTTCGCCATGGTGCAGTTGGGCCTGACGCTGGAAGGCGTGGCGACCGCCCTCGATTTGGAGGAGGGGCTGGCCTATTTGAACGAACGGACGCGGCGGCTGGGAGCGACCCGCCCGCTTCCATCCACCCGGGCGGTGGCGGGCCGCCCGATTATGGCCCCCGCACCGCGTCCAGGATGGCCGTTGGCGATTGCGCGGCCGCCATTGGTGATACCACGGGAGGAGCCGCGGGAGCGGCGCCGCGCCAAGCCCGCGCCCGAGGGCGCTGACCCCGAAACTCGCCGTGACCTACCCTGAACACGTACCAGTGCGCAGCGACGCCGACGTGGTGATCGCGCGGCAGCGTGGCCGGGAGATCGCTTCCCTGCTGGGGTTCTCCGCATCCGATTTGGCGCTGATCGCGACCGCGATCTCCGAGCTGGCGCGCAATATTGTCCTGTATGCGGGCTCAGGGGAGATCGAAATTGGCCACGTGGAGCAAATGGAGCGGCGCGGCATCGAAATCGTGGCCCGCGACCAAGGCCCGGGAATCCGCAACATTCCCCAAGCCATGCGCGACGGCTTTTCGACCTCCGGCGGCCTCGGGCTGGGCCTGCCCGGCGTCAAGCGGCTGATGGATGAGTTTGAGATTCAGTCTCGCCCGGGTCGGGGAACCACGGTGACGGTGCGGCGATGGACACGGTAACAGCGCCCATCCGCCAAGTTGTCACGGCGGGCATTCTGGAATGGGCCGAAGCGCGGCGCGCCTTTCCCGGCGAGCGCAACAGCGGCGATGCCGTGATCGTCCTCAAGCGAGCCGACGGCTGCCTGATCGCCGCCGTGGACGCCCTCGGCCATGGCCCCGAGGCGGCGGAGGTAGCGGCGCAGACGGTGGCGGCCTTGCGGCGGTACGCCGAGGAAGCGGTCATTCCCCTGGTCCGCGCCGTGCATGGAGCCCTGCGCGGCACGCGCGGCGCTGTCCTCAGCCTGGGCATCATTCGCCAATCGGACGATACGCTGACTTGGGTGGGCGTCGGCAACGTCCAGGCGCGGCTGATCCGCGCGGCGGAGCACAGCCCCGAACTGCTGGCCAGCGAAGCGCTCTTGCTCCGCGGCGGCATCTTGGGAACCCAGCTCCCGCCGCTGTACGCCGCGATCGTGCCGATCGCCGCGGGCGACCGGCTGATCTTCGCCAGCGACGGCCTGGCGCCGGAATGGACCAACACCCCGCTCCCGCCCTTGTCCCCCGCCGAGACCGCCGCTCATCTGATGCAGCAATTCGCCCTCCCCCACGACGACGCCGTCGTCGCCGTCGCCCGCTATCTGGGCCACGCTCGCGCCACCGGCTAGCCCCGCGCCGCCCCGATGCCCGCCCCCGAAGAAACCGCCGACGCCTACCTCCGCGCCCTTCGCGCCTACACCGAGGGACGCGGCGGCGAATCGGCGCTGGCCGACGCCTATGAACTCGGCCGCACGGTCTTGTCCGCCGGCGCCGGCGTGCTGGAAATCGCCGAAATCCACCATCGCGCCTTGCTCGCCTTGGCGGAAGACGGGGATGACGACCAGCGCAGGCGGCGCATGGCCGCGGCGGGACGCTTTCTGCTGGAGGCGCTCTCGCCCTTTGAAATGATGCTGCGCGGCTTCCGCGAGTCCAACGCCGCGCTGCGCGGCATCAACGAGCAGTTGGAGAACGAGACTCGCCGCCTGGCCCATGTGCTGCACGACGAGGCGGGACAGATGCTGGCC
>DAHUYO010000097.1 GCA_027315185.1 Acidobacteriota bacterium
TCGACCTTGAGAAACGGGGAGTTGGACAGCCGCGCGAGGCGGCGGGCGATCTCGGTCTTGCCCACGCCGGTCGGGCCGATCATGATGATGTTCTTGGGCATGATCTCCTCGGCCAGTTCCGGGGTCAGCTTTTGCCGCCGCATGCGGTTGCGCAGCGCCACGGCCACGGCGCGTTTGGCGGCGTGCTGGCCGACGACGTGCTTGTCCAGCTCGGCCATGATCTCGCGCGGGGTCAGGGAATCCAGCGGCGGCGGCTGGTGCTCGGCGGAGGCAGGTAGATACAGTGCCATGGCAAAGACTCGAAACGCGGCTGCGCCCCGCTAGCGGAGCTGCTCGCCCGCCGCGTCGGCGCCCGGCGCCGCGCCTCGCGGCGGGCGCACGGAGGGCAGTTCCTCCAAGGTGATGTCGCGATTGGTGTAGATGCAGATGTCGGCGGCCAGTTCCAGGGCGGTTTGCACGATGGCGCGCGCATCCATTTGGGTGTGGCCCAGCAGGGCGCGCGCCGCCGCCAGCGCATACGGCCCGCCGGAGCCGATGGCGCAGACGCCATCGTCGGGTTCGATGATGTCGCCTTGGCCGCTGACCAGAAAGCTGTCGCGCTCATCGGCGACGATCAGTAGGGCCTCCAGATGGCGCAGGATTTTATCGGTGCGCCAGTCCTTAGCCAGTTCCACGGCGGCGCGGCTGAGGTTGCCGTGATACTGCTCCAGCTTGGTTTCAAAGCGGCTGAACAGCGAAAAGGCATCGGCGGTGGACCCGGCGAATCCCGCCAGGACCTTCTCGTTGTAAAGGCGGCGGATCTTGCGGGCGTGGTGCTTAATGACCCCCTCGCCCATGGTCACCTGCCCATCGCCGCCCAAAATCACCTTGTCTCCGGCGCGAACGCACAGCACCGTGGTGGAGCGAATGAGTCTGGCGGGCATGAACTTTTGATTATAGTCCGCCGGCCCCTAAGCCTCCAACGCGGCCTGATTCAGGAGATCGCGAATGGAGCCGAGCGAGCAGCCCTCGGCGCCAAACGCCACCACCGCATGGCGAGCCGATTCCGGGGAGATGCCATAGCCGCGGCCGGACAAAAAGGCCTGGATCACTTCGGCGGCGCCGTCATAATCAGCGCCCATGGCCAGGATGTGGCGGCGCAACTCCTGGAGATCCCGCGACGCAAATTTTTCGCTTGTCGTCCCTGCTTGCATCCCTGTCCACATACGCACCTCCCAGTCCGGTAGTTCCGTTCCCTCCGCCGTAGCGGTTTAGGCAATGCCTATTAGACACAGGCAGGACGCCAAATGTTTCGGAGTTTGGAAAGAAAATCTGCCAGCGCCACGCTGAAGACTGGCTGAAGGCGGACGAGGATGCGGGCGGCGTGTTGCGTGCCGCATGGAGACGAAAAGGGCCGTGCCTCGGCACGGCCCGAACGGAGGTGAGGAATGCGGCGCGACGCTTATTCGCTGTCGCGGCGGGATTTCTTGCGGTTACGCTTGCGGGCCAGGGCTTGCTTGACGCGCATTTTTTCGCCCGGCTTGAGGTAAAACGAATGCCGCTTGACCTCCTTGACGATGTCCTCTTGCTGCACCTTCCGCTTGAAGCGGCGCAGCGCGTTTTCCAGGGACTCGCCTTCTTGAAGTCGTACTTCGGCCAAATCGCATTCACCTCGATTCCGCGGCGCGGCGCCGCCCGCCCGGCGAACCGGGCCTTTTCCCATTGTAGAGGAAGCGGGCGCCGAACGGCGGGGCGGATGCGCGCTCTGTGAAGTGGCGGGCGGCGAGATGATAGGCTACAAGCAAGGGGTAATACATGGGCGAGTGGATGGTTTTCCTCTTGGTGCTGGGCGGCTACGTGGTGCTGATGAAGTGGGTTTTGCCGCGCGCCGGAGTGCCGACCTGAATGTCGGCGGCCTGCGGCGCCGCGGCGCGGCGCCAGAACCTATCGGATCGCGATGCGGGCGCAGAGGCGGCGCGGCCGCTGCCGGCGCGCCATCATCCGCCGGCCGAGGCGGCGATGCGGGAACGGTAGGCGGACATGGCGGACAACGATTGCCTGTATGGCACGGTGCGGGAAGTCCAGCTGGGCTTCGCGGAAGCGGTGCGCAGCATGGAGGCCGCTCTCCAGGCGGAGGGATTCGGCGTCCTATGCCAAATTGACATCCAAGCCAAGCTCAAAGAAAAGCTCGGCGTCGCCTCGCCGCGATACGTCATTTTGGGCGCGTGCAATCCGGCGCTGGCGCAGCAGGCGCTGGCCAACGACGCCAATGTTGGGTTGTTGCTGCCCTGCAACGCGGTGGTATACGAACGCGACGGACGGACCTATGCGGGCGTGGTGGACGCGGGCACAATGCTGGCGGTGACCGGGAGCAGCGCCTTGGGGCCGGTGGCGCGACAGGTGACCGAGCGCCTGGGGCGGGTGCTAGCGGCGGTGGCGGCGGCGAAGTAGCCGCGGGTTCGCGCCGCGCGGTTAGCGGCCCTGCCAGCGGCGAAAGACCTCGGCGCGGGGCAGGCCGAGATCGCGGGCGATGTTTTTCGCGGCGAGTTTGGGATCGAGGCCGGCGGCCACGGCTGCCTGCATGCGGTGCGCCGCCTCGGCGGGCAGCGGCTCGGCGACGGCGGCGCCGGGGCCGAGCAGCAGGGTGAATTCGCCGCGGGGCTCCTGGCGGGTGAAATAGGCGCGCAGCTCGGGGATGGAGCCGCGCCGGATTTCTTCATGCAATTTGGTCAGCTCGCGGGCCACGGCCAGCGGGCGGCTGGCCGCGAAGGCGGCTTCCAGATCGGCGAGCGCCGCCAACAAACGGTGCGGAGCTTCGTAAAAAATGATGGTTTCCGGCCGTTGACGCCAGGCGGCGAGGAGGCGCTGGCGGGCGGTGGGCTTGGCGGGCAGGAACCCCGCGAAATAGAACGGCTCGGGGGGAAAGCCGCTGGCGGCGAGCGCGGCCAGCAGCGCGTTCGGCCCGGGGACGGGGACAATCGCGATGCCGGCGGCGATGGCGGCGCGCACCAGCAGCAGACCGGGGTCGGAAACCAGCGGCATGCCGGCGTCGCTGACCAGGGCGACGTCTTGGCCGGCTTGCAGCCGGGCCACCATCTCGGCAGCCCGGCGGGGCTCGTTGTGCTGGTGATAGCTGAGCAGCGGCGTGTGGACGCCAAGGTGGGCCAGCAGCTTGGCGGTGCGGCGGGTATCCTCGCAGGCGATGACGGCGACGGCGGCCAGCAGGCGGGCAGCGCGAGGACTGAGGTCCTCAAGATTGCCGATGGGCGTGGCGATGAGGTAGAGCGTGGCCATGGCGGCCCCAGTGCGGCGGGCGGCCGCGGGGCGCGCTAGGCGACCGGCGCCGTGGTCTCGTTCGCCGCCTCGCTGGTCACGACGGCGACATACAGCAGGCGGCCGCAGGTCTCGCAGAAAAACACTTCCTCGGGCCGGCTGGTGATTTCCTGGAGGAATTGCGGACGCAAGCGCACACGGCAGGCGCCGCAAGCGTAATGATCCAGGACGGCGACGGCCTGGCCACGCAGGCGGGCCACGCGATCGTACCGACGCAGGGTATTGGGGTTGATGCCCTGGCGCAACTCGCTGAGCTGGTCCTGAAGGCGCTGTTTTTCCGCCAGATCGGCGTCGGTGCGGGCGCGGATATCGGCCTTGGCGGCGTCGACCTCGGCCTGGATACGGGCGCGTTTGGCCTCGACCTCGCGGGCGGCGGCTTCATGGCCTTCAATTTCCTCCATCAACTGGAGGATGCGCTCCTCGCAACGGCTGATCTCACCCTCGGAGTAGGTGATCTCATCCAGAACCGCCTTGTACTCCTGATTGGTTTTGACCTCGGCAGAATGGTTACGGCTCTTCGCCACCCGCGCCTTGAGATCCTGAATCTGGCTCTCGATTTTGCGCCGTTCGGCCTGGGCCATGGCGGACGCGGCGGCGGCGCGGTCAATTTCAGCTTGGTGAGCGGCGAGGGGAGCTTCGAGGAGGGCGATGCGGCGCGGCAGGGAGTTGATTTCGGCGTCCAGTTCCTTCAGACGCTGCTCCAGGCCCTGCGCCTCGAGCAATGTCTCCACATCCTTGTGCATGGGCTGGATTCATTCTAGCACTGGCTGAAGGCGCGGGGGTGGACTGTCGGCTACAGTCCCCTGGGGAGGATGGGGACGGGGATCGCCTGGCGGCGGCCCGCGGCTGCGGCATAATGGCGGCTTGCGAGGATATCCATGTCTAAAAACTGGGGACTGAAGCGCGCCAGGGGGTGTCGGAGCCTGACGCTGTTGCTAGCGGCGTCCGTTGCGTTGGCGCTGGCGGGCGCGGCGTGTTCGGCGGCGGCTGCCGCCCACCACGGGAGCACGGTGCTGCGGGCCACGCTGAAGAACGGGCTGCGGGTCATCGTGGTGCGCAACACGCTGGCGCCGACGGCGACCACGATGGTGAACTACCGGGTGGGCGCCATTGAAACCCCTCCCAATTTTCCGGGCATGGCCCACGCGCAAGAACACATGATGTTCCGCGGCAGCCCGGGACTTTCCGCGGCGCAGCTGAATGAGATCTCGGCGGCGATGGGCGGATACTTCGACGCCGACACGCAGCAGACGGTGACGCAGTATTTCTTCAACGTGCCGGCGGCGGATTTGGATTTGGCGCTGCACATCGAGGCCATCCGCATGCGCGGAGTGGACGACACGCAGGCGAGCTGGGACAAAGAGCGGGGGGCGATCGAGCAGGAAGTGGCGCGGGATTATTCCAACCCCAGCTTTCACTTTTATATCCGGCTGGTGAAGGCGATGTTCCGGGGCACGCCGCTGGAGAATATCGGGCTCGGCACGCGGCCCAGCTTCAACCGCACCACGGCGGCGATGCTGCGGCGGTTTTGGGATGAATGGTATGCGCCCAACAATGCCGTGATGATCATCGTGGGGGACGTGAACCCGCCGGCGGTGGTGCGGGAGGTGAAGCGGCTGTTCGCCGGCATTCCGGCGAAGAAGCTGCCGGCGCGCCCGGCGATGCATTTGCAGCCGGTGCAGGCGGAGACGCTGAAGTTTACCAGCGACCAGCCGTACGGCTCGGCCTATCTTTCCTACCGGATGCCGGGCACGGCCAGCCCCGACTACGCGGCGGCGGAAGTGCTGGCGGATGTGCTGGCCAGCCAACGCGGAGCGCTGTACGGTCTGGTGCCGCAGGGCAAGGCGCTGTACGCGACGTTTGAGATGGCACCGCTGCCGCAGGCCAGCATGGGGCTGGCGTTCGCCGCTTATCCCCGTGGCGGCAACGGAACCCAGCTGTTGGCGGAGATGCAAGCAATTCTGGCCGCGGATGTGCGCCAGGGCGTATCGCCGAGCCTGGTGGCGGCGGCCAAGCGGGACGAACTGCTGAGTTCGGAGTTGAACAAGAACTCCGTCATGGGACTGGCCAACGCGTGGTCGCAGGCGGTGGCGGTGGAAGGGCGGCGCTCGCCGGAGGATGACGTGCGGGCGATCCAGCGGGTGACGGTGGCGCAAGTGAACCGCGTGGCGCGGGAATACCTGCTCCCGGCGCACTCCATCCGGGCGCTATTGGTGCCGCAGCCTTCGGGCAAGCCGGTCTCTCACGCGACGTTCGGCGGGGCGGAGTCGTTCACGCCGAAACGGGTGAAACCCGTACCCTTGCCGAAATGGGCATCGGCGGCGCTTTTTCACCTGCGCGTACCGCGGCAGACGACGCTGCCGGTGGTGACGACCCTGGCGAACGGACTGCGGCTGATCGTGCAGCCGGAGAAGGTCAGCGACACGGTCAGCGTGTACGGCCACATCCGGCACAATGCCGACTTGGAAACGCCCCAGGGACAAGATGGCGTGGGGGATGTACTGTCGGATCTGTTCTCCTACGGCACCACGACGCTGAACCGGCTGGCCTTCCAGCGGGCGCTGGATCAGATCGGCGCGAACGAGGCGGCGGGCACGGACTTTTCCCTGCAAGTGCTGGCGCCGCAGTTCGACCGCGGGCTGCGGTTGCTGGCGGATAACGAACTGCACCCGGCGCTGCCGACGCAGGCGTTCGCCATCAGCCGCGGACAGGAAGCGGGTCTGGCGGCGGGGCGGCTGCAAAGTCCGGGGTATTTGGCCAGCCGCGCGCTGCGCCTGGCGCTGTTTCCGCCGCACGATCCGACGCTGCGGCAGACCACGCCGCGAACATTGCAGGGGCTGACGCTGGCGCAGGTCAAGGCCTATCAGCGACGGGTCTTCCGGCCGGACCTGACCACCATCGTGGTCATCGGCGATATTACGCCGGCGGCGGCCGAGGCCGCGGTTCGACAAGACTTCGGCGGCTGGCGCAATCACGGGCCCAAACCGCCGACGGTGCTGCCGGCGGTGCCGCCGAACCGGCCCGGCAACAGCCACGTGCCTGATGCCAGCCGGGTGCAGGACCGGGTGACGCTGGCGGAGACGGTGGGCCTGAACCGGTTCAACCCGCAGTATTACGCGGTGCAGTTGGGCAATTACGTCCTGGGCGGCGGGCTGTTCGCCAGCCGGCTCTACCGCGACCTGCGGGAAAACAGCGGGCTGGTGTATTACGTGGCGTCGTCGTTCGACGCCGGCCGGCGGCGCGCCACGTACACGGTCAACTTCGGCTGCGATCCGCCGAACGTCTCCAAGGCGCGGACCATTGTACAGCGGGATTTGGAGCAGATGCGGCAGCAGCCGGTGCCGCAGTTCCATTTGACCGAAGCCAAGGCGGTACTGCTGCGGCAGATTCCGCTGAGCGAATCCAGCGTGGACGGCATCGCCGAAGGCTGGCTCTCCAGGGCCGACCTGGGGCTGCCGCTCAATGAGCCGTACATCGCGGCGCGGGCCTATCTGCAGCTTTCGGCGGCGCAGGTGCAGGCGGCCTTCAGGAAGTGGATTCAGCCGCAGCGGCTGGTGCAGGTCGTTCAGGGCCCAGCGCCCAGGTAGGACTGGGCGGGGGGGAACGGCCTTGCTCTACGCGGGCCGGGCGCCGGCAGGCTGAAGCCTGCCGTAACACAGGCTAAAGCCGGTTCCACGCTCCTCCGCGCAGGCGCATAGCACTTTCCGCCCGCTCGGCGCGGCCTGGACTGGTGCGGCCGCGCGTGGGGTAGGGCTCCGGCGCTGCGTGCGCACTCGGGTTCTGACGGCGTCCCGCCAGCGGCGGAAACGGACAGGCGGAAGCCTGTTCCACGGGAGGATGGGCGGGCGCGACGGCCCTGGAGAATTCATTAGCCTAAGCGGCGCTGGGCGCCAGGACCAGATGAATCCAGGCGGGATGGGGCGGAATAGCGGCGGTGAGGTCGAACTGGTAAAGCCAGCCGGCGCCGTCGGCAGTGGCGCCGGCGGGTTGGAAGCCGTGGTCGGCGTAAAAGCTCGCGCAAGGCGCATTTTTCGCGGTGGGCAGGAACTCGCCGATCAGGCGGCCAGCGCCCTGCGCCTGGGCCTGGCGGGCGAGATGCCATAGCAGCGCGGTTTCCACGCCGCGGCCGATGACGCGGCAGGAAAGCAGGAAGGTATCTATGCGGCAGTCGGCGCCTTCCCGGCGGCAGAGGGCGAGGCCGACGACGCCGGCATCGCCGAAGCGGTCGCGAACACGGATGGCCAAGGCTTGGCCGCCCGGGGATTGGGCAAAGCGCTCGATATCGGCGGCCGCATAGCGGCGGGTGGTGAGGTTGAACTGATTGGTCTTTTGAGTCAACTGGACGGCGCGTTCCATGGGGGCGTCGGCCGCGGGCAGGATCTCGCAGATCATTTGCAAGGAGGCCAAGAAATCCTCGCGGCTGGCGGCCGATTGCTGGAGGACGGCGCGGCGGGATTGGGCTTGGTATTCCTGCCCACGGCGACGGTCCTCCGCAGTGATCGCCAAGGTGTCGAAGGCGGGACAGGCGGCGAGCATCGGGGCCAGCCGCCACGGCTCGGCGGCGGGGGCTTGCAGGACCAGCACCTCGGGCAATTGGCGGCGGACGGCTTCGCACTCCACGGGGGAATCGTCCACGAAGACAAAACTGTCCAGGCCTAGGGACAACTCGGAGGCCAGGGCGCGTAGGGAGGCAGCTTTGTCCTCCCAGCCGATCTTGAGGGCGGAAAAATCCTCCAGGCCGAGGGCGAGGTCGGCGCGGCGGCGGGCAAAGGCTTCACGCACGTCGGCTTCATTGTTCTTGCTGACGATGGCGAGCAGAACGCCGCGGGCGGCGAGATGGCGGAGTTGCAACTGGAATTCCCGGTAGCAATTGCCGGGAAAAGCGGCTCCGGTAGCGATGCCGGCGGCGAGATCCTCCCCCAGGATGCCGCCCCAGAGGACGTTATCCAGGTCGGTGCAGAGCACCTTGCGCGGAGGGAAATACAGGGCGCGGAGGCAGCGGACGAGGGCGGCGGCGTAGGCGGGAAAGCGCGGGGCGGCGACGGCCACCCGGCTGAAGCGGAACATGCGCTCCTCGCGCCAGGTGGCGCGGCCGTGGGCGGCGGCGAGGGCGTCCTGGTCGAAGAAAACGGCGTCGCCGAGGCGGCGGCAGACGACGGCCAGGCGGTGGTTGAGCTGGTTCACGGCCCAGGCCTCGCCGTAGGACTGGTTGGCGTCGGCGACGGCGCCCAGCGCGGGTTCCGGAGGCAGCACCAAGCCCTGGACCAGCAAGCGGGCGCGAGGCGAATAGCGGCGGCAGGCAGTGAGCAGGTCCTCCAGGCCCTGGGCGGCGGATTCGGCTTCTCGGACCACGGCCGAGCCATCACCGGCGGCGCAGAGTGCGCGGAGCTGGCCGGCGACATCCTCGCGGTCGGGCAAAAACAGCACTACATCTGGCGCGGCGGAGTGTAACGCGCCATGGGGATTCATCAGTTCGTCTATGAAACTGCCGTAGCCGCCGACGGTGGTTGCCAGCCAAAAACCGGCGCGGACGGCCTCGACGCGGAGGAATGGCAACCAAGGTTCAACGGTGACGGAGCGGGCCAGGAAGGCGCGGACGGGACGCAGGCCAGCGGCGGCCGCATGCGGGGCGATCTCACGCTCCAGCTGCCGCGCGGCGGCGGCGTAGGCGGCGAACGGCGGTTCCGGTGCGGCCAGCGGGGCGAGAATGGCGGCGAGGCGGGCCCGCAGGACAGCAGGCGCCGGAGCGGCGGCGGGCGGCGAGGCGGGCATCGCTTCTCAGTTTAGTCGCGCCCGCCGATGGGCGGCGCGGGGCGGCGCACCGCGTTAAGGGGTGCGGGCGGCCGGCGCGCGGCAGCGCTACGCAGACGGCGCCGGCAACGGCGGACCCGAAGCCGCGAACTCCGCCGATGGCAACTTCGGCCGCGGGTTTGGCGTCGCCGCATCGGCGGACGGCAACCAAGCGGCGCGAGCTTGCGCCACCATGCCCAGCAGTTGCATTTGCTCGATGAGAGCGCCGCCCGGTAACACGGGAGCGCTGACGGCGAGCGCCACATAGTCGGGAGGCAGCCAACAGGGGACATAGAAGACCTCGCCGGGCCCGCCATGCCCCACCCAGCATTCACCCCGGCTGACAGCCTGGCGAGCCGGTTCCGCCAGGTCCGGCATCGCGACTAGGCGAGGGCGGGCGGCGGGCAACAATTCGCCGGCCTTGGCCAGCACCGCCTGGTGCAGGTCCCCACGGCTCATGGCGGCCAGCAGCCCAGCAAATGGCTGCGGCCAGCGGAAATCCATGAGCTGCGCCAGAAGCTCCTTGCCGGAATGAACACCGGCCAGCTGATAGAGCTCCTGGGTATGCTGCTTGATTGTCTCGGGAGAAATGCCCAAATGGGCGGCGATCTCCTTGCGGGCCAGACCACGGCAGATCGCTTCCATGATCTGGCGCTTGCGGGGGCTCAAGCCCTGACGCCAATCGGGCGCGACCAAGTTGCCACACATAAACCATCCTCCGTGTGGACCAAATAGCACTACGATTGACAAAATATGTCGAGCTTGTCAACCCCCCCGGATGAGTTGACTCCACAGCGTTACGGGGCGGGTTACTCCGTGCCGCGCTGCCCTGGCCGCGGCGCTCTTCCGCGCGCCTTAGGCAACGCAGGGAATGTCGGCGGCCGGTTCGCGCCGACTCTGTCCCTAGCGCAAACGCGCGATTCGGGCGCGGGAGCTGGTTATTCGGCGTCGCGATGGACCGCGGCGGGAGCAAATGCTGGAAGGCATACGGCGATGTATTCCGCGCCTGCCGCGTCGGGGGTGCTATAACGGATCCATTCGCCGCGGCGGGCCAGGATAGCCTGGCCGGCCGCGATCCGCCAGCAACCGGCGGCACTCTCTAC
This sequence comes from Acidobacteriota bacterium, assembly GCA_027315185.1. GTDB lineage: Bacteria > Acidobacteriota > Terriglobia > Terriglobales > SCQP01 > JAKAUF01. The sequence goes on from DAHUYO010000097.1 coordinate 10,206, forward strand.
CTGCAAGACACCGCGTAAAACAACGGTGTACTCATCAAACTCTGGTGTTTGACCGGGCTCGACCCAGCCGCCGGGACTAACCATCCGGGCAATGCTGACGGCGCTGGCGCCGCTGTTGACGCGGCCAAAGAATTCCTCAATGCGCTTGGGCTTGGAGCCGGCGGCGGGAACGACGGTCGGCGCGGAGATACGTTCGGGCATGGGTAAAGGTTGGCGGAAAGGAACCGCGGCAGCAGGCCGCTTGGGAAGCGGGGACGCGCGGCGGCGGCACTGAACGCGGCACTGAACTCCGGGCCAGCATATCACCGCGGCGGCGGGCGCAGCGGCGGCAAGCGAATCTGCTACATTCGGCTCAGTGCCTCATGAACCCATTCTGGTGGTGGAGGACAAGCACGACCTCCGCCTGATGCTGAAAACCGCCCTCGGCAATGAAGGTTTCGAGGTGAGCGACGCCGGCGACGTGGCGGCGGCGGCGCAACAACTGCGGCGGCATCAATTCGCGGCGGTGCTGACGGATTTGAAGCTGCCGGGAGGCAGCGGGCTGGAGGTGCTGCGCGGGGTGCAGGAGCACGCACCGCACACGCCGGTGATCATCATGACGGCGTACGGCTCGATCGAGGAAGCGGTGCGGGCGATGAAGGAAGGGGCCTATGACTTCATTCAAAAGCCGCTGGATTTGGCGCATCTGACGCTGCTGTTGCGGCGGGCCATCAGCCAGGTGCAACTCCTGCGGGAAAACATCCTGCTCAAGGAGGAGTTCGCGGCGCGGTACGGATTTCCGCGGATCATCGGCGAGCACGAAAGCATGCGGCAGGCGGCGGCGGCGCTGCAACGCATCGCGGGCACGGGGACCACGGCGCTGCTGCTGGGCGAGAGCGGCACCGGCAAGGAGTTGTTCGCCCGTGCCATTCACCACCTGAGCCCGCGGGCGCAGCAGCCGTTCGTGGCCATCAACTGCGCGGCGATTCCGGAGTCGCTGGTCGAGACCGAGCTATTCGGGCATGAAAAGGGATCGTTCACCGGGGCAACGGCGCGCAAGCTGGGGAAGTTCGAACTGGCGCACCGCGGGACGATTTTTTTGGACGAGATCGGCGAGATTCCGCCGGCGATCCAGGCGAAGATTCTGCGCGTCTTGGAGGAGCGGGAGTTCGAGCGCGTGGGCGGCGTGCAGACGATTCAGGTGGACGTCCGCATCATCACCGCCACCAACCGCGATCTGCAACAGGCGGTCGCCGAGAAGCAATTTCGCGAGGATTTGTATTTCCGGCTGGCGGCGTTTCCCATCACCATTCCGCCCTTGCGGGAACGAGGCGAGGACGTGCTGGCCCTAGCCAACGCCTTCGTGTTGCAGTTTTGCCGGGAATTGAAGCGGCCGGTGCTGCGGCTGGGAGCGCCGGCGAAGCAGGCGATGCTGGCCTATCACTGGCCGGGCAACGTGCGGGAGTTGCAAAACGCGATCGAGCGGGCCGTAATCTTAGCCGATGGCGAGGAAATCACGGCGGAGCATCTGCAGATCCAACCCCGGCGCAGCGCCACGCTGCCGCAGGCCGCGGAACTGGGGCTGCCGGAGGGGTTCCATTGGGAAGGAACGCTGGGAGAGGTCTCCGACCGGGCGGCGCGCATCGCCGAGGGCACGCTGCTGCTGCGCACGCTGCAAGAGTGCAAGTGGAACAAGAGCAAAGCAGCGGAGCGGCTGGGCGTTTCGTATAAGACCTTGTTGGCCAAGATCGGCACGCACGGGCTCAATCAGTAATCCGGCGCGGCGGCCGGACGACGCGCTCGCAGGGGCGGCTGGGGAGCGCCGCCGCGGCCGGCGTCGGCCGGCGGCGCGATGAAGCCGCGTTGGAGAACCCGAGGCCCACGCCAATTCTTGGGCTGGTGGCTGGCGCCGGAAGCGGCGGGAGCAAGCAGCCACGTATGGCCGCGGTGGATTTTTCTCCGCGGGCTGGGGCTGATCTTTTTTTCCGCGTTTTTTTCCCTGCTCTTCCAAATCAACGGCCTGATTGGACCGCGGGGGCTGTTGCCGGCGCGCGACTATCTGCGCGCCGTGGCGGCCCACTTCGGACTGAGCCGGTTTTGGCTGGCGCCCACGCTGCTGTGGCTGGGGAACGGACATGCGGCTCTGCAAGCGCTGGCGTGGGCGGGCCTGGCGGCGTCGGCGCTGCTGACGCTGAACCTCTGGCCGAGGGCGGCAGTGGCGGCAGCGGAGGTGCTGTACTTGTCCTTCGTGGCGGCGGCGCGGGATTTCTCCAATTACCAATCCGACGGAATGCTGCTGGCGGCGGGGCTGATCGCGCTGTTTCTGGCTCCGGCGGGACGGCAGCCGGGGTTGGGGCGGGAGAAGGCGCCGACGCCGGCGAGCGTGTTCCTGCTGCAATGGCTGTGGTTCCGCATTTACTTCGAATCCGGGCTGGCGAAGTGGCTGGGCGGAGATCCGGAGTGGCGCCACCTGACGGCGCTGGATCAGTACTACCAAAACAACCCGCTCCCCACGTGGATCGGCTATTTTTGCCAGCATTTGCCGCACGGTTTTCAGGCGGTGATGGCGCTGGCCACGCTGGCGCTGGAGCTGGGCCTGGTGTGGCTGCTGTTCACGACGCGGCGGCTGCGGCTGGGGCTGTTCGTGGTGAGCACGGTATTTCAGGTGGGATTGGCGTTGACGGCGAATTACGCCTTCATCAACTGGATCATGCTGGCGCTGGGGGTGTTGCTGCTGGATGACGGATGGATCGAGGGAATGCGGGAGCGATGGCGCCGGC
>DAHUYO010000098.1 GCA_027315185.1 Acidobacteriota bacterium
AGGGTATCATCCAGCAGCGGAGCTGTGTCCAGTCCGGTGCCGTAGGGCGGAACGCCGCGGCGGCTACCCACGCAGCGCCTGGGCCCGCAAAGAGCTTGCGCTCGGTCTTGGCCGCCGCGTTGTCGCGACGCGACGACCAGGAATTGGCGCGCCGCGTGGCCGACTTGCCGGCGGGGACTTTGACCGCGCCGGTTGCGCTGCCCGCGGATGCGCGGCTGCGAGTGATGGCGATTCGCCCGGACCGCGTGCAGCACCGCACGCTATTCCGGCTGCGCGCCGCCGCGCTGCCCCGCCTGTTGCCGTTCTGGATTTCGGTGCCCGGCGACCTGCCCGTTGTTGCCCCGCGGCGCGCGCGCCCGAGCGAACGTTGGCAGCCGCGCCGCCGCGGCCCGTTGCTGGTGCATCCCCACCGGCCCGCATTGCTCACCATCGTGAGCGCCGGCATGCGCATCGAGTTGGTGGTCATACCCTTGCAACAGGGCCGGCGGGGACAGTTGGTCCGGCTGGAAGACCCTGCAAACCGCCGCTTTATCACCGGCACGGTGACCGGGAAGAACCAATTGGAGGCGAACTTGTGAACCCGTCAACCCGCTCCTCCCAGTGGCCCAAGCGGCTAGGCGTCGCGCTGGCATTGGCCGTATTGACGGCCACGCCCGCATTGGCCAGCCGCCCGAAGGCGCGCGTCACGCGCGGCGCGGATCCCGGATTGCGCGCCTATCTGGCGCGGCTAGCCCTGCCCGCTCCGCTGCCACCCGCGGCCGGAGCCGCCAGCTTGTGGCAGGCGGGCGGGCCCTTCACCAACCTGGCCAGCGATGTTCAGGCCCTGCGAACCGGTGACTTGATCACCATTCACGTTTTGGAGAACACCGTCGCGGTCGGCTCGGGAACCATCAAAGCGCAGCGGGACTTCAGCGCGCAAAGCAGCTTGACCGAAGCCCTAGGACTGATCGGGCCGCGCAGCGGGCTGGCCAACCTATTTTCGCCGAGCTCCACCGAGACGCTGGATGGCCAGGGACAAACCAACAGCACCAGCGAACTCACCACCGATCTCACCGGTCAGGTCGTGGATGTGCTGCCGAACGGCGTGCTGGTGGTCGAGGCTCGGCGCAGCGTGGAGATCAACAATGAGCGGCAGACCGCCATCCTGCGCGGCCTGGTGCGGCCGGAGGATGTCGCCCCCGATAACTCCGTCCTGTCCACCTCCTTGGGCGATCTGGAAGTTGAACTGCAGGGCAAAGGGGTGCTCAGCGATATTACGCGGCAACCCAACCTGCTCACCCGCATTTTGCTCAAAATTTTCCAATTCTGATGGCTGCAATCGTGAAACTCCGCCACGTTCTTTTCCGGATCCGCTGCGGCGTGCGGCCCGCCAGGAGCCGAAGCGGCTGGCGCGCGATTTGGATATCCCGCGCAAACTCTCCTGCCGCGCGCCGACGCCGCGCTTGGCTGCTGGCCGCGGCGCTGCTCTGGCCGGGCCTGGCGGCGGTGGCCGCGGTGCCCACGCCGGCTTCGTCCGCCGCGCATTCCGCGGCCGTGGCTCCGGCGAGCCAGGACGACGCCAAGCTGCTCGACATTGCCACGCTGGAGGGCGTGCGCGGCAACTCCCTGATCGGCTATGGCCTGGTCGTCGGGCTGGATGGAACCGGCGATCAGCGGCAGACGCTGTTTACCATTCAAACCCTGGCCAATGTCCTCAAGCGCATGGGCGTCCAGTTCAACGCGGCGCAGGCGCAGACGTATAACACCGCGGCGGTATTCGTCACCGCCCAACTGCCGCCGTTCGCCCGCCCCGGCAACCGCATTGACGTGACCGTGTCCTCGATTGGCGACGCAAAGAGCTTGCAGGGCGGATTGCTGTTGATGACCCCGCTGATGGGCCCCAATGGCGTGACCTACGCCGATGCCCAGGGCGCGGTGACGCTGGGGGGATATTTAGCCGGGGGCGGCGGCAATAGCGTGAAGCTGAACCAAAGCAACGTCGGCATCATACCGGATGGCGGCATCGTGGAACGCGGCGTGGCGGTCAATCTCGACACCGCGACGCACCTGAACCTGCTGCTGCGCCATCCCGACTTCCTGACCGCCGTGGACGCCGCCCGCGCCATCAACGCCAAGCTGGGCCGCGCCGCCGCGGTGGCGGTGGACAGTCGCTGCATTCGCGTCACCCGCGGGACGCAGTCGGTTCCCGATTTGATGGCGCAAATTGAGGAAGTGTCGGTGCCCGTGCATAACCCGGCCACGGTGGTCGTGGATGAACGCACGGGAACCGTGGTGCTGGGCCAGAACGTGACGTTGGGGCCGGTTTCGATCTTGCATGGCGATTTGGCCATCGAGATCTCGACCCGCTATCAGGTGTCTCAGCCCCAGCCGTTTTCGCGGGGGAAGACGATCGTCGTGCCGAAGACTCAGGTGCAGGCGCAGGAAACTCCCACGCGCCGCATCTCCCTGGCCGCCGGCGCCACGGTGCAGGATCTGGTCCGCGGGCTGCATGCCATCGGCGCCACGGCGCGGGACATCGTGGCGATTTTGCAAGCGCTGCAAGCGCAGGGCGCTCTGCACGCCCGGCTCAAGGTGATTTAGGGCCAGGGATTGTACAAGGCTAGGGCCGCGGCCGGCGAGGCGGCATGAATTAGGGCTCGCTAATGATCAAGACTTTCTTAACCCCGCCCGCCCCACCGATGGGACCGGTGGCGGAGAAAATGGACAAACTGCGCCACGCGGCGCAGGAGTTCGAAGCCATTCTGCTGGCGCATTGGTGGAAAGAGATGCAGCACAGCGGCTTTGGGGACTCCTCCGCCCGGAACCCCATCTATAGCGCCGTGGACAGCACGGGGCTTGAAGCGGTGACCCAGGCGATCTCCCGGGACGGGGGCATTGGCCTGGCCACCATGATGGTGCGGTCGCTGGCGCCGGCCGTGGAGCGGGGGCCGGGCTCCGGGAACGGCCCGCAACGTGCTGATGTGAATGGGGTTGCCGCCGCGGCAAAGGAGCTAAAGTCTTCGCCGTCGGCGCCGATAGGTAGCTTGAACAGCGAAATCATGCCCTGAGCGCAGCTTGGGGCGCCGAGGCCCCCATGAAAATCACCTCCAATCCGCAAGCCGCCGGTCCGCAATTGGATCGCCTGAACTCGCCAGGGCGAGGTGGGTCGAACCACGGCACGGCCCCGGTCGCCGGGGGAGAAGACACCGCGTCGTTGCGCACCGGCCAGGAGACCATTTCGCGGCTCAAGGCTCAGCTCAACGCAGCCCCGGAGCTGCGGTCCCAGCGGGTCGCCCAACTGCGGGATGCGCTGGCCAATGGAACCTATAACGTGAATCCCGCGCAGGTAGCGCAAGCGATGATCACCGACTTGACCGGACGGCAAGGTTAACAATTATGCGGCGCGGCGATGGCGGACTTCACCAATCCGATTCCCCCGATCAGCCCCGGGGAGTTTTCGCCCACAGGCCGGGAGGGTGCGCCCCAGCGGCGGCGGCGTTCGCAAGATTCGCGCCGCGCGATGCCCGATCCCGCCATTGAGGCCGACGGCGAGCCGGCCGATCCCGAGCCGGAGCACCAATTGGACGAATCCGCCTAGCAAACCCTGACGCGACCATGACCTCGACTCTGCCCACCCTGGAAAGCACCGCCCGGCCCGACGGGCGTCCGCGCGTGGCGCGGAAGGCGGCGTCCGCGGCCAGCCGCATGGAGGTGCTGACGCAGTTGGCCGCGGCCTTGCACGCGGCGGTGGAACATTGGACCGAGGACCGCCCCGAGGATATTTGGCGCCGCGCGCGCGAACTGGATGGGTTACGGAGCCAACTGGCGGCGGCTCCGCCGGACATGCCGGCCCGGAGCGAGGAGTCCACCGCCGCGCTGCTGAGCGCGCTGGCCGCCACGGCCAAGGAAGTGCGCCAGATCAATGAGGTCTACATGACCCTGCTGCGTGAGTCGCAGCGGGTCATCGGCCTGCGGTTGCGCCATCTCAGCGCCTATGCTCCGGTCTACGCCGAGGATGCGTCGCCCGAGCCGTTGTTGTGGAGCACCGCTACGCGGGAGGTGCGGGCATGAGCCTAAGCAGCGGACTGGCGATCGCCCTATCGGCGCTGCAAGCCAGCCAGGGCGCGGAGGCGGTAACCGCCAACAACGTGGCCAACGCCAATACTCCGGGCTACAGCCGCCAAGTCGCGGAGCTGGCGCCCATGCCGCCGGAGACCATCGGCAACGTGCAGTACGGCGCCGGCGTCGAGCTGACCGGCGTGCGCAGCATTACCGACACGCTGATCACCAATCAGATCCAGCAGCAGCAGCAGCAGAACGGGCAGGCGGCGGCGTTCCAGGGCGCCATGCAGCCGGTGCAGCAGATGTTCGCGGAAACCCAGGGCACGGGCCTGGAAGGCGACATCGGCAACTTCTTCAACAGCCTCCAGCAGCTGGAAACGCAGCCCACCGATACGCCCACCCGGCAAGCGGTGCTCAATGCGGCGCAAACCATGGCCAGCGGCTTCAACCAGACCGCGGCGCAGCTCGCCAGCCAGAGAACCAACGCCGACCAGCAGGTACTGCAAACCGTCGCCCAGGTCAACAGCCTCAGCCAGCAGATTGCCGGTGTCAACGCCGAGATCGGCGGCCTGCCGCCCAACTCCTCCGGCGCCGGGCAGCTCAGCGACCAGCGGACGCAGCTGATCTCCCAGTTGTCGCAACTGGTGCAAGTGCAGTCCGTCACCACCAACAGCGGCATGGTGAACCTCACCACCGTCGGCGGCGGAGCCTTGGTGGTCGGCGGCCAAAGCCAGGCTTTGACCACCCAGGTCAACGCCGCCACCGGCATGCACGACGTCTACGCCCAAGGCACGGACATCACAACCGCGCTGGGCGCCAGCGCCGGCGGTGGTGAGCTGGGCGGATATATCCAGGCGCGGGACCAAGCGATTCCGCAACTGCAGAGCCAGTTGGACACGCTGGCCGCCGGTTTGGCCAGCGCCGTCAACACCCAGAATCAGGCGGGGTACACGCTATCCGGGGCGGCCGGTGGGAATCTCTTCAATCCCCCGCCGGCGGGCGTCACCGGCGCCGCGGCCGCGTTCTCGCTGGCCATCAGCAACCCCGCCGACATCGCCGCCAGCTCCGACGGCACGGCGGGCAGCAATGGCAACGCCGTCGCGCTGGCGAATCTGCGCAACCAGCCGATCGTCGCCGGCCAAACCCCGGATGCGTATTACGCCAACGCCGTCTCGCAACTGGGCACGGAGATTCAGAACGCCAATGTTCGGCAACAGGCGGGCGCCCAATTGCTCGCCGGTTTGCAGAACCAACTCGGCGCGGTCAGCGGCGTCTCCCTCAACGAGGAAGCCGCCCACCTGATGCAGTACCAGCAGGCCTATGACGCCGCGGCCAAGGTGGCCAGCACCATTAACGCCATGATGCAAAGCGCCATGCAGATGGTGCCGTAGCGTTTCGGGTGAATGATGGGCAGCCTTCGCGTCAATCCCAATCCCACGCCGCAGTTGCTGGAGAACCTGCAATCGCTCCAGCAGCAGCAGAATCAAGCGCTGGCCGAACTCTCGAGCGGTCTGGCCGTGAGTCAGCCGTCGGACAATCCCGCCGCCACCGCGGCCTACATCGAAAATCGCGCGGCCGCGGGAGCGACGGACCAATACCAGCAAAGCTCCTCGATGCTGCAAAATCAGCTTTCCGTGGCCGACGCCAGTCTCAACACCGTGGTGCAAACCCTGTCGCAGGCGATCAGCCTGGCCACCGAGGGCGCGAACGGAACCATGTCCGCCTCCCAGCGGCAAGCGCTGGCGACGCAGACCGCCAATTTGCAGCAGCAAGTGCTGCAAGCGGCCAACCAGACGTATCAAGGGGTGTATCTGTTCGGCGGCACGGCCAGCACCGCCCCACCCTACGTGCTCAACGCCACCTCTCCCTCCGGGGTGCAGTACGCCGGCAACAACAACAGCAATTCGGTGCAGCTAGGGCCGGGCCAAAACGTTCAGGTCAACCTGCCGGGCAGCCAGATCTTCAACACCAGCGGGGCGGACGTCTTCCAAGCCCTGCATGATTTAACCGCCGCGCTGAACGCCAACAGCGCCAGCGCCATTCAAGCCGCCGGCGCCGAGGTGCAGTCGGCGTTTCAGGCGGTCACGACGCAGCGCACCTTCTACGGCGCCACCCAGCAACGGCTGCAATCGCTGGACACGTTCCTAAGCACCGAGAGCGTCCAGCTTTCGCAGCAGGCTGCCACGCTGGCCGGCGCGAACATGGCTCAGGTCGCCACCCAACTCAGCCAGAACCAAGTCGCCAGCCAGGCGACGATGAACGCCGAGTCCAAACTTCTCTCGCAGCCGAACTTGTTTTCCTACCTTCCCTAGGGAACCGCCGGCGCCTAGGCCGCGCGCCGCTCGCGGGGGCCGCGCCTTTTGCTCGGGGAGCAAAGCGGGCGCGGAAAGGCCGCGAAATTCCCCTGCGCCGCGGGCGCTTTGGCAATCGTTGCGGCCCGCCCTGCAGCGAAGCGGCGCGGCCCCCAAAGCCGGGGTCCCCAATGCGCAGCGGTGCGCGTTGGGGTGGGGCGACGCGCTGGCCGGGCCGAGGCGGGCTGGGGTCCCCGGCCCAGCCGGCGCGCAAGCGGGACGCCCCGCCGCAGGCGGGGCTGGGGCCCGCGCCAAGCAATTGGCCTACCGGTCCAAATCCCGGCGCTGTTGCTGCGTGCCGCGGGTTTGATAGAACTCTTCGGGATAGCGGTCCTTCACCGGCCCGGCTTTCCGCGCCAGCACCATGGTCGTGTCGCCGCGGCGGGCCAAAGGGTAGCCGAGAGAGGCGAGTTGCGCGAATACCGCCGGCGGCTGCGGCCAGTAAAACGTCTCGGTCGTGACCCGGACCGGCGCAAAGCCGGCGCATTCCAGCAGGCGGACGACCTCTCTCGTGGTGTATTCGCGGTTATGGCGGTCGGTGGGTATGCCGCGGGGCTCGAACTGGCTCCAGCAATAGGGCGATTCGCCGCGCGCCAGCCAGGCGATCGCCTTGGCGCTGGCCAGGTTGGGCGTGGTCAGCAGCAAATGGCCGCCCGGCCGCAGGACGCGGTTGATTTCGCTCAGCATGGCCATCGGATCCAGGGCCAAATGCTCCAGCATTTCGCAACACAGCACCACATCGTAACTGCCGTCGGCGTAGGGCCACGCGCCGCGCTCCGCGTCGAAATTATCCACCTGGAAGCGTTCCACTTGGCCGTCGGAGGCGCGGACCACATGCTCGGCGGTGGCATCGCCTTGCCACACGTCGGAGCAACGGATGTCCTGATATCCCGCCAGGAGCCGCAGCGCCGGCGTCAAGTGGTGAAACGCGGCGCCAAGTTCCAGCAGTCTCGCGCCGGGCCGCGCCGCCGGCACCATGTCCAACGTCGCTAGATAGCGCCGTTGATGGGTGGCGAAATACTCCCGCTCGTTGCCGTCATCGCCGCGGAACGCCGACAGGCACTGCGCCGCTTGCTCTGGGCTCCATGGCGGCTGTTGGGCGGCCGCTTGCGCGCGCAACTCCTCCAGCCGTGCCCGCGCCGGCCCGGCCCCCGGCGGCAAGTGGGCTAACGCCTCCGCGGCCCAATGGGCCGCCTGCCGCCAGCGCCGCAGTTCCACCGCAACCCAAGCCAGGTTGCCCATGAAGATCGGGTTGCCGGCATCGAGCTCCAGCGCGCAGGTGAAGCCCGCCAAGGCTTCCTCATAGCGGCCGGATTGCGCCTGGGCCGCAGCCCAATTGTTCCAGCGTTCGCCGCTCGGATGGTGCACCAACTCTTGCGCCAGGCGGATGGCGGCGGTTTCGGGATCCTGGGGAGCGGCGTTGGGAGCGACGGCCATAAGAGTATTCCAACCGCGGGATCGCGGCCTGGCCGGTAATTCGCACGTGCGGGGCCATTCGCAAAGGTGTCGAGCCCGCGCATTACCAACGGTTGGCCGCGTGCTCCTAACGGCACGCTGCGTGCAACCGCGAATCGGGAAGCCCGCACCGAGCGGCCGGCGGTAAGCCGCCGCTAATGCAACGCCATGACCGATTTCCCGCAACCAGCGAATGAGCGCTACGCACAAGCCGTGCAATACCTGCGCGAGGGCGAGGTCGAGCGCGCGTCCGGCGTTTTCGCCGCGGTGCTGCGTCACGCGCCCACCGCGGAAGCCTGGAGCGACTGGGCCAAAACCCGGCGCTTGCTCGGCGATATGAAAGGCGCGGAGACCGGCTGGTTGCATGCGCTGGAACTGGAGGCCAGGAATGGGGCGGTTCTCGCCGATCTTGGCCGCATATGGGCGTCGGAGGAACGCTGGTCCATCGCCGCGCCCGTGCTGGAACACGCCGTTGCGTTGCACGGCGGCATCGCCGCGCCGGAGCCGCTGCGCGCCGCCGCCACGGCCGCGCGGGAGCGGGAGCCAGTCCCCAATCCCTTGGCGGCGGGGTTGCGCATCCTTTGGATTCACGATCAGTTGCCGGAAGCCGACCGCAGCGGCGCCGAGCAACGCGTTGCCGTGCTGCTGGCGGAGCTGCGCCGCCAAGGCCATGCGGTCACCTACTTTGCCCGCGCCGGCGCCGGCCAAGAACGATACCTGCGGCCGCTCGCCGAGTTGTGTGATCGCATCTTCTACTGCGATGCGCCGCGCACGCGGTGGCTGAGCGACGCGCCTGGCGCGGCCCGCATCGAGCGCTTGCTCAGCGACTCCCGTTTTGATCTTGCGGTGGTGTCGCATTGGCACTGGAACGTTTGGGCATGCTCGGAGCAGTATGTGCAACTGATTCGCAGCCTGGCGCCCGGCGCCCGCATCATCGTGCTGAGCGAAGATCATCATGGGCTGCGCGAGGAACGGCTCGCCGCGCTGACGGGGGAATGGACGGACCGGGAGCGCGCCTACAACTACTCCGTCCGGGAACTGGATGCGTACCGCCGCGCGGATATGGTCTGGGCGGTGTCCACCGCGGATCGCGACAGCTTGCTGGCGCGCGATCCCGATCTTGCGATCGAGGTTTTGCCCCCCATCGCCGAACTGGCGCCGCCGGGTCCAGGGTGGGAGGCCCGCGGCGGCATCGTCTTCCTCGGCGAATACCTCAATGCCGCCAACCGCCAGGGCATCGAGTGGTTTCTCGAGACGATATGGCCCCTGGTTCGGGCCCAGTTGCCGCAGGCCCAGCTGCACCTGGTTGGATCCCATCTGCCGCCCGAATATAGCCGCCATCCCGGCGTGGTTCCCGACGGCTTCGCGCCGGAGTTGGCGCCGGTGTTCGCCCGCCATCGTTTGGCGGTCTGCCCCATCGCATTCGGCACCGGAATCAAGACCAAGAACCTCGCCGCCCTCCGCTACGGGCTGCCTTTCGTGACGACCACCTGCGGCGCCGAAGGCATGGATCTCCGCGATGGCGAGACGGCCTTGATCTCGGACGAACCCGCGGCGTTTGCCGCCCGCGTCGTCAGCCTCTATCGGGACGAAGCGCTATGGCGCAGGCTGTCGGCCGCCGGCCGCGAACACGCGGCGGCGGCGTTTTCGCCGGCGCGCTTGGCGCAGCGCATGCGCGAAACACTGGATCAAGTGATGGCCCAGCCGGTGCAGCCGGGCCGGCCGTTTACCGCCGTGTCGCCATTATGGGTGGAGGAAATGTGCCCGGATGTGCTGACCCATCAGCCGGGAAGCGAGCGCGTTCAGTTTCGCGCCCGCCGCTATCTCGACCTCGCGCAGCGGGAGCTGGCGGCGGGACGTTTTGACGCCGCCCGCCATCAGTGCGGGCACGCGCTGAACCTGGCGCGCCACCCAGCCAATCCGCTCCTGCCGCGGATCCAAGCGCTGCTGGAACGGATCGCGCGGCGGGAACAGAAAGCGCCGGTTGCCGCGGCGGCTCCGGCCAATGCGGCGGCGCGCCCTCGCGGCCGCCGCGGCGCCTGCCGCGCTCCCGCGATCAGCGTCATCATTCCCACCCACAACCGCCGGACCACGTTGGAAAGGTGCCTGCAAGCATTGGGTGAGCAAACGCTGCCTCCGGACGAGTGTGAAGTCATCGTTGTGGATGACGGCTCCAGCGATGAAACCCCAGGCTTCTGCCGTGCGTTCCACGCGCCGTTTCCCTTCCGTTTCTCCGCTCAGCCCAACGCCGGCGCCGGCGCCGCCCGCCGCCACGGCGTGACCTTGGCGCGCGGCGAGCGATTGCTGATGATCAACGACGACACCATCGCCGCTCCCGACCTGCTTGCCACGCATCTGGAGGCCGGGCGCCGCGGTGACGCGCGGCGGTTGGCCGTTCTGGGCGATTTTCGCTATCCCGATAGCGCCCGCGGCCGGGCGCTCACCTGCGCCTTGGCGGCGCAGCCGATTTTGTTCTTGCAGCCCGCGCTGGCTCCCGGCGCCGAGCTGAATTACGTCGGCTTCATGACCTGCAATATCTCCCTGCCCCGCACGGCCGTGCTGGCGGCGGGAAATTTTGATGCGGCCTTTCCCGTGGCCGAGGACACCGAACTCGGCGCCCGGCTGCAAGAGCGCGGGTGGGGCGTCATCTATGAACCCGCCGCGGGCGCGATCCATGACCATGGGCGGTTCACCAGCGCGGATTTTGTCGCCCGTGCGCGGCGGTATGGCCCGGCGAACCTCCGCCTCTACCGCAAACATCCGCGGTTGCTGGCGGGCGGGCCGACGTTGTTGGGCCGCCTGGACGGCGCCGCCCGCCAAGCCATGCGCTCCTGGATGGAGCAGCATGGCCCGCGGATCGCCGAATCGCTGCGCGCCATCGCCGCCTTCGATGAGATTGACTTCCGGCCCTTCTTCTCTCGCTGGATGGGCAATCAAACCGCGGCCGAGGTGGTGGTGGCGCAGTTTGCCCAAGCGCTGCTGCCCATCCATTGGTTTTACGTCTATGAAAGCCTGCTCGCCGCTTGGGATCGAGATACGCCCGCGGAGGCGGCCCGGCAGCGACCCGCGATGGCCGCGGTGGGAGGCGTGCAATGAGCCCAACCGTCGCGCTTTCCATGATCATCCGCAACGCGGCCGCCGACTTGGCCCCGTGCCTGGCCAGCGTGCGCGGCGTGGCGGACGAGGTCGTGATCGCCGACACCGGTTCTACCGACGGCAGCATCGCCATTGCCCGGCAACACGGGGCGCGCGTTATCGAGATCCCCTGGGAGGATGATTTCGCCGCAGCCCGCAACGCCGCCTTGGCCGAGTGCCGGGCGGATTGGATCTTGTCGTTGGATGCCGACCAGCGGCTGGACCCAGCCGCCGGCCCCATTCTGCGCGGACTGATGGCCAACCAGTCTGGGCCGCTCGGTTACCAGGCCAGCATTCGCAACTATGTCCTTTCGGCGCGCGTCCACATGTATGCCGCCGCGGCCAAACCCAACGATCACCGCATCGCGGAGGCGCGGCCTTATCCCGCGTACGTGGAGCACGAAAACGCCCTGTTCTTCCGCCGTCACCCCGAAATTTATTTCGTCGGCCGGGTGCATGAGACCACCGCCCGTTGCCTCGAGCAGCTGTGCGGCCAGGTGGGGCCGCCGTGCTTCATCGTGCATCACTTCACCTTCACCGAAAACCCTGAAACCCGCCGCCGCAAGGACGTCCTCTACCGTGAACTGGGCCGGCAAAAGCTGGCCGAGCGTCCCGATGATCCGCGCTCGTATCTCGAGCTCGGCGCGGAGGAATTGGAGCATTTCGGCAATGCCGCGGAAGCCCTGCAACTATTTGCCCGCGCCTGCCAGATTGCTCCAACGTTCTGGCTGGCTTGGTACTACCAAGGGCTGGCGCAGCTGCGCCTGAGCCGCCCGCGGGAAGCGTTGGCCGCCTTTGCCCGCGCGCGCGAGGGAGGGCTGGGCGGGGCGTATTTTGAAGCGGCGGCCGGCGAGGCGTCCTATGCGCTCAGTGAATTCGCCGCCGCCGGCCATTGTTTCCGCCGCGCGCTGAAGGGACAACCGGATTCGGCGACGTTTGCCAGCCAGTTGGCGCTCTGCGAGATTCGCGGCGGCGACGCCGAAGCCGGGTTGAAGCGGCTGCGCCGCGCCCAGCGCGCGGAGCCGGACAATGTCGAGGTTCACGACCGCTTCGTGACCGCGCTGGCCTGGCTGGGGCAGGCAAAGGCGGCGGCGGAAGCCGCGGAGCTATGGCTCGCGCGGTCGCCGGCGAGCCATCCCCAGCCCTATATGCGCGCCGCCAGCCTCCGCGCGCATGAACAGCAATGGCCGGAAGCGGCCCGTCTGATTCGGCAGGGCCTCGACCGGTTTCCCGCGGATCCTGGCCTGCAAGCCGCCTGGTCGGAAGTGCAGCCCCACCTGGCCCACGCCCTGTCCCAAAAACCTAGGCCTCCGGCCTAAACCCCCCGGTCGCCTTGCCGATAGAAGCGGTGTAGTCAAAAATACCGGCTCCCGCGTGGGCGGGATCCAGATTTCAAGGGGAACAAAAAGACATGGGTTCGCTTAGCTTGCTGTACAACATCCCCGCGCTCACCGCGGAGAACCAAATCAACGTCAACCAGAGCAACCTGCAAAACTCGCTGACGCAGCTTTCCACCGGCGCGCGCATCAACAGCGGCGCCAGCGATCCCGCCGGCCTGTCCATCGCCAACGGCCTGCACGCCAATGAGTTGGCGCTGAGCCAGTCGGTGCAGAACGCCAGCACCGGCATCGGCTTGCTGCAAATCGCCGATGGCGCCCTGGGGCAGGTGAACAACATTCTCAATAGCGCGGTGACCCTGGCCACCGAAGCCTCCAACGGCACGGAAAGCGCCACCCAGTCGACGGCGTTGAACAACCAGTTCACGCAGCTGATGGCCGAAGTGAACAGCATCGGCTCCAGCACCACCTATAACGGCAACGCCGTGTTCAGCTCCTCGGCGACCACCATCTTCATGAGCGACGGCACCAGCGGCGGCGTCAACACCGTTTCCGTCACCACTGGCGTGCTCAGCTCCACTTCGTTGGGTCTGAACACGGCGAGTCTGTCGA
>DAHUYO010000099.1 GCA_027315185.1 Acidobacteriota bacterium
GCCAACTGGGCCGGTGCTTCGATCTGGTACTGGTGACGGCCGAGGACTTGGAGGATCACCTGCTGCCCGCGGGCCGCTTGCGGGAGCCGCCGCGCGCATTGGCGCGAGCCAACGCCGTACTGTGGGCCGGGAACCTGGGCGATGTCGTGGCCCAGGATGACGTCCGCCGCCGGGTGGCGCGGTGGACCGCGGCCCCCGTGTTTTTTGGCCATAAAGCGCCCCGCGCGGGGGTGGCCGTACGGGGCCGGGTGTTTGCCTTCTGCGCCCTGGGCCGGCCAGAGTCGTTTTGGGCCACGCTGGAATGGATGGGCATCGAAGTCGCGGGCCGGCGGTCGTTCCGCGATCACTATCGGTACCGCCCCGCCGACCTTCTCCGCTTGCGCCGCGAGGCGGCGGCTGCGGGCGCCGAGACATTCGTCACCACGGAGAAGGATGCGATCAATTTGCCGGACAATTGTGGTTTGGAAAAGTTGACGGTGATTGGAATCGAGATGCGGATCACCGCCCTACCCCAGTTGGTGGACATGATGCTCGCGGCCGCGGAATTGCCCGCGGGCGGGAATCGCATATCCCAGGGGTGACCGCGGGTCCGATGCGTTTTCACTTCTTCGCCGCCTAGGAATCCCATTGGCTCCGCAACTTCCTCCGCCAGCACGCATTCCGTCGCGCGGCCACGGCATCGTGATCGCCCCTAACTGGGTTGGCGACGCGGTCATGTGCTTGCCGGCGCTTACCACCTTGGCGGCGCGCCAGCCGGACTACCGCTGGGAGATCGTGGCGCGGCCAGGCGCCGCGACCGTGTTTCAGGCCGCGGCCCGCGCCGCCGCGAAGGCGGATTGGAGCGTGACCACGTTGCGGGAAGCGCCGGGAGTTCGCCAACTGCTGGCTGCGCGGCGCCGCTGGCGGCCGCAACGGCCCGACCTCGCGGTACTGTTTCCCAATTCCATGTACTCCGCGGTGTTCGCCGCGGCCACGGGCGCGCGCCGCCGCATCGGCTACCTCCGGGACGCCCGCGGCGGGCTGCTCACCGACGCCGTGGCTCGCCCCCGCCCGGGGGATACGCCGCCCCATGAGGCGTTCTATTACTTGGAGTTGCTGCGCCGTTCCCGCCTGGCGGACACGCCATGGTCGGGCGTTGACGACCTGCGCCCCCGAATTGCCGCTGATCCCGAAATTCTCGACCGCTGGCAACAGCAGCTCCCCGTCGGCGCCAGCGGCGCACGGGTAGCGATCCACGCAGGGGCCAGTTTCGGGCACGCCAAACGCTGGCTGCCCAAGCGCTTCGCTGCCGTCGCGGCGCAACTCGCCGTGGCGGGCCATGCGGTACTATTCGTTGGATCCCCGGCGGAAGCCTCATTGGCCGCATCCTTGGCGCAAACCGCGATGGGCTCGGCGGGCGCCGCCGCCGCACCGATCGTCAATCTCGCCGGCCGCACCGACTTGGAGGCGTTGCTGGCGGTGCTCGCGGCCTCGCACCTGCTGATCGCCAATGACTCGGGGCCCATGCACCTGGCTGCCGCGCTCGGCACGCCAGTCGTTGCCATCTTTGGTTCCACCAATGCGCGGGAGACGCATCCGTTGGCCGCCCGCCGTGATTGGCGATTGCTGCAAGCCCCCGGCATCGCTTGTAGTCCGTGCAAGCGGCGGGAGTGTCCCATTGATCACCCCTGCATGACCCGCGTCGGCGTGGAGGAAGTCGCCGGCGCGGCGATTTCCCTTCTCGCCGCGCATGCCGCGCGCCGCTAGCGCGGTGGGAACCCGTTGCCCATTCCCTGATTGATGGCCACATGGTTTTGTACGCTGTAGCCCTTGGGCAAAGCCGCCCGGACCAGGTGACCCGCCTCTTTCCGCGCCGCCTGGCCGGCCACGTTGCCCCGCAGGATGACTTGCCGTCCACTGACGTAGACCACCACGCCGCTTAGCTTCGGGTTCGCTTGCAACCGCGCCTGAAGCTGGGTGCGCAGATCCTGCGGCGAAACCGGCCGCTTCGTCTGTGAGCCGGCTCCGTCCGTACCGGCCAGCGGAGGATCGGGGGGCAACGCGGGATTGCGGCGCGCGCTGGGTTTTACCTCGATCTTGTTGTTCACGCCGGTCACTCCAGTCACGCCCATCGCGACGCTGGCGGCGCGCTTGCGAATGGCATGGGTGGGCACCGCGCCCAGCAATTCCACCTTTCCCGGCCGGGTGACGATGACGCTGATCCGATAGGGCCGCAGGACCGGGTCGCGCTGCAAGGCCTGGTTGACCATTTCTTCTTGCCGCACGACCGCATCCGGGGCCGCGGGGTTGGCGCCGGTGCTCTCCGGCTCCACCGGCGATTGCAATCCCGATTGCGCTTGGCTGGGCAGCGTATCACCCGGCGGATGCGCCGCTTCCTGCCCTGCGGGATTGGCCGCCGCTCGGGAGCCCGAAGGCGCGCCCAATTCCACCGCGTGCGGATTCACCTTGAGCTTGTTTTTGACCGCGTGGACGCCCGCCATCGCTTGGGCCAAATCTTGCGCCTGGCGCTTGTCCATCTCGCTGGGCACCATGCCCTGAAGAACCACATCCTGATTGTTGGCTACGGTTACGGTGATCGGGTACTTCCCGAGCACCGGATCGCTGGCCAGCGCCTGGGTAATGCGGTGTTGCAGGCTGCCGCCGGCGGCGGGCGCCCTCTGCGCCGTGGACGGGGCGGGAGAATAACCATGGGCTTCATTGGCCGCGCCATTGGGCTGCCCGCCGATGCCGCCGGCATTGACTCCGGGAGCAGCCACTGGGCCCGCGTGCACGGTGATTAGATCCCGCACCTGCCGTACGCCGCCAATCGACCGCGCCAACTGGACGGCGCGTTTTTTCAGAATGCGGTCGGGCACGATGCCCATGAGCGCCACCTTGCCTTGGTTGACGGTGGCGGAAACGCCGGCGGCTCGCAGGCTGGGATCGGCGTCGAGGCGGTGCTGCACATTTTGCTGCAATTCCGCATCGGACAGAGCGGCCGCTTGCCCGTGGGCCGCGCTGGGATGTGCTTGCGGATACTGCATGGTCTCTAGCGGCCGCTGCTGTCCCCACCCCATGGAGCCGAATCCCGCCAACACCACCGCCGCGGTCCACGCACCAGCGCGCGAACTGATTGTCATGGCTTGCCTCCGGGCGGCGTTCCGCCCCTCGTCGCTGCTCCCGCTTTAGACTCCCGGACGTTTATGCCCGTTGCCGGGGCCTAGGCTACGGGAAGCGGCCGCATGTACCGGAAGGCCATTCCGGCAGTGCGCTCCTGCCGGTTGCGCTGTGGGGGATCCACCTGGCCCCCGAAGGACAGGTATCGGACAGGCACCCTGTACTTCCATCTCCTTTACGGCGCCGCGCGCCATCGCCTATATTGAGGACGCCTGCTCACAACGGAGCGGCACGTGTCTGCACCCGGCCTCTCCCCCGCGGCGCGGGCGAAACCCCTATGTGGATGGCGTTATTACCGGCGGTTTTCCCCCTCTTGGCAGGGTTGCTCTTCGCCTATTTGGCGTGGGTGCGGCCGGACCGGTACGTCCTCAGTTGGCTGGGGTTTTGGCTGGTCTTGGCGGCCCGCGACGGAGCCCTGGGCTGGTCCCAGGCCGCGCCCAACGCCATCGCGGGTTGGATCGCATCGGCGGCGCTCGCCGGCGCCGCCACGCTCTTTTTGCTGGGCGTCCGGCAAATGCGCGGGGTCAGCGCGCACGAGCGCAATTACCTGTGGCTGGCCACGGTCGGCGCGGCGCTTGCATATGTGGTTTGGTCCCGCCACTGGCATCACGCCGGCAACTGGGGCGCGGTGTTCGGCGTGGTGTTGTTGGCGATCGCCGCCGCTGATCTGCTGCTGACCAGCTCCGCCGCAAGCTGGGCGCGGCGGCTGTTAGCGATCGGAGTCCTGCTCTGGGTTCTGTCCGCCGGACTCGTGGCGTTCTGGGGCCCGCACGTGCCCGCATGGACCCCTCGGGTGGCGGAGCTGCTGGTGGCGGCGCTGATGATCGCGGTCGTCTATGAACAAGAACGGCGCGCCACCGAGGCCCACTTATTCGCGCTGTCGCGGTTGAACCTGGACGCCGGCCGGGCTTCGAGCGACAGCTTGGATGCGGTCATGGACGGGCTGATGGATCGCGTGCGCGGTCTGTTGCCCACGGGTTCGCTGGCGTTGTTTCTCGGCGCGCCGCTGCCCGAGCCCCTGACCTTGGTGCGGGGCTTCTCGCCCGCCTGCCGGCGCTTCTTCGCCGACAGCGGCATGGACATTGTCAACTTGCTGGCGCGCTATGGCGGCGTGGTAGTGGGCCGGTGGCGCGGCGCCAATAGCCGCCTGCTGGGGCTGGAGAGCGAACCGTTCTGGACCCGCCTGCGGGCGAAGCTGAGCGCCGACGGCCAGTCCGCCTTCGCCTGCCTTTCGCTCTCCAGCCGCCAAGGCGTAGTTGGATGGCTGCTGCTGGCCCGACCGGAGAGGCGGCGGTTTTTGCCGGGTGAGTTGCGGCTGCTGCTGGCCCTAAGCAGCCAGACCGGCGTGGCCATCGAGAACCTGGCCCTCATGCGCCAAAGCCAGCGCCGGAGCCGGGAGTTTGAAATTCTCACGCACATCGGCACCGCCATCAGCTCGTCGCTGGCTCTGGACCAACTGTTGCGGCTCATTCATTCCGAGCTGCGCAAACTCTTGGACGTGCGCAACTTTTTCGCCGCCTTCCAGCCCGAGGGCAGCGACGAGATTTATTTCGAGCTGGAAGTCGAGGATGGCGTCATGCTGCCCAAGCGGGAGCGGCCGGAATGGCACCCCTTGGCGGCGCAGGTATTGCGCAGCGGTAAGCCGCTGTTGCTGCGCCAAGGCACGGCGGACCTCGCCGGTCCGCAGAGCCTGGGCCGCAACGGCCGGCCGGCGCAAAGCTGGCTGGGCGTTCCCATCCTCATCGCCGGCCGGCCCGCCGGCGTGTTGGCGGTGCAAAACTTTGAAGCCGCCGGCCGCTATGACCAGGACCACCTGCGCATCCTCGAGGTCGTCGCGGGGCAGGCCGCCGTGGCGATCGAGAACACGCGCCTGTTTTCCGAGCAACAGCGCAACGCCAGGGAGCTCGAGTTCCTCAATGAGATTGCGCAAATCGCCATCGGCTCGACCGAAGTCGAACGCATGCTGCAAGACATGGCGGAGGCGATTCACCAGCACTTTCCTTGCAAACACATCGGCATCGGCGTGGTCAATTACCAGAACAAGGAATTGGAGTTCAAAGCCGAAACGGGCGAAGCCAGCTCCGCCGGCGGAGCGGCGCTGCGCCGCGTCCCGCTGGGCATGGGCGTCGTGGGCGCCGCGGCCCGCACCGGGCAGCTCATGCTCATCCCCGACCTGCGGCAAAATGCCCAAGCCATTCCCGTGCACGCCGATTCGGCCGCCGCACTCGCCATCCCCATCGTCTATGCCGGCCAAACGCTGGGCGTGTTGAACCTGGAAAGCGCACAGCCCCGCGCGTTTCCCCCCGACCGCGTTCAGGTGCTGCGCACCCTAGCGGACCAGATCGCCATTGCCCTAAACAATTCCCTGGGCTTCCAGCAGATGCAGCAACAGGCCATCACCGACGGGTTGACCGGCCTGAAAACCCGCCGCTATTTCATGGACGAACTGCAGCGCGAATGGAAGCGGGCCAGCCGTTCCGGCCACCCGTTCAGCGTGGTGCTGATTGACCTGGACAACTTCAAAAACATCAACGACACGCTGGGCCATTTGGAAGGCGACCTCACGCTGGCCCGCATGGCGCGGGTCCTCGAGCAAAAATGCCGCGGCAGCAACATCGTCGCCCGCTATGGCGGGGATGAGTTCACCATCCTCATGCCCGAGGGCAACGCGCAGATGGCCAGCGCGCTTTGCGACCGGCTGAAGGTCTGGCTGGCCACCGACCCCATGCTCAGCGAGCGCCAGCTCAAGGCGAGCTTCGGCGTGGCCAGCTATCCCGAGCATGGCGCCACTCCGGAGGACGTGCTGCGCGCGGCCGACCTCAGCATGTATGCCGCCAAAGGCGCGGGCGGCGACCAGGTCATGGCCCGGCCCGATGGCGGCGCGCTGCCCGTTGCGCCACCGGCCGCCGATCAAACGAATTTTGTCGCCGCGCTTCCCGCGCTGTTCGCGCTCACGATCGCCATTGATTCCAAGGACGCGCTGGGCGCCGAGCACAGCTTGCGCGTTTCCCGTTACGCCGTCCTGCTGGCGCAGGCGCTCAAGCTGAGCGAGGAGGATCAGGAGCAGATCCGCATCGCCGGCCGCCTGCACGATATCGGCAAATCGGCGATCAGCGCGGAGTTGTTGCGCAAGCAGGAGCTGACCCCCTCCGAGTGGGGACTCTTGCGCAGCCACCCGCTCACCGGCGCCGAGATGGTCGCCGGTCTGCGCGGCGGCGAATGCGTCGCCTCCCTAATCGCCGCCCACCATGAGTGGTTCGACGGCAGCGGGTATCCCCGCGGGTTGCGCGGCGATGACATTCCGCTGGGCGGCCGCGTCCTCGCCTTGGCCGAAGCCTTCGACGCCATGACCAGTTCCACCGGCCACCGCCCCGCCCTGACCTACGCCGAGGCCTCTTTGGAACTGGAGCGCGGCTCCGGCCGGCAGTTCGACCAGTTGCTGGTGCGCGCGTTCCTGCGGGCGCTGCATGAGGAAAACCAGGTGCACGCCTTCGCCGGGCTGCCCTAGGCGCGGCATACGCCTGCTGCGTTAGGCGCTCTGCGCCGCGGCGGCGGCGCGGGGCAGGCGAATCGTGATCGTCGCGCCACGGCCCACCTCGCTGTCCACGGAAATGGCGCCGCCGCTCTGGCGGATGATGCCCTCCACGATCGCCAGGCCCAATCCCGCACGCGCCGGCCGCGCGTGGGTGGTGAAGAACGGCTCAAACAGCCGGGCCCGGGTCGCGGCATCCATCCCGCGGCCGTTGTCGCTGATGGACAAACGCACCCACGCGGATCCGCCGCGATTCTCGTTGGCGGTTTCGATGATCAGCCGGCCGCCCGCGGGCATGGCGTCATGGGCGTTGGCGCAGAGGTTCATGACCACCTGTTCCATCTGCGCCGGATCCGCCTCTATCGCCGCCAGATCCGCCGCCAACACGGTGATCAACTCGATCTGCTCGCCGACCAGCCGCCGCAGCATTTCCAGCATCCCTTGCACCAGGTGATTCAGGTTCATCACGCGCGGCGCCAGCACCTGCCGCCGGCTGAACGCCAACAACTGGCGCACCAGCGACGTGGCCCGGCCGGCAGCGCGCTGCATCGCATCCAGATGCTGCAAGCGGGGGTCGTCGCCGCGCAGCTCATTGCGCAGCAAATCACACCGGCCGGTGATGACGGCGAGCACGTTGTTAAAGTCGTGGGCGATGCCGCCCGCCAGCGCGCCGACCGCCTCCATCTTCTGGGAATGGCGCAACTCCGCCTCCAGTTGCTTGCGGACGGTAACGTCCTCGATCATCGCCAGCCCGCGGCAGATCGCGCCCTGCTCGTCGCGGATCGCCGTCGCCGTGATTCGGGTCCAAACCGTCCCGCCCTGCGCCGCAGCCAGCGCCCTCTCCTCCCGCACCTCCGCCGCTTCCCCGCGCAGGAGCGGCGCCAACGGCAGCGGCAACTGCCGGGGCGACGCGGCGCCGGCGCCGGCCGCGGCGGCGCTGAACTGCTCCAACGCGCGCCCGGCCAAATCCGCCGGCGCTTGCCCCAACATCCGCCCCAGCGCGCGATTGGCGCGCTCGATCCGGCCCTCCCGGTCGAGCAGGGCAATGCCCAATGGCGCCTCCTCGAACAAACGGCGAAACTGGGCGTCGCTGTCGCGCTGCGCCCGTTCTCCGGCGTGCAGCGCACCCAGCATTCGCGTTCTCGCCTCCGCGTGCCGGCAGGCGGCCAGCAGCGCCGCCATGTCCAGTTGGACGCCATCCAGGCAGTCGTCCGCTCCCGAGGCGAGGGCCTGGACCCGCCACGCGGCTTCCGGCGCTCTTGCCACCAGCAGCACCGGCCCCGCGTAACCGCGCGCGCGGGCCCCTTGCAGCCAGTCCAACCCCGACCGGCCGCCGTCCAGCTCGGCCGCCACCAAGCATACGTTGGGCATGGCCTCCCGAGCGGTCAATGCTTCCAGGCCGGCGGCAAAGCTCGGCGCCACGTCGGGCGCAAAACCGCCCTCCTGTAGCCAATCTCGGTAGACACACGCGCCCGAGGGGCGCGGGTCCACGATCAGCACCCGAGTCGCTGTCAGGGTCCTTCCCTCCCGACTAGATTTCTGCTGCCGCAACTACCCGCGCCGCGCAGACGGCGCAATGACTGTCATTATCACCCGGCGAGCGGATGGCCGGGGAACACTCTCAATTCGATTGTGATTTAAGTTGTGATTTATCAAGATGCGGGGGCGGAGCGGCGGCGCAACGCCCTGCGAAGCCGGACTCGGCGCCGGGCGGCCGGTGAAACCTTCAGGCAGTTTGGCCGGAGCGCCGCCTAACCGGCCCGCAGCCATCCCGTGAGAACCGTCACCGCCCGTCCTGACAGGCGTACGCGTTCCCCTTCCCATTGCACCTTCACCATTCCCCCGCGCGCGGAGGCTTGATACCCCGTCATGGCGGACCGGCCCAGCTTCTGGCCCCAGAACGGCGCCAGGCAGCAGTGGGCGGAGCCGGTGACTGGATCCTCCTGAATTCCCGCGGCGGGCGCGAAATAGCGCGAGACAAAGTCATATTCTCCGCCGTGCGCCGCCGCCGTCACGATCACCCCGCGCGCGTCCAAACTGGCCAGCCGCTCGAAGTTGGGCTGGAGCCGGCGCACGGTCTCCTCTTGCTCCATCTCCGCCAGATACTGCCCGTGGGTGGCCCAAAGCCCCCGCGGCCGCGCCCCCAGCGCCGCCTCCAAACCTGCCGGCGCCGCGATCGGCCGGGGCGGACGGGCGGGAAAATCCAGCTCAATCCAACCGTCCTGCCGCCGCGCGGTCAGCCCGCCGCTGCGCGTGCGGAAGTGTGCCTCCTGCCCACGGGCTAGCCGCCGCGCCTCCCACAGCGTATGTGCCGCCGCCAGGGTTCCATGCCCACACAAATCCACCTCCACCTTGGGGGTAAACCAGCGCAGATGGAACTCGCCCGCCGCGACGGGCGCCACGAAAGCGGTCTCGGACAGATTCATCTCCGCCGCTACGGCCTGCATCCAGGCGGTTTCTCCCGGCGCATCGAGCAAACAAACGGCCGCCGGATTGCCGCCGAACGGGCGGTCAGCGAAGGCGTCCACCTGCCACAGCGGCCACTTGTTCAATCGCGGCTTGCGGCTGGCCGGGCGGCGGCTTTGGGCGGTATCCAATAGATTTCCTCGTGAATGGACCGGGGGGCGAATCCGCCCCGGGTCAAGATGCCTTTGGCGTTCGCGATCATTTGCGGATGGCCGCAGAGGTAAGCGGTAGTGGCCGCGGCCTGACAGCCCGCGGCGTCGGCATATTTACGCAGGATATCTTCCGCCCGGCCGCATTCTCCCGTCCAGGCCGTATCTTCCCAAGGCCGTGACACGGAAAACACCGGTCGCAGCGCCGGCAGGCGCTCCGCCAGCGCCAACACTTCCTCCCGGTAGCCAAACTCCCAGGACCGGCTAGCGGCCACGATCAGCGCCAGTGTCTCTGGGGCCGTACTGCCGCCTGGCTCACCGCCGGCCGGTGCCGCCAAGGTCCGTAACATGCTCACAAACGGCGCCACGCCGGTCACCGTCGCCACCATGAGGTGCCGCGCCCGGCCGCTCCGGGAGTCGAGCTGAAACAAGCCCTTCGCCGCCCGCCGCACCCACAGCCGGTCCCCCTCCCCCAAGCGGTACAACCGCGGCGTCAGCTCCCCTTCCGGCACCAATTCAAAAAAAAACTCCAGGCCCGCCTCCCGCGGACTGGAGACGATCGAGTAGGGACGCTCATGCAGCCCTTCGTCATCCTCCACCGCCAGCGTCGCGTACTGGCCGGGACGAAATTGGAACGGCGCCTCCAACTCGAGCCGCACCGACCACAACTCCGGGCTGTAGTCCCGGCGCCAGCGCACGGACGCGGCGATGTAACGTTCCGGATTCGGCATGGTAATGGACGGCCGCCACCGGGCGGGCGCCTGCGCCGATTGTAGCGCCGCTCACCACCGGCACTGTCCTTAAGGACAGTTATTCTTCGGCCTCTCCCCCTCCTCGCCCCACTGCGCCAGATCCGCAGCTTCCCGGCACTCGGAGGCAGTCACCGCTTAGTTACTGTACTTGTTCTCGATTCTCCCGCCACCTTGCCATTTTCCTATTGCCTTGAGTCGCGTTTAGTGCTGTAATCAACCCGCAGTCTCTTGCAGTGGAAGTTCTGCCCGTTTTGAACCTCAGGAGGTAAGGAATGAAGTTCTCTCGTTCGATGCTCGTGGCGATGCTGGTGGGCCTGATGGCCTGCCTGCCAGTCATGGGGACCAACGGCGCGATGCTGAGCCCGATGGCAGGGA
The DNA here is from genome assembly GCA_027315185.1 of Acidobacteriota bacterium. Taxonomy (GTDB): domain Bacteria; phylum Acidobacteriota; class Terriglobia; order Terriglobales; family SCQP01; genus JAKAUF01. Next base: position 10,431 of record DAHUYO010000099.1, read on the forward strand.
CGGTCAATGTAAATGGCCAGCCCATCGTCGCAGGATCGGCGATCGTCGCTGGCGATGCGGTTGCCGTTAGTGCCCAAGGCAGCGCGCGGATGGTCCTGCCCGGCGGGTCGTTGATCGCCGCGGCGAAGACCCAGTTTCGGCTGGAACGCAACGCCAACGTCAACCAAGTCAACCTGGCCTATGGCATGGTGAAGGTCGCCGGCAATCTGCCGATCGCCGTCAGCCACGTCACGGTCGTTCCCACATCCAGCAACACCCGTTTCGCGGTGACCGCGCTCAATGGTCCGACCTATGTCCGGGCCATCGCGGGCAACGTGAAGGTGGTGGGCCTGAACAAGACCTACACCGTCAAGGCGGGCGAGGCGATCCGCTTCCAGGATCAAGCCGCCCCGGCCAGCTCCATGGGCAGCTCGGGCGTGGCTCTGCCGGTGGCGATCGGTGTTGCGGCCGCTGCTGCGGTGGTGACCGGTATCGTGGTCTACGAGGCGACGAAATGCAGCAACTGCATTCCCAGCCCCGCGCAATAGACAAAGGCTAGACACACATTCAAGGGCCGCTGCCGCCACTGGCGGTTGCGGCCCTTGCTTTTTCTGACGGGAAGCAGACCGTTCGCGGGGACCGCATCTTTTGCCCGGGGGGCAAAGCAGGCGGGGAAAGGCCGCGAAAAACCCCGTGCACCGACGGCGCTCCGAGGAACGGCGCGGCCCGTCCCCGGCCTAAGGAAGCGGCGTGGTCCCCGGCGGCGCGCCAGCGGGGCTCGGCCCGGCCTCTAGCGAAAGCGGGACGCCCCGCCGCAGGCGAGGCTGGGGCCCGCGCCTTGCAATGAGGCTGCGTGCCGATCGCCTCCGTGCCAGGCCGACAGCGGCGGGCACTGGCGCCAGCGACGGCACGAAAGCCCACGCCGTCTCTTCCCCTTCATCGCGTTCATACGCCCGGGCAGCCCCGTCCCCGACCAACGCCGGTCGTGAGGATGCCGACGGAACTGGGAACGGCCCGGCATGGTTTGCAGCCGGTAACGCAAAAAGGCGCGGCGGCTGGGCTACCCCTCCCCCGCCGCGCCCTTGGGCCAAGCTCGAGCCAAGCCCGGTTGCTGCCTAGCTCACCGGTTTGCGCCGCCGGGAGGGCGGCCGGTCGCCCTTGGGCTTGCGTCCGCCGCGGCGCTTCCTGCCCTCGCCCATCACCGCCTCCGCCAGGCTCAGGTTGGGCTCCTCATTGCCGCTCTCACCGTGCACACCACGGTAATAGCCCAGCACCGCGATCTGGGAATCGCTGGGGTCATCGGAAGCGGCTTTGGCTGGCTTCGATGACGGCGCCGCAGGCGCTACGTTTCCGTCCGCTTCCGCGGTAGCGGCGTCCGGCGCCCCGGGCGCATCCGTCACGGCGCTGTTGCCATCTTCCGTGGCGACCGCTGCCGAATTGCCCTCCGCCCCTTCGCTAGCGCCGCCGTTCGCCGGCGGCAGGGCTGCCGCCGTGCCGGCGATAAACACGCGCAAGGCCCCCCGCCGGTCGCGCTGCAAACGCAAGAGATTTTGGCTTTGTCCCGCGCGCAACAGCTCCACCAGCGAGGCGAAACCGTGCCGTTGCTCGTCAAAGCCAGCCTGCTCGTTGCGCAGAAGTTGTTTGACGTTGCGCAAATACAGCGGCCGGGGATTGGTTCCCCGCAGCGGCTGGAGCACCTTGGCGAGCAACTCCACCGCGTCGTTCGCCGGCAACGTTCCGAAATCCGGAGATCGCGGAAATTCCGGCCGCGGCCCGCCGTCGCGCGCCTCTTCCTCGGCGGCACCCGCCGGCTCGCCGCCGACGCTCTCGGCGGCGCTTAGCGCCGCGGGCTCCGTTGCCGCGGCCGACGGACCCATCTCCGCCGTGGGCTCCCGATCGAGCGCCTCGACGATATAACTGTTCCCCTGTTGCCGCAGGTTCACCAACTGCGCCGCCGCCAGCTTCTGCGCAAACCCGCGGAATGAACTGCTGCCGAAGTCGCGTTCATTGAAGGTGGAATCCAGTTGGATCAGCGTGC
>DAHUYO010000009.1 GCA_027315185.1 Acidobacteriota bacterium
CGACGCTCATCGCCATGGGCGAGCACATCGCCCCCGGCGCCAAGAGCGCCAAGGCGCATGAGTTTATTGACCTGCTGCTCAGCGTCATCCCCGCCGAGGCGGAGCAGCATTTCAGCACCGGCAACAGCGTCCCGGTCGGCACCGTCAGCGTCGGGCCCCGCGCCCGCCAGCGCCTGCTCGACGCCTTGGGCGCCTTCGACGCCGCCGCCCGCCGCCAGCACCGCCGCCCCTTCAAGCAGCTCACCCCCGCCCAGCAGGACGCCCTGCTCACCGCCGCCGAATCCGCCGCCGAGGACAGCCTCACCTACCGCCATTACCTCGCCGCCCGCAACTGGATCCTCGGCGCGTTTTACACCACCGAGCCCGGCATCAAGTCGCTCGGCTGGAACGGCCGCCTCTATTTCCCCGAGTACCCCAACTGCGCCGCCGTCTAGCGCCGCGTTCGTCCCGGTCCCTGGGGCACGGCCCTGGGGGCGCGGGCGGCCTCGCCCGCAGCTCGTGCTCGCCCGCGGTTCGGTAGCGCAGCCTGCGTCACCCCGGTCGCGCGCATAAGCGGGACGCCCCGCCAACGGCGCGGCTGGTGCCCGCGCCCGTGGATACGCGACCGCACGCAAGCCGGAGGCATACCCCACACCCGCGCCGTGGCGCTTTACGTGCCGTCCGCCGCGTCTTCTCCCGGGCCGCTAACTCCGCCGCCCGCGCTTCGACTCTTTCCCGCTGCATCGGGCTCAGCTCCGCGATCTTCTCGTTAGTGCTCACCGTCATTGCGCCGTCTCCCCTCCCGCTGACGCGCCGAAGACGGGCGCGGAAGGGCCTGCTCGCCCCGGGGCCCGTCCGCCCGCAGGCACCCCACGCGAGGGCTGGCGCGGGGCAGCACCGTACCACCCGCCGCTCTGAAACGCAGCAATCCGGCCCAAAAAACGAGTGTAAGCTAGCGCCCATGGGCTCGCGCAGCGCACCGACGGTCAGCCGCGCCTGGGTGGGCAAGGCAGTCGTTATCGTGAGCGCAGGGATTGTGCTCGCAACCGCGGCGGCGCTCCACACCGGCATAGCGGCGTTTCTCTGGGCTCACCCTTGGGCGCAGAGCGCGCTCCTCGCGGTTCCCTCACTGGCGCTGCTCGCCGCCGGCCTACGCCATTCAAGCGAGGCCAATCGGCTCGGCGCGGAGCGCAATCGCCTCTCGTCGGAGCTTGGCCAGGAGAGGAACAGGCACCTGGAGGCGATCGGAGCGGGGCTCGCCGACCCCGTGGCGGAATACAATTACAACTGCCTTCGGGGACGCCTGGGCCAAGCCGTAGCCGTTACGGAGGGCAAGAACAGCTGGGGCGCAGACATGCGGATCGCCGACGTGAGCGAGGCCCGCATCGTTACGCTCTTCCGCCCGCGTGCCCCGGGTTCGCAGGCCTGGTCGCAGCAGGTGCGCTGCGGAGACCTCGCCGTCACCGAAGGGCAAGGCGGGAGGCTGAGCCTCGACGTGCTCCACCGTCACGGCCAACCCACAAACCTGGGGGAGATCACGGACTGGGCCGAGCGCAATCGTCAGGGCGCCGCGCCCGGGTTCCCGCGGGGGCCCGTGGCGTGTCAAGCGGTTTACACGAAGCAGGGCACGAGCGACGTGCGCCGATTAGTGATCTACGCCGCCTCCGACGGGTCGGGCCTTTACCTCCTTCAGACGGGCGACGGGGCGGAGCTCCAGGGAAGCGGGAAGGACGTGTCCAAGCGCTTCCTTTGCGTGCAGGTCGACCTTCTAGCGGACGGCTTCCAGCGCACCGAGTTCGGGCCGACAGGCACCGGCGGACTTTTCGCTCGCTGAGGGGCCACGCTGGTCGGCCCCGAAACGCCCCGCTTACGCGCCAGCTTGCGGCTCGGCCCGGGCACCCTGTTCGGGGGGAAACGGCAGAGGGGCGAAGAAGACCTTTTCCGGGATTCTGGGGTCCCCAAGGCTGGCGAGGTCCTCCCGGAACTTCCCGTATTCGTCAAGGAAGGCGTTGAACTGCTCACGCCAGCCGAGCAGGCGGTTGCGATCGTCCCCCTGCAGCCGAGGAGCCCCGCGCGCGGGATCGAAGATCGGCTCGGCGCACGCCCGGGCGAACTGCACCACAGCAAAATCTACCAGCCGGACGCGGTTGCCGAACCCTTCGAGGGTAAAGCCGCGCCTGGGCGGGCCTGAAAGCGAAAGGAGGACCCAAAGGTCGTTGAAAAGCGCGCACGCGCCGAAGGCCCGCCTCAGCTTTTCCTCCTGCTGGAACGAGGGGAGGGACCCCAGCACCGCCGAGAGGGCCCTGGCGTCGTTGCCGGTGCGCACCAGGATCCCGAGAGCGCCGATATGGCGTTCGAGCGCCGCCGATTGGGCGCGGGCGAACCGCAGCCTCGAGCGCGACGTCCAAGCTGACGCGCAAAGGCGCAAAAGCCTCCGGACCACCGGCCACGCCAACGCCCGGCCGACCAGCAGGGAGAGCAGTGCCGCGAACACCCAGACGAATGTGGGCGAGCGGAATCGGGCGCCCACGACGAGCGCGAGCGCGGCGAGCACAAGCTGGGACCAGCCCAGCCAATCGGTCCCCTTCGGGCGCTCCGGCGGCTGCGTTCCGGGGAGGACCAGGTTCTCGAGATAGTCGCCCATTGACGCAGACCCCGCGCCGCTGAAAAAACGAGTCCACCGCACCCTGCGAGCTCATTGCCGCACCGTGCCTGTCGCGGTCCGGCGGCCCGTCGCTCGCGTCGGGTCTTCCCGCCTACGCCAAGCAGGCGGCGAGGCGGACGCCGATTTGGCGCTGCACGACGTCGGTGAGCATGCCCGCCATGGCCGGCAGGCAGAGGCGGGCCTCGACGTAGCCGGCCTCGATCAGGCCCGCGATGGAGGCGCGCAGGCCCAGCGCCTCGTACTCCGCGCTCCAGCAATAGCCTTCCAAGGTTTCATGGACCACGGAAAAGCGGCCCGCGAATTGGGCCTTCAAGTTGGAGACTTCCGCCCGCAACCGCGCGGCGGCTTCCTCCTGTCCGAGAAGATGCGGCTGCTTGACGGTGATTTCCGGCATGACGATTGATTATATGTTGCCCCAGGCCCCCGCGGGGCGGTGAACTCCGCCTTTCCACCCCCGGCCCGGCTCCGGCCCCGGAGTGAAATGGTTGCAAAACAGTAACCCCGCGGACGCCCCAAACCCCGTCCGCCGCCGCGAATATCCCCGCTGGCCGCGGAAAGGTGGGGTATGCCAAGTGCCGGGACGTGGGACGAGGGACGGGCAGGCGCCGCCCGGAGGGCGACGCAACGCAGGGCAGGAGCCCTACCCCACGCGCCGCCGCGAGTGTTCCCGTGGCCGCGGAATGTGGGGTATGCCAAGCGCCGGGGCGGGGGACGTGGGACGAGGGACGGGCGGACGCCGCCCGGAGGGCGACGCTACGCAGGGCAGGAGCCCTTCCCCCGCGCCGCTGCGAAGGTTCCCGCCTCCTCCGTCCCCCGTCCCCGTCCCCCCATCCCAGGCGCGGTGCCGTGGCGCTCCCCGTCGCGCGCACGCCCCGTTCCGGCCGGCGTCGTAATACAACGATGGTCTTGTAATACAATGGCCGCATGGAGACGATCCAGGCCAGGCTCGACCCGGAGACGCGGCGGGCGCTGGACCGCATCCTGCGCCGCACCGGCTGGACCGTCTCCCGCGCGGTGCGGGAAGGCGTGCTGCGCCTGGACCAGGAGCGCGACGGCGGCGGCCGGCGCATCGTGGGGCTTGGGGCCTTCGCCTCGGGGGTTCCCGACCTGGGCAGCAATCGCCGCCACCTGCGCGGCTTCGGGCGGTGACTCCCATCCTGCTCGACACCGGCGTCATCGTCGCGCTGCTGGACCGCAGCGAACGGGCCCATGCCCGCTGCCGGGAGGCGGTCGAGGGCCTGCGGCGGCCCTTGGTTACCTGCGAGCCGGTGATCGCCGAAAGCTGTTATCTGCTGCGCGGCCTGCCCGGCGCGCCGCAGGCGGTGCTGGCCAACGTGGCCAATGGCAACTTTCAGATTCCCTTCACCCTCGCCTCCCACGCCGCCGCCGTCGCCGCAATCCTGAAGAAATACCGCGATCACGCCATGGACCTCGCCGACGCCTGCCTGGTGCACATGGCCGCCGAGCTGGGCACGGCCGACGTGCTGACTTTGGACGCGGATTTCCGCATCTGGCGCGCCGCCCGCGGCCAAGCGTTCCGCATCCTCCCCGGGCCTGATCGAACGCTCCGACCCTAGTCGGTACGCGCAGGGGGTGTTGCCCGGGCTAGGTAGCCAGCAAGGCGCGCCCGTACCTCGGCTTCGATCCGGCCCCTAAAAAGTCCGGCGGGGGCCGGGAGGCGCAGGCTGACCTCGACCGTGGTGGCGCCGATCGCGACCGCGGCCGCGGCACGGAGCCCGCTGGCTTGGTATTCCCCGCTCCAGGCCCACCCCACCAGCGACTCCCGGACGACTGTAAAGCGCCCTGCGTATTTCGCCTTCAGCTCGCTGATGCCGCTGCGCAGCGCACAGGCCGCCCCCTCCTGGCCGAGGTCGTGCGCCACCGCTATTTTGATTTCGGGCATGCCGCTAAATTGTAGTCCGCGCCGCCCGTCCCGCATCCCCCGTCCCCGGCCCCTGGCCCCTGGCTCTTATTCCGCCACCGTTCGCTGCCGTTGTTCGCCCAGGCCGCTGACGCCGAGGCGAACGGTTTGCCCAGGCCGCAGATAGACCGGCGGTTTCTGCCCATGCCCAACGCCGGGCGGTGTCCCGGTGGAGATGATGTCGCCGGGCATCAGGCGCATGAAACGGCTCAGATAGCTGACCAAAAACGCGGCGGGAAAAATCATCTTAGCGGTCGAGCCGGTCTGCCGCCGCCGCCCGTCCACCTCCAAAAACAAATCCAGCTTCTGCGGATCGCCGGCCTCATCGCGCGTCACCAGCCAGGGCCCGATCGGCGCAAACGTGTCGGCGCTTTTTCCCTTCACCCACTGTCCCGTGCCCTCCAGTTGCCAGGCGCGCTCCGACAAATCATGCACCACGCAGTAGCCGGCGACATGATCCAGCGCCGTTTCCACCGGCACGTACTTTGCCGCCGCGCCGATCACCACCCCCAGCTCCACTTCCCAATCGGTTTTTTCCGAGCCGCGGGGGATGACGATGTCGTCATTGGGCCCGCAGATGGCGGTCGTCGCTTTCATGAAGACCACCGGTTCAACGGGCGGCGTGGCGCCGGTCTCGGCGGCGTGGTCGGCGTAGTTCAGCCCGATGCACAAAAACTTGCCCGTGCCCGCCACGCAGGGTCCAATGCGCGGCGCGCCCGCGACCTTCGGCAGCTGCCGCCAATCGAGCGCGGCCAGCTTGGCCAACGAGGCCGGCGCCAGCGCCTCGCCTGCCAGGTCGGGAAGGTGGGCGGAGAGATCGCGCAGGTTGCCCTCCGCGTCCAGCAGTCCCGGCCGCTCCTGGCCGGGGTTTCCATAGCGCAGCAGTTTCATAGGTCAGTTCGTGGCCGTCCAAAAATGGGGCGGCTGAGCCGCCGTGATTGATCCAAGCCAGTCATTGTACGCCGGGCGGGCGCACAGCCTGGGGGCGCGGACCGCCGTTCCGCACGCGGCGGACAAAGCCAGCGGCCCGCCGCAACGGAGACGGTGGGACCGCCGTCCCGGCCGTCGGTTCCCGCCGCCCGGAGGGCGACGCTCCACCGTTGGCGGGACGCCGTCAGAACATTGGCGCGCAACAGAGGGCAGGAGCCCTACCCCACGCGCCGTCGCCGGGCGCACCGCTCCAACCGCCCGAGCGGGGCGAGGAGCAAGCGAGGTGAGGCCGCAGGCGATGAGGGCCGGGTGGGGTACCCCGATGTACCCGATCCGGCCCGAATCGCCTTGAACGAAGCATCGCGCCGCTAATCGCCCCGCATTGATTTAGATGCTCCAGCCGCCGTCAATGACATATGTCTGCCCGGTCACGAACGCCGCCTCATCCGAGGCCAAATACACCGCCAGCGCGGCGATCTCGTCCGCCCGCCCCAGCCGTCCCATCGGCTGCCGGGCGATGAAGGCTTGTCGCGCCGCCGCGGCGTCGCCCTGGGCGGCGATGCGCTGCGCCAGCGAGGGCGTGTCCACCGTGCCCGGGCAGATGGCGTTGCAGCGGATGCCGCGGCCGACGTAATCGGCAGCGATGGATTTGGTCAGGCCGATCAGCGCCGCCTTGGTGGCGCCATACACGCAGCGGTTGGGCGCGCCTTTCAGGCTGGATGCCACCGAGGACATATTGAGGATGACGCCGCCCCCCGCCGCCAGCATCGCCGGCAGAAACGCCCGGCAGACGCGGTAGGCGGATTTGACGTTGAGGTCGAAGGAAAAATCCCAGTCGGCCTCCGCGCAGTCCAGGATGGTCCCGTGATGCACGAAGCCGGCGCAGTTGAACAGGATGTCCACCGCGCCCAGATGCGCCGCCATGGCCGCGATCGCCCCCGCGTCGCGGGCGTCCAGCCGCCGCGCTTCCAAGTTGGGCTGCGCCGCCGCGAACGCCGCCAGCGGCTCGGGCTCAAGGTCGGTGGCGATCACCCGCGCCCCTTCGGCGGCGAAGGCCAGCGCCGTGGCCCGGCCAATGCCCTGCCCGGCGGCGGTCACGAGTGCGGTTTTTCCGGCTAGGCGCATACCAGGCAGGGTATCGGGTTCAGCCTCCGGGGTCCAGATCCGACTAAACGCCGCCAATTCCACTGCCATCTTCAGCCCTGGGCCCCCGGCCCGCTCCTGCGCCCCGGAGTTGTATGATTCCAGGGGCGGAGGGCGCGGCAGTCGCCGTGACTCGCACCATCCCGCCGGCGCGGCTAGCCGGCGAGTCAGCAACGCGATCCGGCGGCGAGGCCATCGGGTGGCGAAATCAGGAGGCCAAGCCAGCGATGGCGAACCAAGAAGCCAGAATGGCGGAGAAGAAAGCCGGCATGGCGGAGCAGGCATGCGGGGCGGTGAGCCGGCCGGACGGGTTGGGGATTCAGGAAGCGGCGGCGACGGCTCCGTCAGCGGCGCCCGAGCGGCCCTCGCGGCGCAGTTTTTTGGCGGGGACGGGCGCGGCGGCGCTGGCCGGAGCATTGGCGCTGCCGGGCCGGGCCCGCGCGGCGGCCGGCGCCGACGATGCGGCGGCCGGCGATCGCGCGGCGCGCGTCGGCAATACCGGCGGCTCGGCCGCGGTCCAGCCCGTTTCGCCGCAGAACACCGCGGCGGATACTACCAGCGCGCACGGCGCCGCCGCGCGGGCGGCGCTGGACATCAGCGAGCGCCAGGTGGCGCATATCGCCCGCCTGCTGCCCGGCTGCTGCGCCTACTCCTACGACCAATATTTGCGCTCCGGGCTGATGACCATGGAGGACTTCATCCGCATGGCGGTGAAGCTGAAGGTCACGGCGGTGGACATGACGGGGTATTATTTCCGCTCCACGCATCCGGCCTATCTGGCGTCGCTGCGCCATCTGGCCTACAAGAACGGCGTGGCCTTTTCCGGCGCCGCCTGCGGCGTCCGCATGGTGCAGGCGCGGGCCGCCGAACGGCGCGCGGCGCTGGCGCAGATTCGCCATTGGATTGACGTCACCGACCAGTTGGGCGCGCCGCATCTGCGCGTCTTCGCCGGCCGCCTGCCGGCGGGCGCCACCGAGCGCGAAGCCATCGGCTGGGTGGTGGAGGCGATGCGCGCCGCCTGCGACTATGCCGGCGCGCGCGGCATCATGGTCGGCATCGAGGACCACAGCGGCATCACCCAGCGCGCCGATGTCTGCCTGGAGCTGATGCACCGCATCGGCTCGCCCTGGGCGGGAATCAACCTGGACATCACGCATTTTCTGCCCGCCGCCGGCGACCGCTACCGCCAGATCGCGGAGTGCGTTCCCTACGCCACCAACACCCATATCCGCGACGAGTTCGACGACAAGGAGCCGATTGACATGGACCGCGTCTGGGAAATCTTCGTCCGCGGCGGCTTCAAGGGCTACACCTCGGTGGAGTACGAAAAAGATTTGGCGCACAACGAAGACCCCATTACCGGCGTCCCCAAGCTGGTGGCGCTGGTGCGGAAGCTGTGCGCGCGGTATTCGTCGGTATAAGAGCGCAAGGCGGAGACGGGCATAGGCTGAGCTAGACAGAGATGACAGGAGAACTAGGAGCGATGACCAGTCAGGCGAAGCGGAACGGGACCAAACAGGCGGGAACAATGAATTGGATGGGTTCGGCGGCGAGAGCGATTTCGCTGGCCGTGGGAATCGCGCTGGCGTTGGCGGCTGGGCCGCTAGCGTTTGCCGCGGGTCCACGGGCGGCGCGGCCGAACGAGGCGGCGGCCAAGGCCGCGCCGGCGACGGCGAGGGCCGGGGCGGGAGCGGCCGCGGCGATGCAGCCCGCGGCGCAGATGGCGATGCCGGCCACCGGGCCCAATGCGCATTCCCGGCTCGCTCCCGCGCCGGCCGATGCCGCCACGGCGGCGCCGGTCGAGGTGCGCGTGGAGGCGGCGCATCCCGGGTCCGTCATTCCGCGCACCTTCGCCGGCTTCAGCATTGAGGTGGACGCGGCGTCGGGCTATTACTTCGGCCCGGCGGGAGATCCGAACCGCGTCTTCTTCCAGCTGCTGCGCAACCTCGGCGGCGGCACGGTGCGCATCGGCGGCAACAGCACGGACGACAGTTGCTGGCGGCCGCAAGCCGCGCCGCATCCGGAGGGCTGCCATTTCAACATCACCGAAGCCGACATTCGCGGCTTCGCCCGCGCGTCGGCGGCGACCGGCTGGGGGCTGTACGTCGGCGTCAACCTGGCGCAGAACGATCCGCATTGGGCCGCCGGCTATGGCGCGGCGGTGGCGCGGGCCATGGACGCCACGCACGGGGCCAAGCTGCTGGGCTTCGAGTTCGGCAATGAGCCGGATCTTTTTCCCTACCACCGGCTCTACGATCACGTCTTCGCCCGGCCCAAGGATTTTTCCGTCGCCGATTACCTCAAGAATTGGCATGCCTACGCGGCAGCGTTCCATGCGCAGCCGGTGACGGCGCATGTGCCCTTCGTCGGCCCGGCGATCTGCTGCCAATGGCTGGGACACGGCGCGGAGGGTCTGCGGGATTTTCTGGCCCATGTCGGGCACAAGGATCTGAACCTGGTCACGGTGCATGATTATCCCTTGACGCACTGTAGCGGCCAGCATCCCACCCTCGCGCAGCTGCTGAACCCGGGCCTGGCGGCGCGCTATGCGGCGCGGGCGCGGCGCTGGGTGCTGCTCGCCCATCACTACGGCTATCCCATCCGCTACGGGGAAGGGAACTCGATCAGTTGCGAAGGGCAGAACGGCGTCTCCAACGCCTTTGCCGCCACCGCCTGGGGCGTGGGCTGGCTGTTCACCAATTTCCGCGTGGGCATGACCGGCGCCAATTTGCACGAGGGCAGTACGGTCATCAGCGTCGGCTACCACGGCCGCGCCTATTACTACGACGCGGTCGAGGTGACCCGCAAGAAGGTGGGCGGCCGCATCGCCTACCACAATCACATCTGGCCGCTGTATTACGCCATGTATGCCTTCGCCAAAAACGCCGAGGGACGGCGGCTGCTGGCGGCGGACGTGGCTCTGCGGGCGCCGCTGCGGGCCTACGCCGTGCGGCAGGGCGACAGCGGGCCGGTGACGGCGTTCGTGGTCAACCACGATCTGTCGGCGGCGGTGCCGGTGCGCCTGGCGGCGCCGGGCGGGGAGCGGGCGCGGCTGCTGCTGGTGGAAGCGCCGGATTACGCTTCGCGCGACGTCACCTACGGCGGGGTGAAGTTCTCGCCCCGCACGGGCAAGCTGGCCGGGCAGCCGCAGTGGCGAACGCTGCGGCGGACGGGCGGCGAGTTCCGCTTCCTGCTGCCCAAGGCGGCGGTGGCGATCGTGAAGATCAGCGCGCGGTAAACTCGCCAAGCGCGGCCGCACGCAAGCCGCGGGCATGCCCCACGGTTGGGCGCAGCAGGGGCAACGGCGCGGTGCGTAGGGTAGGGCTTCCGCCCTGCGTGCGCGCCAATATTCTGTCGGCGTCCCGCCAACGGTGGGGCCGTCGCCCTCCTGGGCGGCGGCGGCCAGCCGCGGGGACGGCGGGCTCACGCGCGGGCGGCGCTGGCTTGCGGCGGCTACAGCGTCGGCCAGAGGGATTCCCAGATTTTAAACTCGTCATGAATGCCGCTGGCTTCGGCGCGGGGGCGGTAGTCGCCGTTGGCGATGGCCAGCACGCGTTCAAGGATGGCCTGGCCGGTCGCGGCCAGATCGGCGCGGGGCGGCTGGCCGTCTTCGGCGCCGGGCAGCATGCCGCCGGCATCCACGTCAATGTCTTCGTTGTCGCGGGCCAAGGCGGAGTTGGTGCTGATCTTCAGCACCGGGCCCAGGGCGCAGCCGATGCCGGTGCCGCGGCCGGTGGTGAAGCCGACGATCTGGGCGCCGCCGAGAAACAAGGCGGGGGTGGAAATCTGGTCGTAGCCGGGCGAATAGACCACCATTAGGCCGCGGCGGGCGCCGGCGGGCTCGCCGTAATCCAGCACGTCGCGCAGCGGCGAGGTGCCGCTTTTGGCCAGCGCGCCCAAGCTCTTTAAATAAACGTTGGCCAAGCCGCCGGCGATGTTGCCGGGCGAGGGATTTTCGCGGTAGTCCTCGCCGAACATGGCGGCGTAGCGCTGGAAGCGGCGCTGCGCGGCGGCCAGCTTGCGGGCGGCGGCGGGCGTGGCGGCGCGGCGCAGCAGGACGCGGTGGGCGGCGCCTTGCAGCTCCGGCACCTCGCCGATTAAGACCGTGCCGCCGGCGGCGACCAGGCGGTCGGCGGCCCAGCCCAGGGCGGGGTTGGCGGTCAGCCCGCTCCAGCGGTCGCTGCCGCCGCATTTGACGCCCAACGTCAATGCGGAGAGCGGGGCCGGCGCGCGCTGGGATTGGTTGGCGAACTCCAGCAGTTCCTCGATCCGCTCCAAGCCGGCGGCGATGGCGCGGCGCGAGCCGCCGCTGGCTTGAATGCCCAGCGGGCGGACGCGCTGGTTGTAGGCCGGGACGGCGGCGCGCAGATGGGGCGTGGAACAGGCCAGGCAGGTTTTGCCGCAGCCGAGGTCAATGTATAGCGCGGCGCCGATGTTGGGATGGGCGATGGCTTGCCCCAGCAGGCGGTTCAGGCAGTCCACCGCCGCGCCGTCGGGCATGCCGCAGCCGGATTCCTGCACCACGGCGACAACGCCGTCCACGTTGGGATAACGCTGGCGGGAATAGAGTTCGGCGCGGGCGCGGCGGGCGATCTCCCGCGCCTCGCTGGCGGCGCACATGCCGCTGGTGACCACGGCGACGTAGTTGCGGACGCCTATTCGGCCGTCGGGGCGATGGAAGCCGGCGAAGGCAGCGGGCAGATTCGCCGCGGCGGCATTGCCCTCCGATGCCCGGGCGCGCCCGGCAACCTTTTTGTTGGCGCCGTTCCGGCCGGCGGGCGGGCGCCAGCGCGGCGGCAGCTCCGGCTTGATGTTGCCGGCGTCCACCACTTCGCCGGCGGCGATGGCGCGGCGGGACAAGCCGAAGGGCGCGCCCAGAGCGATGACCGGGGCGTTCTTGGCGATGCGGCGCAGGGCGATGCTTTGTCCGGTGTGCGCCGGGGCGGGCAGCGTCAGCGCGCCGCCGGAGGGCAGGCGAATCTGCGTGCCGGTGGGCAGGTAGGGGCGGACCACGGCGGCGACGTTGTCGGTCTCCGGGACGGCGAGGACGGCGATGGTGGCGAGGTGAAAGTTCGGGGCGGGCATCTGGCGAAATTGTAGCGCGGCGGCTGGGCGCGCCCCATTGATGGGCGCGGGCCCCAGCCCCGCCTGCGGCGGGACGTCCCGCTTTCCGGCGGGCACGGCGGCGCCGCGGCCAGCGGGAGCGGTTGGTGGGGGCGGCAGGCGTGTGTTAGCGTAACCGGCATGATTAGCGGCGGCGGAGCGGTGCGAATCACCATAGGCGTCTGGAAACGATGCGTGAGGTCCCGGCTGCGGGTGATGAGTGCGGCGGCGTGCGCGGTGCTGACCTGTGGCGCGCTGGTGCTGCTCTTGACGGGCGCGCCGGCTGCGGCGGTTGCGGTAGGGAATCCGTCGGCGCCTGCGGCAGCGGCAGCGGCGGCGGGGATGCCGGTGCAAGTGGTGAATGCGGCGGCGGGCGGGCAGGCGGCGTGGGCGGCGCGGCAAGTCCGGCGGGCGCTGGCGGCGGCCGGCTACGAAGTTGGCGCGGCCGGGCCGGTGGTGCGGCTGGAGATCGTGCCCGGCGCGGCGCAGTCGTTCCGCATTGTTTCCGGCGGCGGCGCTGGCGCCGCGGGCTACAGCGGCGCGGCCGTTGCCTCCAAGGGACACGGCGCGGCCGTTTCCGGGGATCACGGCGTGACCGTGATCGGCGGCGATGGTCGGGGGCTGGTCTATGGCGCCTTGCGGCTCTGCGCCGAGCTGCGGGCGGGGCGGCGGCTGGGGCAAATTCCCAACGAGAGCCGGGCGCCGCAGTTGGCAATCCGGGCGTTCAAATACAACCTGCCGCTGCCCGGCACGGTGTATTTGGCCTATCGCAATTTGCAGCATCACGCCTGGTTTTGGCGGCAAAGCTATTGGCGGCAGTTCCTCGACACGCTGGCGCGGGACCGCTTCAGCGCGCTGGAGTTTTGGAGCGCCGATCCTTGGCCGCAGCTGGTTTCGCTGCGGCGGTATCCCGAGGCGGACCGGCTTTCGCCGCGGCGGATGCGACGGCAGGAGACATTTTTCCAATGGCTGTTTCATGCCGCTTGGGAACGCGGGCTGGATGTGTATTTGGTGACCTGGAACGTGGATCTGCCGCCAGGCTTCGCCCGCGCCCATCAGCTGCCGGAACGCAACGTCAACACGGCGCTGGCGCGGCGCTATCTGCGGGCGGCGATTCGCGCGGTGCTGCGCGAGTATCCGCACCTGACCGGGCTGGGCACGACGCAAGGGGAGCAGATGCGCCCCATTCCGCCGGACCGGCGGGCGGCGTGGATCGCCGACGTCTATTTCCGCGCCATTGACCAATCGGGGCGCAAGAATGTGCCCTTCATCCTGCGCTATTGGGGCGGGACGCCGGCGGCGACGGCGCGGGCGGCGGCGGGCTACCACGACGGGCCGGTATATTTGGACATCAAGTACAACGGCGAGCACGCCATTTCGTCGGCTCGGCCGCACCTGCAAAATCACGCCTGGCTGTCGCAGGCGCACAACTACAAAATCCTGTGGCATCTGCGCAACGACGACATCTTCACCCTGCGCTGGGGCGACCCCGGGCTGGTGCGGCGAATGATGGCGGATCTGCAGGCGACCGGCGCGGCGGGGTTCAGCTTCGGATCGGAGGCGGATGTGCCGGGGCGGGACGAGTACGACACGCCGCGCTTTCAGAAGCGACAGACCGAGCCGTACGAGTTCCAAAAGCAATGGCTAATGTATGCGCTGTTCGGGCGGCTGGGCTATAACGACCGGGCCTCGAACCGGATTTGGATGCGCGGCTTCGAGCGGCGGTACGGTCCGGCGGGGGACGAGCTGGCGGTGGCGAGCGAAACCGCCGGCCGCATCGCGCCGCAGGTGACGCGCTTCCACTGGAACTATATGAACGGCGACTGGATGGTCGAGGGCGATATCGGCTCTTGGAACACCTCCGCCGAGCAGCCGCGGATCAACTACCGCCGCGACGGGCTGTACCACGGCCTGCGCGCTTGGATCTTCAACAACGCGCTGGACCGATCGCCAGGCCCAGGCCGCAGCGCGGCTCCGCCGCGCGTCCCCCGCCAGTGGGAAGAGAACATTCCCCGCTATGCCGCCGCGCGCGCTGCCGGGGCGCCGCGGCGGGGCGAGACGCCGCTGGCGGTGGCGGCGCAGCTGGAGGCGGAGGGGCGGGAGGTGCTGGCGGCGGGACGGATCGCCACACCGCCGGCGCCGTACCGCGCGGCGTTTCTGGCGGCGCGGTCGGATGATTTGGCGTGGGCGAATCTGGGCCGGTATTACGCCGCCAAGATTTGGGCGGCGACCTCCGCGGGGGACTATTTATTCACCGGCGATGCGAGCGAGAAGCGGCGGGCGATCGGCGAATTGCAAATCGCCCTGCGCGACTGGCGGCGGCTGGTGGCGATCACTTCGCGGCATTATCTTCCCCGGGAGGTGTGGCAGTTCGGGCGATTCTCCTGGGGCAGGTACACGCCGGAAGTGGAAGGCGACATCGCCACGGCGCGGAGGTTGCAGCCCTTTCCGGCGGTGACGCAAGTCTGGCGGGTGAAGCCCGCCGGGGGCGGTGCTTCCGGCGGGAGCAATGCCGGCGGCGGCTGGACGCCGCTCACGCTGCATCTGCGCGGGCCGCTGGCGGCGAACGGCTTGGCGGCATGGCTGGTGGACTATGACGCCTGGGCCAACGCGGCCGCAGTGAAGGCGGCGGCGCGGGGCCGGGCGCGGGTGATTTGGGCGGGACGGGCACCGCGGCCCGGCGCGGTGCTGCTGGTCAGCGGACACCGAGCCGCGATCGCCCGGCAGGCGGGCCGGCGGCTGCGGGCGGCGCGCGGCATGGACCGCGGCGTGCAGGCGTTTCGCTTGCCGCGGGCCGGGGCGTTTACTGTGGAAACGGCGGCGAATCAGGCGCCGGTGTTGCTGAGCGCTCCGCCGGCGAAGGAGGTCGCCGCGAAATTGCAGGCGGTGGTGGCGCCGGTGGCGCGGTCGCGGCGCGGCGCGGTGCTGACCGCGGCGATTCGGATGCCGCCGTGGGACGAAAACATTTGGCGGCAGGCGTGGCACGCCGGCGTCGCCACATACCGCTTCCGTCTGCCGGCGGCCGGGCTGTATCGCGTGGTGGCGCTGGCGTCCGGTGGCGGGCTAAGCCTGACGGTGGACCGCTGGAATGGGCCGGACAAAGGCTTGCGGCTGGAGGGCGCGCGATGGGTCTCCCGTTCGCCGTTCGCGCTGGGCGCGGGGCGGCATACGGTGCAGATTTTCTTCGACCATCCCGGCGTGACGGTGCGGCGGGTGGAGGTGCGGCCATGGCGGTAGGTGATTCCCAGAGGCGGGCGGCGGGCAGCGGCGGCGGAATTGGCGATGCGGCCGTGCGGCGCTACGGGCAGATTTTGCGCGTGCGGCCGGAACGGCGGGAGGAATATATCCGCCATCATCAGGCGGTGTGGCCGGAGGTGCGGCAGGCGCTGGCGCGGGCTCACATCCGCAACTATTCCATCTTTTTGTTTGGCGATTTGCTGTTCGGCTATTTCGAGTACAGCGGCCGGGACTTCGCCGCGGACATGGCGCGGCTGGCGGAGGACGGGAAGACGCAGGAGTGGTGGGCGCTGATGCAGCCGATGCAAGCGCCGGTCGAGGGGCGGCGTGAAGGCGAGTGGTGGGCGGACATGCGGGAAGTGTTCCACATGGATTGACATCCGGGCGGGGCCCGCGTTTCCAGCTTCGCGGCGATAGCGGGCGGTTAGGGGCGGAAACGCGGCTGCGCCTGCGGGCTAAAGCCCGCGGCACACGGGCTGAAGCCCATTCCACGCGGCGGGCCGCGCGCAGCGCGACCGCACGCAAGCCGGAGAACGGCGACGCGGGAGCACTGGCGCTGGCGCGCGGGACTTCGCCGCTGACAGCCGAGACGGCTGTCCCACTGTTTCCGGCGGGAAGTTAGGAAGGGTGCGCAGCCAGCGGCGGAAGGCGGTAGACGCGGGCGGCGGTGGCGGAGAAGAGCTGGCGCTGGTTTTCGGCGTCTTCGCCGGCGACGATTTGGCGCAGGGCGGCAAGCCAATCGCTGAGGCTGGCGGCGGTGGTGCAGACCGGCCAATCGCTGCCGAACATCACGCGGTTCCAGCCGAAACATGCGATGCAGTGCTCGACGTAGGGGCGCAGGATTTCGGCGGTCGCCTGGCCGGGCGCGGCTTGGTTGACGATGCCGGAGATTTTGCAGCAGACGTTGCCCAACTGGGAGATTTGCTGAATGTGGCGGCGCCATGCTTCTGTTTCCGGCGACTTCGTTCCGGCGGCGATCGGCGGGTTGCCGCAGTGGTCAAGGATGAAGGAAACATCCGGGCAGGCGCGGGCGAGATGGAGCGCCGTGCCGAGCTGGCTGGCGCGCAGGCAGAGATCGAAGCTGAGGCCGTGGCCCGCGAGGGCGCGGACATTTTCCGTGAAGCGGGGCGTTGCCCCTAGGCCGTCGGGTTCGGTGTGCAGGACGCGGCGGACGCCTTTGATGGCGGGGCCGAGGGCGGCGAGCCCGTCGAGATGCGGGCCAAAATCGCCGGCTTCGGGACGGACGGCGGCGACAATGCCGGCGATGGGAGCTCCGTCGCCGCTGGCGGCAAGGGCGAGCACATGCTCGGCTTCGGCCAGCCATTCCGGCGCGTCCACGTCGGCTTCGACGAATACGGATTGAACGATTGCAGCACCGGCGGCAGCGCCGGGGGCGGCGCCGGATTGGACAGCGGGGGCGATGGCGGACCGGTAATGGTCAGGGAGAAAGCTGCGGCGCAGCGTGGGCGCGCGCTGGAGCCAAGACAAGTGGAAGCGGTCGAGGTCCCAAAGGTGCTGGTGGGTGTCAATGACGGGAAGCATCGGTGGCTGCGGAGATCGGCGCGGCTCCTAGCATAGCGCGCGGCATGCCGCGGCCGGCAATGATGGCGGGGCGATTGTCTTGGGGCGACAGCCGGGGCGGTTATCCTACTATCGCTGTCGCGAGGGAGCGTGACGGCACGCGAGTCCGATCGGCCGTCGGCGATCGCGCGAGGCGGCCCAAGCAAGGGCGACGCAGCGTACCGAGGTGTACGTGAGGAGTCCAAGCGCGGGGCCAAACACGCAGTGCGACGCTTATCGCCCCGCCAGGTCCAACGGGTGACCGCCGGCGGCGCTGGAGGCATAGGCAGCCTCGACCACGGCCATGGTTTTGACCGCGTCCTCGACGGCGGTGGGGGCGGGAGAGCTGGGATCATCGGCCCAGCGCATGACGCTGGCCATGGCGCCGATGAAGGCGTCGGGAATCCAATTGCCGGCGAGCGGGACGGAATGCCAGACGGGAGGCAGCGGGGCGGCGGCCGGCGCGGGCGTATCCGCGAGGACCGCGTATTCCAGCGTATCGGGGCGGCCGGCGGGGTAATCCAGGTTGAGACCCATCTGGGCGACGATCATGCCGCAGGTGGCTTCCCAGCGGATGAAGCTTTCCTGCCGCTCCGGGCCGAATACGTTGTGGTGCGTGGCGGTGACGGTGGCGAGGAATTGGTCGCCGTAGTCCAAGATGATGGCGGAGCGGGTGGGGCCCATGTCGGGCGTGGCGGGATGGCGGATGGTTTTGGCGTAGACGCCGCGCGGGTCGCCGAGGAAGCTGCGGATGAGGTCGAGGTAATGGATGCTGTGGTAGAGCACTTCGACGCGGGGATGGCGGGCGAGGAAGGTCCAGAGCTGCCAGGGCATGTGGACATTGATCCGCGCCTCCATGGCGTGCAGTTGGCCCAATGCGCCGCCGGCCAGCAGATCGCGGGCGGCGAGCATGTTGGGGGCGTAGCGGAGCTGGAAGTTGACGGCGGCGCGGAGTTGGCGGCGGCGGCAGAGGGCGGCGATGGCCTGCGCCTGCGCCAGGCTTTCGCCCAATGGCTTTTGCAGCAGCGCCGCCCGGCCGGCGGGGAGTTCCGCGACGACGGATTGCAAAGCAGGGGCGGGCACGGCGACATCGAAAACGGCCTCCGGCGGGGCGAGGCGCACCGCCTCGGCCAGCGTGGCGTAGACGCGGGGGATGGCGAACTGGCGGGCCAGGGCGGCGGCTTTGGCGGTGTCCAGGTCGCAGATGCCGGCGACGGGGAAGCCGGCTTGGCGGTAGGCGGGAAGATGGGCGTCGTGGACGATGCCGCCGGCGCCGATGACAACGATGGGCCTAAGCGGGGCGATAAGCGTCGCATGGCGTTGTTCACGATCGGGCGGGCCGGATCGGGTAGTTCCGTGTACTTCTCCCGGCCCGCCCGACCTGCGGCCTAGCCCTGCTCGCTTCTCGCCCCGCTTCGTCGCCCCGCCTTTGGCTCTGGGGGCGGGATCTCCGGCTTGGCCCACGGGCCGCGCGGGCGCTGCGCTGCGGCGGCTCATAGCGCGGCTTCGGATTGCCGCAGGCGGAGGCGGCGCAGTTCGTCCAGGCCGACGACGGCGACGATGACCGCGCCGATGATGATCTCCTGGACGAAGGGGGAGATGCCCAGCAGGTCGGTGCCGTTATGAATGAGCGCCATGACGAACGAGCCGGCGATGGTGCCGAGGATGGAGCCTTCGCCGCCGGTGAGCGTGCCGCCGCCGATGACCACGGCGGCGATGGCGTCCAATTCCAGGCCGATGCCGGCGGTGGGCTGGCCGCTGATGAGGCGGGCGGTTTCCACCGCGCCGGCCAATCCGGTGAAGGCGCCGGCGACGACAAAGATCAGCAGCACGTAGCGGCGGACGGGAATGCCGGACTGCACGCAGGCGGAACGGTTGCTGCCCAGGGCGTAGCAGTAGCGGCCCAGGCGGGTGTGGTCGAGCAGGTAATAGCCGGCGGCGGCGGCGATGGCCAGCGCCAAAACGGGGTAGGGAAGGACGCCGAAGAGCGCGCCGTCGGAAAGGGCGCCGAAGCCGGCGGGAATGTTGGTGACCGGAACCCCGTGAGTGACCAGCAGCGCCCAGCCGCGGAAGATGCCCATGGTGCCGAGCGTGGCGATGAAGGAGGGCACCAGAAACCGCGTGGTCAAGAGACCGTTGATGAGGCCCAGCAGGGCGCCGACGCCGATGCCCACGGCGATGCCGGCGGCGGTCGAAGTCCAATGCTGCAAGGCGAAGGCGGTATAGACGCCGGAGAGAGCGGCGAGGGAGCCGACCGATAGGTCAATTTCCCCGGCGATCATGACCAGCGTCATGCCCACGGCAATGATGGTGACCACCGTGGCTTGGCGCAGGACGGCGCCGAGATTTTCCACGCGCAGAAAATTCGGCGAGCTGATGGCCAGCACCACGAACAACAGCGCCAGGCTGGTGTAGGGGAGCAGGCGTTTCCACCAATGGCTCATAGCGCGCCTCCGGCGCTGCGCCTCATCGTGCACCTCCGGTGCGCGGAGGCGGGTTGTGCGGGTCGCGGTGATTCATGGCTGCCCTCCGGCATCCGCGGAACCGGCAGCTTTTTCGGCGGGGGCGGCTGCGAGCAGCATGGCCTCCCGGGTAATGGCGTCGCCGGCAAGTTCCTGGGCGACGCGGCCGCGGCGCAGGACCAGGACGCGATGGCAGAGCTGCATCAGTTCCTCGAGATCGGAGCTGACCACCAGCACGGCGGCGCCGGCGCGCAGGCGGGCGGCAATCTGCTGGTGAATGTCGCGGCGGGCGCGAATGTCCACGCCGCGGGTGGGTTCGTTGAGAATCAGCAGGCGGCTGGGCTGGGCCAGCCAGCGGGCGAACAAGAGTTTCTGCTGCGTTCCGCCGCTGAGGGAACGGGAGGGCAGGCGCCAGAAGCGGTCTTCAACACCGCTGGCGGCGAGGCTGTCGGCGGCGATCGCCGCTTCGCGGCGCCGGCGCAAGCGCCACCAGGAGGCGAAGGCGGGAACGGTGGCCAACGTGGCGTTGGCGGTGGCGGGGAGCTGGGGGCAGAGGGCTTGGGCGCGGTCTTCGGGGATGAAGCCCAGGCCCTGGCGCACCGCCTCGGTGCTGCCGCGGGCGAGGGCAGGCCGGCCGTCGAGGCGGGCTTCGCCGGCATCGAAGCGGCGGAGGCCGAAGATGCACTCCGCCAAGGCGGCGCGGCCGTCGCCGGCGATGCCCGCCAGGCCGACGGCTTCGCCGGCACGAATCGCCAGGTCGAGGCCGGAGAAATGGCCGCGCAGGGCGGCGCCGCGGAGTTCATAGCGCACCGGCGCATCGGCGGCCGGCGCGGCGGCGTGGCGGGTGACGGTGACCTTTTCGCCGACCATGGCGGCGGCGATTGCCGGCCAATCGAAACCGGCGGGGGTATAGCGGCCCGCGGAGGCGTGCGCCGCGCCGCGCTCGCCGTTTGCGGCTTCGCCGCCCGCGGCGGCGGAGAAGACGATATCGCCGTTGCGCAAGACGGTGACGCGGCAGGCGATCTGGGCCAGTTCCTCGAAGCGGTGGGAGATATAGATGATCGCCAGGCCGCCGCGGCGCAGGCGCTCCAGCAACTGAAACAGCGTCCGCACCTCGGCGGCGTTGAGGGCGCTGGTGGGCTCATCGAGGATGAGCAGGCGGCGGGCGCGATGGAAGCCCTTGGCGATGGCGACCAGTTGCCGCTGGCCGGTGCGCAGATCGCGGAGGCGGCGGGCGGGGTCGAGGGCGATGCCGCATTCGTCCAAAAGATCGCGGGCGGCGCGGCGTTCGGCGGCGGCGTCCAGGCGGCCCCAGCCGCGGCCGGGCTCGGCGCCGAGCAGGAGGTTGGCGGCGACGGTGAGATGCGGCGCCAGGTCCAGCTCCTGATAGACCATGGCGATGCCGGCGGCGAGCGCCTCGCGGGGATGGCGGAAGCGCGCCGGCTGGCCGTTGACTTGCAGGACGCCGCGCTCGGGCTGAAGGGCGCCGGCGATGATCTTCATCAAGGTGCTTTTGCCGGCGCCGTTCATGCCCAGCAGGGCATGGATTTCGCCAGGGCGAAACTCCGCGGTCACCCCACGCAGCACCGGAGCGGCGAAGGATTTCCAGATACCCGCGACGGCGACCGCCGGCGGCGCCGCGGGATCGGGAGCGGGATCGGTGGGCGGGATGGGCAAGCGGCTGGCGCTCCGCGCGGCGGGGCTATTGGAAGATAGGCGGCGCCAGGACGGCCCGCATGCCGGCGGCGTTCATGTTGGCGGGAGTGACCAGATGCAGCGGCGTTTGGATGCGGGCCGGGCTGGACTGGCCATGCAGCTTGCGCACCAGCGCCCGCACGGCATCATAGCCGATCTTGTAAGGGTCTTGGACGATCAAGGCGTCTAGAACGTGCTGGCGCAAGGCGCGGACCAGGTCGGGATCGGTGTCGAAGCCGACCAGCGGCATTTTGCCGGCGAGATGATGGGCCTCCAGCGCCAAGACGCAGCCCAGGGCGCTGCTCTCATTGGAGGCGAACATGCCGTCGAGATGGGGATGGGCGGAAAGGATGTCGTCGGCGACGGTGCGGGATTTGGCGACGTCGGCCATGCCGTATTGGAAGGCGACGATGTGGATGTGGGGATAACGGCTGGCGATCTCCCGCTCGAAGCCGTGCTCCCGCTGCACAGTGGAGACGCTGCCGGGAGCGACGCCGACGATTCCGATATTGCCGCGGCCGTGCAGCAGTTGGGCGAGATAATCGGCGTCCATCTTGCCGCCCTGGCGATTATTGCTGGCGACATAGGTGACGTAGGCGGAAGGGGGCAGGGCGATGCCGGAATCCATGATCGCCACCGGGATGTGGGCGCCGTCGGCGCGGCGGACGACGGGAGCCAGCGCCTGCTGCTGCGCCGGCGCCAGAACGATGCCTTGCACCCGGCGGCTGATGGCGTCGTCCACGATGTCCACTTCCTGCGTGTAGTCGGTTTCGGCCGGCGGGCCGTTCCACCAGATGCGGTAACCGTAGCGCTTGGCCGCCGCCGCCGCGCCGGCATGGATGGTCTGCCAGTAGGGATTTTCCGTACCTTTGGGGATGACGGCGATCACCCGACCGGGGGCGGAGCGGTGGCAGCCGGCCAGGGCCAGCATGCCGAAAATGAGAGCGCCCAGGGCGGGGGCCGCCAGCGCGCGCGCCGCGCTAGGGCTGGGCTGGGGCGATCGGGGCCCCCGGTTCAGTCGTGCCCGTAAGCGGGGCGCCCCGCCGGCGGCGGGGTTAGGGCCCGCGCCTATCCATGGCGATGCCGGGGTGGAATGGGAATGAGCCGCGTGCCGTTGCATGAGTTTCGGCGCCCGAGCCAACCGCGGCGCATCCTCCGGACTCGCATGGGGCGAGTCCGCCCTTCAATGTACTCCGTCGCGGGGCGCGGCTCAACGCTTTTCCCGCCCGCCCGGCCGTCACCCCGCTCCCGCCCGCCGCGGCGCGAGCGCCTGCGGGCTAAAGCCCGCCACACGCAGGCTGAAGCCTGTTCCACGGACGGCGGCGCAGCCGCAGGCCAGGCCTCTGCCCGCGCGTATATTGCCGCACGGCTGAGCCGGAGACCCGGCGGCCCCGCCGCGCCTGGCTGGGTCCCGCGGCAAAAGGAGCGGCCCCGCGATCTGACCACCGTCAGTTTCGCGCGCTTCGACTCGGGCGTTCGCCGCCTATTCGCCTACTCTGAATGCCAGGGGTTTTTTGCCGTCATCATCGTTATCCGCCGATTCCGCCGCGGTTTTGGCTCCGCGCCATCCCAAGGGCGCCCGGGCCCGCGTCTTGCTGACCTCCGTCTTCGGCCCCTATGCCCAGGACGACCGGTATGGCAGTCGCGCCATCAACCCGATGGAGCTGTACCACAACCAGGTCACCCGCGCCCAAGGGGCATTTTCGCTGCGCATGTTCCACCGTTCCTGGGGCCTGATGCTGATCCGGGAGAATATTCCGGCCGCCTGCACGCTGCTCGATTTTCCCACCCGCGAGCGGTTTCAACACGAACTGCAATCCGGCGACTACGACGTCATCGGCATCTCCTCAATCATGGTTAACGTGGGCAAGGTGCGGGAAATGTGCCGCATGGCGCGCCAATTCGCACCGCGGGCCCAGATCGTGGTGGGCGGCCATGTCGCCGCCATCGCGGGGTTGCGGGATCTGGTGGACGCCGACCACATCGTGCTCGGGGACGGCATCGCCTGGATGCGGCGCTACCTGGGAGTGGATCCCAGCGCGCCGATTCGGCATCCCGCCATCATCTCCGGCTTTGGGCTGCGGGTCATGGGCATCAACGCCAGAGCATCCGAGGGCGCCACGGCGGCGACGGTGATTCCGTCGGTCGGCTGTCCGCTGGGCTGCAATTTCTGCACCACGTCGGCATTTTTTGGCGGCAAGGGTAAGCATCTGGATTTTTACCGGACGGGCGCCGAGCTCTTCTCCGTCATGTGCGAGATGGAAGCGCGGCTGAAGGTCCAGTCGTTCTTCATCATGGACGAGAACTTCCTGCTGTTCCGGCGGCGGGCGATGGAACTGCTGGAGCTGATGCGCGCCGGCGGCAAGAGCTGGAGCTTCTATGTCTTCTCCTCGGCCAATGCAATCCGCAAGTACACGATGGAGGAACTGGTCAGCCTGGGCATCTCTTGGATCTGGATGGGATTGGAGTCGCCGCGCGGCGCCTACGCCAAGCTGAAGGGAAGCGATACCCAACAGTTGGCGCGCGAACTGCGCGGGCACGGCATTCGCCTCCTGGGTTCGACCATCATCGGCCTGGAGCATCACACCCGCGAAAACCTGCCCGAGGAGATCGCGCACGCCATTGCCCATGACACCGATTTTCACCAGTTCATGCTGTATACGCCGGCGCCGGGCACCCCGCTGTTCGCGCAAATGGCGGCGGCGGGACGGCTGCTGCCGGACATGGACCCGGCGGACATGCACGGCCAATTCAAGTTCAATTTCCGCCATGCGGCGCTGAGCCGGGATGAATCCAAGGTCTGGCTGGATCTGGCCTTTGCCCGCGACTTTGCGCGCAACGGCCCCAGCCTCTATCGCCTTTGCCGCACCACCTTCGCCGGCTGGCTGCGCCATCGCCATCATCCAGATCCGCGGGTGCGACGCCGCTTTGCCTTCGAGTCGCGGCAGCTGCGCGTGCTATATCCGGCGGTGTTGTGGGCGATGGAGCGCCGCTTGCGCCGGGACAATCGCCGCATTGCCCTGCGGGTGCATATCCTGCGCCGCCGCATCGTCCGGGAATTCGGTTGGCCGGCCCGCGCGAGCGTTCTGCTCGGTCCGTTCCTGCTGTGGACCGCACGGCGCGAGGATCGCCGTTTGGCGCGCGGCTGGACCTACGAGCCGAAGCCGATCGTCGAGCGCTGCCCGCGGCGGTAGCCGGCCTCCCGCAGGATCGGTGCGTTGCGCCGGGCGGAATGGAGCCGCGGTTCGGCGCGGATGGCGACGGGCTGCTGGTGCAGCTTTACGGGCGGCTGTACGGTTTGCGACAGCCAAGATGGCTATCCCGTATTCGCTTGGCAGGCGGCCGGGCGGCTAGCCCGCTGGCGCCGCGGGCCGGTAGGGGCGGGGAATCGGCTCGGCGGCTGGGCAGGAGCGGTTGTATCCGGGGACAGGGAAAGTTATTGTGTTGAGGGCCGGGCCGGGCCGGACGGCGGCGCCAGCGGCGCCGGCCGCCGCGGGTTCCGGGCGCCTGACCGCAATCGCCAATGAGCACATTCATTCATGAGGACTTTTTGCTGGCGACGGCGTCGGCGCGGCGGCTGTACCACGGCTACGCCGAGGACCAGCCGATATGGGATTACCACTGCCACCTGCCCGTGGCGGATTTGGCCGCGGACCGGCGGTACGCCAACCTGACGGAGGTTTGGCTGGACGGCGACCACTACAAATGGCGGGCGATGCGCGCCTGTGGGGTGGAGGAGCGGCGGATTACCGGCGACGCGCCGGCGCGGGAAAAATTTCTCGCCTGGGCGGCCGTGGCGCCGCGCTGTTTGGGCAACCCGCTGTATCACTGGATGCACCTGGAGCTGAAGCGGTATTTCGATTTTGACGGCCTGCTGGGCCCGGAGACGGCGGAGGCGGTGTGGGAGCGGGCCAACCGGCGGCTGCAAGCCCCGGAGCGCAGCGCGCGGGGCATTCTGCGGGCGTTCGGCGTGCGCGCGGTCTGCACCACGGATTCGCCGACCGACGATTTGGCGGCGCACCGGAAACTGCAAGCGGCGGGGCTGAGGATCTTTCCCACCTTCCGTCCCGACGGGGCGCTGCACGCCGGCGACGCTGGGGCGTTCAACCGCTGGACCGACTTGCTGGCGGAGCGGGCGAACGTCGAGATCCGGCGGCTGGGGGATTTTCTTGACGCGCTGCGGGCGCGGCATGCGGCGTTTCATCAGGCCGGCTGCCGGCTGAGCGACCACGGCTTGAACGTTTGCTTCGGGCCGCCGTGCTCCGCGGCGGAGGCCGCCAGCGCCTTCGCCGCGCTGCGCGGCGGGCAGCCGCTGGCGCCGGAGGCGGCGGACGGCTTCGCCAGCTTCCTGATGATGTTCTTCGGTCATCTCGACGCCGAGCGAGGCTGGACCAAGCAGCTGCACCTGGGCGCGATGCGCAATGGCAACACGCGCATGCGGGCGCGGCTGGGGCCGGACACCGGCTTCGATTCCATCGGCGATTGGCCGCAGGCCTGGGCGCTGGGGCAGTATATGGACCGGCTGGACCGGGAAGAGGCGCTGCCGCGGATGATCGTGTACAACGCCAACCCGGCGGAGAATTACGCTTTCGCGGCGCTGGCGGGAAACTTCAGCGACGAACGCGGGGGCAAGATTCAATTCGGCAGCGGCTGGTGGTTCTTGGACCAGAAAGAGGCGATGGAATGGCAGCTGAACGCGCTGGCGCACACCGGGCTGCTGTCCCGCTTCGTGGGCATGGTGACCGACTCGCGGTCGTTCCTGTCCTATCCGCGGCATGAATATTTCCGCCGCGTGCTCTGCAACCTGCTGGGCGCGGCGATGGAGCGGGGCGAGCTGCCCGGCGACGAGAAATTGGTCGGCGGCATGATCGCCGATATTTGCTGCCGCAACGCGGAGGAGTTTTTGCGCTTGCCGGCAATCGACGGGGAACGAGCTGGGCAAGCCGCGGCGAGGAGCGGTGCGGCGGGAGGCGCGGGGAAAGGCGGTGCATCGGGCAGCACGGTGAAAGGCAAGACGGGCGGCGGCGCGGGGCACGGAAAAGCAGGGCGGAGGGGGCCAAAGACCGCCGCGAAGCCGGGGCGAAGAACATTGACTGGCGCGGGCCCCAGCGCGGCTACGCCGCGCGGCCCTCGCGCAGGGAAGGGAATGTAACGAACGGCGATGGGACTACCGGAACTGGATTTGGCGGGGCAGCGCGCGGTGGTGGTGGGCGGAACTTCGGGCATCGGCCTGGCGCTGGCGCTGGGCTTGGCGCGGGCCGGCGCCGACGTGGCGGTGGCGGGACGGCGGCTGGCGCTGGCCGAAGACGCGGCGCGGCAGATCACGGCGATGGGGCGGCGCGGCGTGCCGGCGGCGGCGGATGTGACCGACCGCGCCAGCCTGGAGGCGCTGCGGCAAACGGTGGAGAAAGCGTTCGGCGAGGTCGAAATCTTGCTGAACTGCGCCGGCTACACGCGGCGGCGGGCGACATTGGATTTGCCGCGGGAGGAATGGCAGGGGATTTTGGACACCAACCTGACCGGCACGCTGCTGGCCTGCCAGGTCTTCGGCCGCGGCATGCTGGAGCGCGGCTACGGGCGGATCATCAACACCGGCTCGCTGACGTCGTTTATTTCCATGTATGAGGTCGCGGCGTATTCCGCCAGCAAGGCGGCGGTGGCGTCGCTGACGCGGTCGCTGGCGATCGAATGGGCGCGGCGGGGGGTGACGGTGAACGCCATCGCGCCGGGGGTGTTCCGCACCGACATCAACCGGGAGCTGCTGGACGGGACGGCGCGGGGGCAGGAGCTGCTGCTGCGCACGCCGATGGGACGGTTCGGCAAGGTCGAGGAACTGGTCGGCGCAGCGGTGTTTTTGGCTTCGCGCGCCGCCGGCTTCGTCACCGGACATGTGCTGGCGGTGGACGGCGGCTTTCTCGCCAGCGGGGTCAACCAGTGAGCGCGCCGCCGCCCACACCGGATCGCGCCGCCGGCGCCGCGACGGGCGGTGCGGCCGGCAGCACCGCCGGCGTTCCGGCCAATGCCCCGGCGGGCGGCGGGCCGGGGGCGGAGCAGCGCCCGGGGCATTTTCGCTGGAGCATCTGCGCGCTGCTGTTTTTCGCCACCACCATCAACTACATGGACCGGCAGGTGCTGGGCTTGCTGGCCCCGCTGCTCCAGGCGAAGTTCCATTGGAGCCAGCTGCAATACGGTTACATCATCATGGCCTTCCAGGCCGCGTACGCCATCGGCCTGCTGTCCATGGGCCGGCTGATTGACCGCATCGGCACGCGGCTGGGCTATGCGATTTCCATCGCCATTTGGAGCGTGTCGGCGATGGGCCATGCGCTGGCCAACACGGTCTTCGAGTTCGGCTTGGCGCGGTTTTGCCTGGGGCTGGGGGAAGCGGGCAACTTTCCCGCGGCCATCAAGGCGGTGGCGGAGTGGTTCCCAAAAAAAGAGCGGGCCCTGGCGACGGGCATCTTCAACTCCGGCACCAACGTCGGCGCCACGATCGCGCCGCTGGTGGTGCCGTGGATTGCGGTGCACTGGGGCTGGCGGTTCGGGTTTCTGTTCACCGGATTTTTCAGCGCCATCTGGGTGATTTGCTGGCTGGTCATCTATCGCCTGCCGGAGCGGCACAAGCGGGTGGGGGCGGCGGAGCTGGCCTACATTCGCTCCGATCCGCCGGAGCCGAAGGTGCGGGTGCCGTGGGCGCGGCTGCTGCCGCACCGCGAGACCTGGGCGTTCATTCTGGGCAAGTTCCTCACCGATCCGGTGTGGTGGTTCCTGCTGTTTTGGCTGCCCAAATACCTCAACCAAAAAGAGCACCTTTCACTGCTGGCGATGGGCCTGCCACTAGTTGTCATTTATAACGCCGCCAGCGTGGGCAGCATCTTCGGCGGCTGGCTGCCGGAGCGGCTGCTGGCGCGGGGCTGGTCGCTGAACCGGGCGCGGAAGACGGCCATGCTGGTCTGCGCGCTGGCGGTGGTGCCCATCTTCGCCGTCGGCGACATCCGCGGCGTGTGGGGCCAGATCGCGCTGCTCAGCTTGGCGGCGGCGGCGCACCAGGGCTGGTCGGCGAATTTGTTCACCTTGGCCTCGGATTTGTTTCCGCGGCCGGCGGTGGCGTCGGTGGTCGGGATTGGCGGCTTCGCCGGCGCGATCGGCGGCATGCTGATCGCCGGGTTCACCGGCTGGGTGCTGCAAACCACCAACAGCTACGTGCCGGTGTTCACGATGGCCGCCGGGGCGTATGTGGTGAGCTGGCTGATCATTCATCGCCTGACGCCGCGGCTGGAACCGGCCAAGCTGCCGGCGGCGTAGGCCGCGGGCAGCAGCGGCGGTCGGCGGCGCGGGTCAGGCGGTACTTCAGGGCATTACGTCCCGGAAATAGTCGAACACGTCCTCTAGGCTTGTGACCTCCGGGTCCAGGAAGCCCAGGCCGGCCAGGTTGTCCCGGAGGGTTTTCGCACGGCCGCGGCGAGCGAAGAAGCGCCAGCCTAGGCGCCAACCGGTCGGTGGCTTCCAGCCCGTGAACCAGAGAACGTATTCCTCGGCTTGCGCCCGGCTTTTGGCGTTCCACTTTCCGAATTGCGGGGACCAAGCCATCGTGACCTCGACTACCCACGCCTTCTGCCCCTTGATGTCGAGGGCCAGAAAATCCGGCAGCCGCTTGAAGGTGTCGCTGTCGGCCTCTTCGCGGAAGCGCGGCGATCCCTCGCTGCCGAACCGGATGTGGAACTGCGGCACCACTGCCAGGTGCTCCTTGATCGTCAGGTAGTCCTGCACCAGCTGCTCATAGATGTCTTGTGGCATACGCGCCTCCATCTGCCCGGAACGCGGCAGGTCCGCGGACCCACGGCCGGAGGCATTCTAGTCGGGGCCCTTGGCACCCGTCAAGGCTCGGCGGCGGCGCCGCCGATCACGGGCACGGCGCCGGGGGCGCGCGGTGCGCGCTTGCTGCGCGCGATGCCGGCTACGGGTGCGGCGGGCCGGGCGCCATGGGCATGGCGCGGCAGTGGGCCGGCGGCTGGAAGCGGCTGGCGGGCGGCGCGGCCAAGCTGATGTTCGTCCAATCCACGCGCAGCGCGTGGCCCTTGGCGTCACGGCCCACGATGCGCAGCGGCATATAGCGCAGATCGGTGGCGAGCCAAATGCGCGAGGTCCAGTGCTGCCCGCTGGCATCGGTATAGACCACGCGTTTGATGTCGGCCGGATGGCCGTTGGCATGGCCGGCGCCGAGATCAGTGACGGAAATGCTGTGGCGCATTTGCTTTTCCCAGTTCAAGGGATCGAGCGCCGGGTTCAGCGGCATCGCCATGCACATATGCTCCTGGGGCATGACCATGAAGCTCTTGTGCTGGGCGAGCAGCATGATGGTGTACACGCCGGCGGCCTGGCCGGGGGCATTCATCGCGGCGCGGAGCTTGTCGTGGTCGCGCTCGATGCGCTCGGTCACGGTCCGCCCCTGGCTGTGAATCACCATGGTCGCGCTGTAGGTCACCGGGCCGGGGGGCAACTTCTGCGCGCGAGCCGCCAGCGGCGCCGCCGCGCAAACCAATACCAGAACCATCCATCCCTGCCGCGTTTTGCGCATGGATCCTGCTTTCCGGGCAGGCCAGCTTTGGTCCGACCCAAGCCGGCCGCGTCCAACCCACGCTTAGTATAGCCGGGCGGCGTCGCGCCGCCCCGGGATGGCGGTCCAACGCGGTATTTGCATGAACCGAGGCGATCCCAACGCGGAATGGGCGTCAAGGAGCGTTGGCCGGGCGCGGGCGGTGCTACGCACCGACGATGCGGAGCGGCCAGGCGGGGGCGTGGGGATCGCGTTTGGGGCCGGTGCGGGACAAGCGGCGGCGGCGGTCGTTCCAGCGCAGGCGGGTGAGGCGGTATTCGCCGCGCTCATAGGCGTAGCTTTGGCCGTCGTCGTCATAAAGACCGAAGCGGGCATTGGCGCCGGGATAAACGCGGATCTCGGCGATAGCCTGCGGCTGGCCGGCGTTGAGGATGGGCTGGCCGAAGGGAACGATGGAACCGGCGCGAACGAAGAGCGGCAGGCGGTCAATGGGGGCTTCGACCTCGATCCATTGGCCGCCGGCGTGGCGGGCTTCGGTCCAGTAGTCGTACCAATCGGAGCCGGCGGGAAGATAGACGCGCTTGCGGGTCTGGCCCTGCTCGGTGACCGGAGCGACCAGGAACGCCGGGCCGAACATATATTGATCACCGATCGCCTCGGCTTGCGGGTCGCCGGGGAAATCCATGAACAAAGCGCGCATGTAGGGAGCGCCGGTGCGGTGGGTGCGCCAGGCGAGGGAATAGATGTAGGGCAGCAGCGCATAGCGCAGGCGGAGATATTTTTCCAGAATCGGCTCGGCCTGCGTGCCGTAGGACCAGACGTTGTTTTCCCGGCGCGTACCGTGGGTGCGGAAGATGGGGAGAAACGCGCCGTACTGGAACCAGCGCGTGTAGAGCTCGGGGTAGTCGTCGTAATGGCCGACGTTTTCGCGACAATCGTCGGGCGAAAGCAGGGGCGGATGCTGGGGAATGTGCACCGGCGGCAGCGGCTGCCAGCCGCCGATGTCTTGGGTCCAATGGGCCAAGCCGGAGGCGCAGAAATTGAGGCCGGTGGGGATTTGGCGGCGCAGCGTGTCCCAGGTGGGGAAAATGTCCGAGGACCAAAACATGGCGCCGTGGCGCTGGGCGCCGAGCCAGGCGGCGCGGGCCAAGATGAGCACGCGGCGGTCGGCGACGTCACGGCGATGGCCATGGTAGACGGCGCCGGTGTGGAAGAAGGGATAGATGTTGTAGAAGCGGGAGCCGGGGCCGAGGGAAAAATAACTGTGGTTGGGCGGGAGGTCCGGCTCGGTTTCATCCAGCCAGAGAGCGTCGAAGGCGCGGCTGAGGATGTTGTCGCGGATGGCGCGCCAATACCATTCCGCCGCTTTGGGGTTGGTGGAGTCAATGTCGGAGCCGGCGCGGTCGTAGGGCAGGCCGTCGGTGGGCGTGCCGTCGGCGAGATGCTCGAACCAGTTGCGGCGGCGCAGCATTTCATAAAAACGGCTGCCGGGGGCGAAGCGCGGCCAGACGCTGATCATGGACTGGAAGCCCATGGCGTGCAGCTCGCGGTTCATGGCTTCGGGATCGGGCCAGTGCTTGGGGTCGAAGTCGAGTTGGCCCATCTTGGTCCAATAGAACCAATCGAGGACGATGTAGTCGGCGGGCAGGTTGCGGCGGCGGTAGCCGCGGGCGACCGCGGTCATCTCCTTTTGCGTGCGGTAGCGGTTCTTGCATTGGATGAAGCCGTAGGCGCCCTTGGGAAGCAGCGGCGTGGCGCCGGTCAGGCGGCGGTAGCCGGCGTAGATGGCGTCGGCGTCGGGCCCGGCGATCAGGAAGAAGGACACGCGGTTGCCGACCTGGGAGGTCCAGGTGGTGTGCTCGTTGAAGCCGGGGATGACGGTGGTTTTGGAGGGATTGTCCCAAATGACGCCGTAGCCGCGGTTGGTGACCAGGAAGGGAACGCCCAGGCTTTCGCCGGCGGGGGCGGTGTAGTCGTGCCAGCAGCGGATGGGATGGTCGCGATGGTCGAGGTAGCCTTCCTGGTTTTGGCCCAGGCCGTAATAGCGCTCGCCGGAGGGGGAGCGGAAGGTGGCGCCGACTTGGAAAAAGGCTTCGTCGCCGGGACGGCGGTCGTAGGTGATGTCGAAGTTGCCGTCCTTCTCGTTGGGTTGCGTCTGGCTCCAGCCCTCCATCACCAGCAGCGGCGGGCGGTGCGCGGCGGAGGGAGAGGCGGCGGCATCCGCGTCGTCCACCGACTCAAAGATGATCGGGGCCGGAGGCGTGGACCCCGTGAAGAACCAGCCGGGGGTGTTGGGCGGGGCGGGCGGGTAAGGGTGGATTTTGGGGATGATGACGCGCAGGCGCGGCGAGCTGTAGATATCGGCGCGTTCGGTATCGGCGCGGCCCCAGCCCGCCGCCGCGGGGCGGGCGATAAAGCCGATGCCGGGCGCGGCCAGCGCCTCGGCGCGGTCCATGCTGAGCGTGACGCGGACGATGTTGTCGCCGTAGGGCTCCAGGGTGATGGTGGCCGTGCCGCGGGGACTGACCACGGGCGGTTCGGGCCACGGACGCGGGCGCGGCGGGGCGGCGGCCGCCGTCGCCGCTGCGGCGGCGCCGGAGGCAGGCGGCGGCGCGGCGGGGGAATCGGCGGCGGCGGGGGTTGTGGCGATGGCGCCGCCAGCGAGGCTGGCTAGGGCGCCTTGCAACCATTCTCTGCGGGTAGGCATGGCTCTGGCGTGCATTGTACTCGCCTAGGGGGCAGGCGGGGCGATACGCGTCGCATGCCTCGTTGGCACCGGTCGGCGCTCCGCTGGGCTATGGCCGCCGTTCCGCTTTGGCTCGGGCCGGGTCGGGTACATCCGGGTATTCCTCCCGGCCCTCGCCACCTGCGGCCTCGCTCGGCTCGCTTCTCGCCCCGCTCGGGGTTCGCGCAGCGGGCCCGGCGGCTACAACGCGGTTAGACGGGCAGGCGAATGGAGGACGGAGTTGCCCGGTGACGGCGCCGCAGGCCAGCAAGGCCGCCGTTCCGCCTGGGGCACGGCGGGCGGGGCCGCCCGCGCTCCCAGGCAGGAGCGCGCAGCAGGGCGGGCGAGACGCGATGGTCCACAGTCGTTAGACTGGAGAGGCGCGGCGCGGCGATGCGGCGCGGGCGCGGCAAGGAGCGATGAGCGAAGCGGCGCTGGAAGTGCGGAATCTGAGCGTGACGCTGAACGGCACGGCGGTGCTGTCCGGGCTGAATTTTCGCGTCGAGGAAGGCGAGTTCCTGACCATCATGGGCCCCAATGGGGCGGGGAAGACCGTGCTGGTGCGGGCGCTGCTGGGGCTGATGCCGCATGAGGGCGAGGTGAAATGGCGGCCGGGAATCAAGATCGGCTACCTGCCGCAGGGCCTGAATCAAATGTTCGTGCGCGACGTGCCGGTGACGGTGGGGGAGTTTTTCGGGCTGCGGCGCGTGGGGGCGGCGGAGACGGCACGGTGCCTGGAGCTGGTGGGATTGCCACGGGCCATGGCGCAAAAGCCGGCGGGGTATTTGTCGGGCGGGGAGTTCCAGCGGATGCTGGTGGCGTGGGTGCTGGCGGGGCGGCCGCAGGCGGTGGTGCTGGATGAACCGACGACGGCGGTGGACGTGGCCGGCGGCGAGACGATCTATTCGATTTTGGGCAAGGCCGGGCGGGAGGAGAAGCTGACCATATTGAACGTGACGCACGACCTGAACGTGGTGTTCGCGCATTCGACGCACGTGCTGTGTCTGTCCCGGGTCGGCCACCGCTGCTTCGGCGTGCCGCGCGAGGTGCTGACGCCGGAGGTGCTGAACGAACTCTACGGCGCGCAGCTCAAGTTCTATACGCATCCCTAGTCGCCATGAACCACCAACTGCTCCTCAGCCTGATCAGCGGCGTGTTCATCGCCGGGGCGGCGGCCTACCTGGGCACGCTGATGCTGAGCCGGAAGATGGCGGTGGTGGCCGGGCCGCTGGGGCACCTGGCGCTGCCGGGCGCGGCGCTGGCGCTGGTGTATGGGTTCAGCTTATCGGTGGGGGCGTTCCCGTTCATCGTGCTGGGCATCGTCGTGATCTGGCTGCTGGAGATCCGGACCAAGCTGCCGATGGAGGCGCTGACGGCGATCGTCTTCGCCACCGGCGTGGGGACGGCGTTTTTGTTTCTGCCGATCGGCAAGGCGGAGGCGGCGCTGATCGGCGACATCAGCCAGGTCGGCGTGGGACAGACGGTGGCGGCGGTGGTGCTGGGGGTGGCGGTGCTGCTAGCGGTGCAGCGAAGCTATGCGCAGATTCTGCTGATCGGGATTCACGAGGATTTGGCCAAAACGGAGGGCGTGAACGTCCGGCTGTTCAACTTTATCTACTTGGCGGCGATCGCGGTGGTCGTGGCGCTGGGGGTGGATTTGGTCGGGGGGCTGATGACGGCGGCGCTGGTGGCGATTCCAGCGGCGGCGGCGCGGAACGTGAGCCGCACGCTGGGGCAGTACGGGATGGCGGCGGGGGCGTTCGGCGTGCTGTCGGCGGTGGCGGGGATTTTGGCGGCGGCGCCGACGCGCCTGCCGGCGGGACCGCTGGTGATCCTCGCCAGCGCGGGGATCTTTGGTGTGACGCTGTTCTGGTCGCAGGCCTAGGGCGGGCGGCGGGGCGCTTAGATTGCCCGTTGGCCCGCCAAGGGCTGGCCGCGACCGAAGCGGGCTTCACGTCCGCCCCAATATCCCGCGACTCGCGGCGCCCGCTAGCGGCACTAACCTAAGGACGGTGTGGGACCGCGCCGAAAAGGCGTCCCCCTGAGGTGGCGGATGCCCGCGAATGGCGCCGTGGGGTGGCCGCCCGCCGGTTGGGCCCGCCGGTTGGGCATCGCCCGGAGCGGTGCAAAATGCGTGCCCGGCGGAGCTAGCCTGGCCAAGTGGCCGCAGAGAGGTAGAGGCATGGCGACCCATTTCGATTTGATCGTGGTTGGCAGCGGCTCGGCGGCTATCGCGGCGGCGACTCGGTGCCGTGCGGCGGGATGGCAGGTGGCGATGGCGGATTCGCGCCCGTTCGGGGGGACTTGCGCGCTGCGCGGGTGCGATCCCAAAAAGGTGCTGGTCGCCGCCGCCGAGGCGGTGGAATCCAGCCGCCGGCTGGAGAGGAAAGGGGTTGCGGGCAAGCCGTTGATTTCCTGGCCGGAGTTGATGCGCTTCAAGCGCACCTTCACTGCGCCCGTGCCGCAAGCCCGTGAGGAACAGCTGCGCAAAGCCGGCATTGCCGCTTTCCATGGCCGGGTGCGATTCACCGGCCCGCACGCCTTGCAAATCGGCGATGAAGCGGCGGAAGCGGGGCGGGTGGTGATCGCCGCCGGCGCCAAGCCCGCCCGGCTCAATATTCCCGGCGAGGAACACCTGACTGACAGCGAGCAGTTCCTCGAACTGAATGAATTGCCGCGCCGGATCGTTTTCGTGGGCGGGGGATACATTTCTTTTGAATTCGCCCATATCGCGGCGCGGGCCGGGGCGGCGGCGACGATCCTGCATCTCGATGGCCGGCCGCTCGCGGCATTCGATCCAGATTTGGTGGGCACATTGGTGCGGAGGACACGCGCGTTGGGCGTGCAAGTCGAACTGGACAGTCCGGTGCGCGCCATCGAGCGCACCGCGGAAGGTCTTACCGTCCATGCCGGTCCGGCGGCGGCGCCACGCGCATTCGCCGCGGATCTGGTGGTCCATGGCGCGGGGCGAGTGGCCGAGATCGAGGATATGGGACTCGATGCCGCCGGCGTCGCCTGGGAACGGCGGGGCGTGCGGGTAAACGAATATCTGCAAAGCGTTACGAACCCCAATGTCTATGCGGCCGGCGACGCGGCCGCCACCGCGGGCGCGCCGCTGACGCCGGTGGCGGGCTACGAAGGGCAAATCGCCGCCGCCAACCTGCTGGAGGGCAATCACAGGACGGCGGACTACGCGGGTATGGCGTCCGTTGCTTTCACCATTCCGCCGCTGGCTGCGGTGGGCCTGCGCGAGGAGGCGGCGCGCCAGCAGGGACTGAGGTTTCGCGTACAAGCGGAAAACACCGGCGGTTGGTATTCCTCGCGGCGCGTCGGCGAAGAGTATTCGGGATTCAAGGTGCTGATCGAGGAGGGCAGCGAACGCATACTGGGCGCCCATCTCCTGGGCCCGCACGCGGAGGAGACGATCAACCTGTTCGCGCTCGCCATCCGCGCCGGCCTGCGCGCGAGCGACCTGAAGGATGAGCTGTTTTCTTACCCAACCCACGCCTCGGACGTGCGCTACATGCTGTGAGCCGACCGGCGCCAGCGGCTGCCTGAGAAAATGGCGCCCACGATTAGCCCATAAACCGAACTCGCCGCCATGGACCGAGCCGGGCACGCGCGGGGACAGTGCCGCCGCCGAGCGGAGGTCAACGGATCGGAGGCGTGGTCCATAACGGGCGCAGGAGGGCAGCGTAGCTTTCCAGGCGCGCCTGGGCGGCGGCGTTGAAGGCGTTGGGAAGCTCGCTTTCGATGTCCAACGTGCCATTCACGGTGCAGCCGCCCGCCGCGGTATCTTCCGCCAGAATTGGCAGGATGATTTCGGAGCGCGTCGTGGGCAGGGCGGTGAGACCCTGGGTGATGGGCAGTTCGGGCTGCCGTTGCCTAGCGCGGCGCACGGGACCAAAAGGCCCAGTGGACATGCCAAACCGGCGCGCCCTGCGCCACCAAGACGGGTACGCCCAATTGGCCGCCGATAACCTGCACCTGGTAAATACGGTTGGCGATGCGATACAGCACATTACTGTCGGCCCGCACCGCCAGGATTTCGCCCGGCGCGCCGTGCGTTGGGATGGCGATGCGGCGGTTATCCACCAGATTGAGGAGCAGCAGGCGGCCGGTGTTGAAAGCCACCCAAGGGCCGAAAAGCCTTATCCCCCGCGTGCCGGGAACGGCGCGGAGGGACCACCATAGGCCGGCGAGGCGGTCGTGGACCCAAAGGCGCTTGCGGCCCCGCCCGCGCGCAAGCGTGAAGACCACGAAGCGGCGGTTCATAGCGGCGACGGTCAGCGCGGCCCCGTTAGCGGCGGCGCGCGGCGCAGCGCCGAGGCGGACGCGGCGGCGGCCGATGCGGAGGATGGCCTGCCCGTGGCGAACCACGGCGCGGAGCGGCGGCGGCGACAGCGGAAAACTGCCGGAATAGCGCACGTTGCGGTACAAGGACCAGCGATTGCGGATGACGCGGCTGGCGCCAGCCGACGGGTCGGCCACCACGGCCAGCAGGGCGGCGCCGCGGGACCCGGCAGCGGCAGCGCGCGGGCCCACCAGCGGAAAGAGAGCATAGGAGCGGCCAGCGGCGGTGACGGCGGCAACCACTCCAGCCGGGGCAATTTGATCGCGGCCGGGGTGCAGGGCGACGATATCGCGCCGGTCGGGATGGCGCTCGTGGACGATGACCACGGCGGTGGGCTGGGGGCGCGGGATAGCGAGGAACAGATGCCCATGCGTATCCGCGAGCACCGCGTAGAGGCCGTCTGTCCCGCGGCCGAGGGAACGAACCCAAACCAGGTTGTGCCGCGGGCCCACGGTGTAGAGCACGGCGGGCGCGGCACGGCGGGAACGGCGGCCGGCCGTGGCGGCGAGCAGGAACAACCGGGATCGCGCAGCGGGCGGGTGGGCCTGGGCGGCGCGGTGATGCGGCAGCACGGGGATCCAGAGAGCCGCCGCCAGCAGGGCAGTAACGAGAGGGCGGCGCGGACCCGCGGGCCAAGGGAGCAAATAGGGACCGGAGGAGCTGCCGCGACCTCCGGTGATGGCGGAGGGAAGACCGCTTCTTACCATCGCTTGCCTCGGTTGCCCGCAGCGTGAACCACCGCCGCGGTCAGTTGAGCCTATCATGGCCCGGCGGACGGCTCGGAGCCAGCGCACAGCGGGCATTTTCTATTAAGAATTTAGTTACTACGGATGGGCGAGATCAGGGGGCTCGACACCAGAGAAGCGCCGAAAATCTCCGGGCGCTAGCGGCGAGAAGCGGCGAAACGGCCGCAGGGACCGTGCGGTGGCCGACGCCGGCGATCGGGGCTCCTTGCCGATGCGCTCGTGGGCGCGGCGTTGTCCCCCTGCGGGGCGGCGGGCGGAGCGGTGGGTTGGGAGCGGTCACGAGATGAGCGCAATGCGCGAGTAAAAAGTGCCCGATCGTGGGATCAGGGGTGCGAGATTTTTTCCTGCTGGGCGCCGGAACGGGGCGCAAATGCTGGGTACGCGGCCCGAAGCGGAGTGGCAGGTAAAATGCTGAGTGATGGGTATGGACACTTCACGGCAGTTGCGGCTTTCGGTCGTATTTGGCACGATTTCCGCCCTGGGGCTGGCGCTTGGGCTCGCCGCCTGCGGTGGTAACAATTCCGTGGCTACCACGACGCCTACCTACGGGACTGTCACCACGTCCATGAGTGACCCGGCGCCGTGCGCGACGGCCACCAACGGACCTTTCTCCGCCGTCTATGTAACGGTTACCGATGTGCAGGCGAGCACCAGCGCAACCGCCCAGGCGGGGGGCAGCGGCTGGGAGGATCTGACGCCGAACCTGAAAAATGCCCCGCAACAGATTAACCTGCTGGGCGCCGCCAGCCAGTCCTGCATGCTGGCGCAACTGGGCGCGAACCAAGAATTGGCCCCAGGGACTTACCAACAAATTCGCCTCTACTTGGCGCCGAGCGCGACGTCGTCCATTACGCCGTCCAACGCCTGCTCCACGGTCTCCACCGCCAACGGCCAGACCTCGGCGAACTGCGTGGTGCTGGCGGGCGGCTCGACCGTCAATTTGGATTTGTCGAGCGAGGCGCAGACGGGGCTGAAGATTCCCTCTGGGCAGATCGCCGGCGGCCAGTTTGTGGTGGCGGCGGGAAAGACCAGCGACCTGGACATCAACTTTAATTCCTGCGCTTCGATTGTGGCGGAAGGCACCGGCGCCTACCGGCTGAAACCGGTGCTGACGGCGGGCGAGGTGACGGCCACGTCGGATTCGATTACCGGAACACTGACGAACTTGCCCACTGGCGGCAAGGCGCTGGTGGCGCTGGAAACCACGGACGGCAACGGCGTGGATCATGTGGTGATGGAGACGACGCCGGATTCCAGCGGCAATTTCGTCTTCTGTCCGGTCGGTCCGGGAACCTATGATGTGGTGGCCGATGCTATTGGCAGCAACAACGTGGCCGACGCGGCGACAGTGGTGACGGGGGTGACGGCAGGCGAAACGGTGGGCCAGATGCCCTTGGTGGCGGTGGCTTCGCCGGGAACGCCGGCGACAATCGCCGGGCAGGTCAGCACCGCGCCCGTGGTGACCGCGGGCGAGGACGTTTCCGTGGGGGCGTTGCAGCCGATCACGGAGATGGTGAACGGCCAGTCGGCGACGGTGCAGATCACCGTTCCGCTGCTGGGCGCCACTTCGCCGCTGGCGTCCATCACCACGGGAGCTACGCCGACTTCCGGAGCGGCTTGCGCGACGGGGACTGACTGCCAGTCCTACAGCCTGCCGGTGCCGGCGGCCAACGCCAATGTCGGGGCCTACTCCAGCGGGACGGTCAGCTACCAGCAAAGCACGACGACGCCGGTTCCCTACGGCGTGGACGCGCTGGCGCCGAATTGCACGGCTTCTGGGGCGACGACCACCGCCGAGCAGACCACGACCAATAATTCGGCCAAGACTCCGCTGACGGTGACGGCGGGGACAACCAGCAACGCCGAGGAGCTGAGCTTTACCGGCTGCTCCTAGGGCCGGTTGCGCCGTCCCCGCCGCAGGCGGCGACGCAGCACACCGCCGCCGCGTCCGGGCAACCGGGCGCGGCGGTTTTTTTGCCAGCCCGGTGGCGAAGTGGTTCGCGTCCCGCGCCGCGGCTTCGCTCGCCTAATCTGCCCTACTCGCGGACGCCTTAAGTTCGCGGAGCGGGTCCCAATCCCGTTCGTACCACTCCTCTTGGCGCGCGTCCATCACTCGGACCTGGTGCCCGGCCCCGCGGAGTCCTGCCTCCAGGGCGCTTGCGTGGTCCGCCCCGCAGATCAGGATTGCGCCTTCGTGGCGCTCGGAGTTGCGGAGGAATTCCTCGATCATGTGGTCCTCGCGGGCCCGATGCCACGCTGTTTTCTGCTCGCTGGACGTTCCCGGATTCTCGCTGTAGCCGGTTGGGATTTGCCTGCGCTCACGCTCCTCGGGGGTCATCTCCACATTTGCGTAGCCTAGCGCGCATTGTTCGCACAGCCGCTGCGCGAACGTGGCCTCCTTATGGCTGGCCTCCTCGCCGACGAGGGTGGCGCCAGTTTCGCGGATTCGTCCGGAGACAAGGTTCCTGAAATGTTCCCACTGTCCCTCGAGGAACGCGCGATACCCCTCGTCATTGGTGCAGAAGCCCTCGCGGGATTGGAGATGGTGATCGACTCCGATAATGAGGACGCGCATGGCCGCAATTGTAGGCGGTGCCCCGTCCGGCCGGCTAGCTGGTAAAGCCGGGCGGATCCCGAAGCCGGCGCTCTCGTGCCTAGGGGACGTTGATTTGCAGACCGGTGCTGACTTGCAGGGAGTTGCGGCGGAAGCCGGGCTGGGGGTTGCCGATGTAGCTGTCGGTGACGGTGGTGTTGAAACCGAGGCGCTTGTAAATGGGGATGGCGAAGGTGGTGCTGCCGCTGGCCTGGAAGGCGCGGGCGTTGGTGTAGGACGGCTGGGCGCTGAGGCTTTCCATCCACTGCACGCTGCCCAGTTTGCGCGCATAGGTTTCCGTGAGATCGGAGGCGAGAAAGCGGGTGCGCGGCGCGGTGAGGAACTGCTGGATGGTAAGATGCACGTCCGCCTTCAAATTGAAATTGGTGAACGCCGTCCAGCCGATGCCGGAACCGTAACTTTGCTGCAACTGGAGGCCCTGGGCGAAGTTGTGATCGATCTGGCCGCGAACCAGCGCGAAAAACTGGCGGCTGAAATATTGGTCCTGCTCCAGCTGGGTGGTGAACACGCTGGTCTTCACCTGCGGATAGCCGGGCTGGGAAAGACTGCCGTAGGTTTCCTGCAAGCTGAACTGGGTGTTGGAGCGGGGCGGCAGCCAGTTCACGTCGGGAATGGGGCGGGTCAGGTTGATGCTGGTAGTGTAGCTGCGCGAGGACTGCGTGGCGCTGACGAAGCTGAAGCCGCCGGCGATGGAGCCGTGCCAGGCCTGGAGGGCGTTGGGATGCTGCACGATGTAGTGCTTGTACAGCGGTGGCGCCAGGATCATATGGATGCGCTTGAGCGGCCAGATGATCTCCTGGCCGACGGGTGGGAGAATGTACAGCTTGCCGTCGGCATAGCTGAGGGTGCCAGTGACCGGCGCGCTCTTGACGCCGATGACCACCAGCGAGGCGCTGGTGTTCAGCGTCTGGATTTGGCTCCATTGCAGCGTGATGTTGCCCATCAGGTCGGCGTCGAAGACGATGGCGTGGGCGTCGGCGCGCACCAGCTTGCCGGCGACCTCGTCGCCGTTGCCCAGGGTCAGGGTGTCGGCGGCGTGGAGAAATGCGGAGAGGGCGAGAATCAGTGCCAGGCCGGACGCGAGACGCGCGGCGCATTGGCTGGAACGGAAAAAATGCATCGGAACGCGGAAGTTTCCAGGAATCTATTTTCAGAGTACGCGATTGCGAAAACCGCGGGCCGAAAAAATGCACGCCGCGGCGTTACTTTTTAGCGCTGACCCGAGAGCGCGCGGCCGGCGCGTTCCGGCAGGGGTGGATTCGCAGCGCCTGCTCTGCGACGATGGCAGAGGACAACGCAGCGATGGAACCGATGCCACCCCACGCCATGACCCGAATCCTCCCATTCCGCCCCGCCGCCGGCAGGCTGCGGATAGCGCTGTTGCTGGTCTTCGCTATCGCGCCGCCTGCGGCGCAGGCTATGGCCCCGTTGGCGGCGCAGGCTCGGGCGCCGCAGCGGCGCCATGTGTTCGGCAATCCGAATGTGTGGCAGTACGCACCGAGCCGGGCGTACCACGTGGAGAACTACCGTATCCGGCTGAAGATTGACGAGGCGCGGCGCCGCATCGCGGGCGACGAAGTGGTGACGCTACGGCCGTTCGCGGGCGATTTTCAACGTTTCTACCTCAACAGCTCGGGCCTGGCGATTCACGGCGTGGAGTTGCTGCCCGCGCACGGCGCGGCGATTCCGCTGCGCTTCCGCCGCGCCGATCCCAAGCTGTGGATTACGCTGAACCACCCCTACGCTGGCGGGCAGGTGCTGCGCGTCCGCATCGCCTATTCCGGCGCGCCCAACGGCCGCGGGCTGACGTTTATCGAACCGAGCCGGCGGCATCCGCATCTTCACGAAGTGTGGTCCTACGGCTGGCCGGAGAATAATCACTACTGGTTTCCCTGTTGGGATTACCCCAATGACAAGGCATCCAGCGAAACCATCATCACCGTTCCGGCGGGGCAGTCGGTGGTCTCCAACGGCCATCTCGCGCGGGTGACGCGCGGCCGCGGCTGGGTCACCTACGACTGGATCGAATCGGTGCCGCACACCAGCTATCTGGTCTCCATCGCCGCCGGGCCGTGGCGGAAAGTGGCGGAGCATCTGGGCCGTTTGCCGGTGGACTATTACGTTCCGCCCTATGTGTCGCGGCGGAGGGCGCTGCGCTCGTTCGGGCTGACGCCGGACATGATCGGCTTCTACGCCCATGTCTATGGCGTGCCCTTTCCCTACGCCAAGTACGCGCAGGTGGCAGCGCATCACTTCGGCGGCGGGATGGAAAACATCAGCGCCACCACGCTGAC
Source organism: Acidobacteriota bacterium (assembly GCA_027315185.1). GTDB lineage: Bacteria > Acidobacteriota > Terriglobia > Terriglobales > SCQP01 > JAKAUF01. The sequence continues at coordinate 41,986 of DAHUYO010000009.1, forward strand.
CGACACCACGCTGCATTCCGCGCGCGCCGATCACGATTTTCCCAGCACCGAGCTCGTGGCGCATGAACTGGCGCATCAATGGTTCGGCGATTTGGTCACGGAGCGCAGTTGGGCGGGAGTATGGCTGAGCGAGGGCTTCGCCACCTATTCCGCGGCGCTGTACCTGGGCCATCACGACGGGGTGGACGCGTACCGTTACCAGATTTGGAAGGACCAAAACGCGGCGCGGTCACGCGACCTCGATTTCTGGCGGCGGCCGATGTTCGACCGGCACTACACGCGGCCCTGGGGCATCATGGGCGCGACCACCTATCAAAAGGGCGCGGCGGTTCTGGACATGATGCGGTACGTGTTGGACCGGGAGCGGGCGCCGGCGGTGGCCTCGCCGCGGGAGCCATTCTTCCGCTCGCTGCGTCATTATCTGGAGACCTATCGCGGCAAGAACGTGGACGATCACGATCTGATGGCGGCCATTCGGCAAACCACCGGGCGCGATCTGGCTTGGTTCTTCCATGAGTGGGTCTATCGCGGCGGCTTTCCGCAGTACCGCGTGCAGGCGAACTATGATGCGGCGAACGGCCAGGAGCGCGTCCGCATCGTCCAGACGCAGCGGCCGACGGCGGTGACGCCGATTTTCCGCATGCCGGTCGAGCTGGCGTTTTATGGCGCCGGGGGGCAGGCGAAGACGCAGGTGGTCATGGACCGTTCGCCGCGGCAGAGTTTCGTGGTGCGGCTCGGCTTCCGGCCGCGGTTCGTGGCCTTCGACCCTAACGATCACATTTATAAGACGCTGGACTTTCTCCAGCCCGTCGCCAGCTTGGCAGCGGAGGCGGAAACGGCGCCGGCGATGATGACGCGGCTATGGGCGGCGCAGCAGCTAGGCCGGGCCAAGATGGCGACCCGGCAGGCCGCGGTGGCGGCTCTGGGCGTGGTCTTGGCGCGGGACCGGTTCTACGGCGTGCGGCAGATCGCCGCCGCGTCGCTGGCGGAACTCGGCGGGCGGAAGGCGGAGCAGGCGCTGCTGGCCAATTTGGCGCAACCCGACAGCCGGGTGCGAACGGCGGTGGTGACGGCGCTGGGCAGGTTCCGGTCGCCGGCGGTGTATGCAGTCCTGCGGCGGGAACTGCGCCAGGACCGCAGCTACGCGGCGGCGGGCGCGGCGGCGTGGGCCCTGGGCAAAGACCATGCGCCGGGGGCGTTCGCGCTGCTGGATGCGGCGCTGCAAGGCCACCCGAATCGGCACGTGCTCCCGGGTCTGATGCAGGGGCTGGCGGCGACGGGGAACGCGAAGGCGAAGCCGATGCTGGAGCGGCTGGCGGCGAACAGCACGGGCATGGCGCATTACATCGCGCTACGGCTGTTGCACCGGCCGATCGGCCCGCCGCGGTAGCCGCGCCGCCGATTGCTCCGCGCCTCCGCTGTCGGCGCAACCTCCAGGTTCTTCCGGCGCTCTCTACCACGGCGACTGTACGTCCATTTCCTTTCGCCGGCGCCCCTCGTTGGTGGGCCGTTCGGAGCCCGGCGGCTAAGCCGCCTCGCCGATTCCCCCCGCGCGGCGGCGCCTATCGGCAGGGTGAGTTCCCGCATACGGGTGAGGGAGGATGGCTAGCGCGGTCCTCCACCTGCGGCGCGGATGTGCCGCGCCGCACCGATGACCGCGGTTTGCTTCCGGCGCTTCCGGTTTTCAGTTGCGTCGCCGCCGGGCGGGGATTACGGTTAAATACATGCGGGTCGCGGGCACGCGAATTCTCTTGTTGAGCGCCGTGCTGGTGCTGTTGATCGCCCCGATCTCGCAGGCGCTGGACCGCCACGACCACTACAGCGCGCGCGACGCCGAGACCAACTTGTGCGTGATGGCGGCGATCGCCAGCGCCGGATTCTGGGCGTACCGCCAGATGAGCCCGCCGGTCGCGGCGGCCGTCGCCGTCGTAGCGCCGGAAGCGCCGGCTGCCCGCGCCGCCGCGGCGGAAACGGCTTCCGTAGCGCCCGATTTTAGCCCGCCGGGGGCCGCGCCGCCGGGCTCCGCGCTATCCTTGCGCATCTAGTCTTCGCCTCCGCCCGATCCGTGGGCGCGGTTCGCCGCGTCCGTGCGCGGTTCTTCTTCGAGGAGGCGATTCCGTGAACGTTCGCCGGGGAGCGGTACTGCTCCCGCTGTTGCTACTATTCCATGCTGGGCCGGCCTGGTGCGCCGCCGCGCCTCGTGTCCCGCCGCTGACGCTCCATGCGGCGCTGCGCCGGGTGCTGGCGCGGCATCCGCTGGTGCGGGCCGCCGAGGCGGAGATCGAGGCGGCGCGGGGGCTGGACGTGCAGGCGCGGCAGTGGGCTTCGCCGCGGCTGAGCTATCACTATTCAACGCCTACCAAGAATGCCGCGCTGAGCGAGCTGTTCGAGTTTCCCGGCAAGCGGGCGCTGCGCGCCGAGGCGGCGGAGCTGACCGTGCGCCAGGCGGAACAGCAGCTGCGGGCGACGCGGGCAGCGCTGGCGTTCCAAACGCGGCAAGCCTTCTACCATTTGCTACTGATGAACCGGGAGGTGGCGAATGCGACGGCCACGCTGGCGGCGGTGGACCGCATCTGGCGGGCCGCCGCGGCGCGCTACCGGGCGGGGGACGCGGCACGGCTGGACGTGGTGAAAGCGGACCTGTCGCGCGCTCGGGCGCGGCAGGCGCTGCGCGTGGTGCGCGGGCAGCGCAAGGTCGCGGTCATTAGCCTGAATATCCTGCTGGGACGCCCGATGGCGGCGCCGCTACACGTTCGGGGACGGCTGACGGCGGCGTCGGCGGCGCCCGGTTTGCACGCGCTGTTGCAGGAGGCCTACGCGCAGGATCCGGCGCTGGCCAGCGCCCGGCTGGAACAGCAGAAGCGGGAACGGGATTTGGCGCTGGCCAAGCGGCAGAAGTTTCCCAACCTGGATCTTTCCGCCAGCTACGGCATTGAGGACGGCGTGCGGACGCCGGGATTCACCGCCTCGATCGGCATTCCCTTGCCCGGCGCCTACCACGGCGAAGTGGAGACGGCGGCGGGGCGGAAGCTGGCGGCGGTGGCCGGGGAGCAGGCGGCGTATTACCAGGTGACCGAGGCGGTGGCCTCGGCCTACGAACAGTGGCTGGCGGACCAGGCGCAGGTGCGGAGCTACCAAACGCGCTTGCTGGCGGAGTCGGCGCAGGTGCTCGCCGGCGCGCAAGCCAGCTACCGCGCCGGCGAGACGGGGATTTTAAGCGTACTGGACGCGGAGCGAACCAATCTACAGGTGCGGCAAGCCTATGCGCAGGCGCTGTATCAGCGGCAACTCGCGGTGGCGAAGACGATCTTGGCGCGGGGAGGTGTGCAATGAATGGGCTGCAAAGGCGGGGCGCCGGAGGGCGCGGCCGGCGGCCTGCGGCCGCGCTGCTGGCGGCCGGGGCGCTGCTGGGGATGGTGCTGGCCAGCGGGCTGATGGCCGGCTGCGCCTCGCGCCACCATGACGACGACCATCCGGCGGCCAGAGGGGGACCATCGCTGCCGCCGGGCGTCGTGCAACTGACGCCGGTGCAGCAGACGGCGGCTGGGGTGCGGCTGGTGACGGTGGAATCGCGGCAGGTGCCGCGGCAGGTGGCGCTGCCGGCGCAGGTGGAGGCGCCCACCGGCGACAGCGCCACCGCGCGCGCGCCGGTGACGGGCTATCTAGTCGCGCCGGCGCACGGGTTTCCGCCGATCGGCAGCTGGGTGCGGCGCGGCCAATTGCTGGCGCTGGTGCAGCAGGCGTATAGCGGAACCGAACGCGTGCAGCTGGTCGCCAACTTGAGCGCGGCGCAGGCGGCGGCGCAAAGCGCGGCGGCGCGGCTGCGGCAGGCGCGGGAGCAGTGGCGGCGCTCGCAGCGGCTGTACGAACAGGGCATTGCCCCGCGCAAGCAAGTGGAGCTGGACCGGGCGGCGGTGGAGGAGGCGGAGGCGGCGCTCCAGGCGGCGCTGGCGCAGGGGCGGGAATACCGCAGCGCGGCGGCTGGCGGCGCCGGTCCCTCGCGCTTCGTCGTGCGCGCGCCGATCAGCGGGCGGCTGGCGGCGGTGAACGCCGCGCCGGGCGAGCTGGTGCAGCCGCAGCAGAGTCTGTTCCAGGTGGTGAATGCGGCGGTGGCATGGGCGGCGGCGGCGGTGCCGGAGGGCGACATCGCGGCGGTGGGCCGGGCGCCGCGCGCGGTGCTGCGGCTGGCGGCGTATCCCGGCTGCGGCTTCGCCATGCGGCGCGTGGCCTCCACCGGCGTGGTCACCGCGGCCACGCACACGCTGACGGTCATCTACGCAGCGGCGAACCGGGACGGTACGCTGAAGCCGGGCATGGTGGGCAGCCTGCTGCTGCAAAGCGCCAGCCGCGCGCCGGCGGCGGTGATCCCTCAAAGCGCGCTGGTGTATGAGCCGGGCGGGACGGTGGTCTTCGTGGCGTTGGGCAAAGGCCGGTTCCGGCGGCAGCCGGTGACGGTGGCCTATATCTCCGGCGGCGAGGCGGTGATCGCCACCGGCCTCCGCGCCGGGCAGCGGGTGGCGGCGCACGGCGCGGGCATGCTGGAAAGCACGCTGCATCGCGGCAGCATTCGGGATATTGACTGATGCTGAACACCGTCATTCGCTGGGCATTGCGCAACCGCACGCTGGTGCTGGCCCTGGCCGCGGGCATCTTGGTATGGGGCGCCTACACGGCGCAGCGGGCGCCGGTGGAGGTATTTCCCCGCTTCGCCACGCCACGGGTGACGGTACAGACCGAGGCGCCGGGGTTTCCGCCGCGGCAGGTGGAGCAGCAGGTGACCTACCCGCTGGAGGACGCCCTGCTGGGGCTGCAAGGAGTGCAGATGGTGCGCTCCCACTCCATCGCCGGGCTTTCGGTCATCAAAATGATTTTTCAAGCCCACACCAACCTGTGGGTGGACCGGGAGCTGGTCTCCCAGGCGCTGGCCGCGGTGCCGCGGCTGCCGCCCGGCGTGGGGCCGGCGCGGCTGACGCCGGCCACCAGCGCCATCGGCCTGATCGCGGTGCTGGGGCTGACCAGTTCCCGGCCGATGACGCCGGCGCGGGAGTTCCAGATGCGTAGCTACGCGCAATGGGTGCTGCGGCGGCGGCTGCTGGCGCTGCCCGGCGTGGCCGACGTGACGGTCTTCGGCGGCGAACCGAAGCAGTACGAGGTGGTGGTGTCGCCGGCGCGGCTGCGGCAATTTCATTTGACGCTGGCGCAGGTGGTGCGCGCGGCGGGGGCGTCGAACGCGGAGGGGGCGGGGGGATTTTTCCAGACGCCGGATCAGGATTTGGTGATCCACGCCTCCGGGCTGGTGACCGCGCTCGCCCAGTTGCGGCGCAGCGTGGTGACCATGCGCCACGGGGCGCCGGTGACCCTGGGCGACATCGCCACGGTGCGCTACGGCGCGCCGCCGCCGATCGGCGGGGCGACGGTGAACGGCAAGCCGGGGGTGATCTTGCAGGTGTTCACCCAGCCGGGCGCGGGCACCGTGCCGGTGACGCGCCGCGTGGACGCGGCGCTGGCCGGGTTGCGGCGCAGTCTGCCCACGGGCATGCGCCTGGAGCCGGATTTATTCCGGCAGGCAACCTTCATCCGGGCTTCGATCAGCGAGTTGCGCGTGGCTATGTGGGAAGGCGGGCTGCTGGTCATTTTAGTGCTGCTGCTGTTTTTGCGCAGCTGGCGCGCCTCGCTGATCAGCATTCTGGCCATTCCACTGTCGCTGTTTTTGGCCATCATCATCCTGGTGTCATTTGGCGCCACGCTGAACACCATGACCCTGGGCGGGCTGGTGCTGGCGCTGGGGGAGGTGGTGGACGACGCCATCATTGACGTCGAGAACATCTCCCGCCGCATGCGCGAGACGCGGCGCGCGGCGGAGGGCGATGGGCGCAACGCGGGATTGCTGGAGCTGGTCTATCGCGCCTCGATCGAGGTGCGCGGTTCGGTGGTCCACGCCACGCTGGCGGTGGCGCTGGTCTTCGTGCCTATTTTCTTTTTGGGCGGCTTGGAGGGCCGCATTTTCACGCCACTGGGCGAGGCCTACATTCTTTCCACGCTCTCGTCGCTGCTGGTGGCGCTGACGGTGACGCCGGTGCTGGCCTATTGGCTGCTGCCCGGCGACCGCAACATCGCCGCCGGCCGGCAGACCGCCTTTGCACATTGGCTGCAAAGCGGCTACGAGCGCATCGTCGCCGCCACCCTCGGCCATCCGCGGCTGATCGGCGCCGCCAGCCTGGCGGCCGCGGCGGCGGGCCTGGCGCTGGTGCCCTTCATGGGCGGGGCGTTTTTGCCCGCCTTCAATCAGGACAGCCTGATCGCCCACATGGCCAGCCTTTCGGGGACCTCGCTGCGTGCCAACTTGCGCGCCGGCGCGGCCTTTGAGCGGCAACTGCTGCGGCTGCCCGACATCGCCTCCGCCGACCAGCGCGACGGGCGTTCGCAGCTGGGCGAGGACACCACGGCAGTGAATTATTCCGAGTTCGACATCCGCTTCAAGCCGACAACGCGCAAAACGCTGGCGCAGCAGGAGGCGGAGGTGCGGCGCGTCACGGAGCGGTTTCCGGCGTTCGCCTGGAGCGTGGACGAGTCCATTTCGGAGCGGATCAATGAAGTATTGGGCGGCGACACCGCGGCGGTAGCGGTGAAGATCTTCGGCCCCAAGGAGGCGATGCTGGCGCGGTTCGCGGCGCGGGCGCGCAATTTGATGGCGGGCGTGCGCGGCGCGGCGGGGGTGTCGGTGGAGCAGCAGGTGGACGCGCCGCAGGTGGATATCGCCTTTGACCGGCGCGCGGCGCAGGCCTACGGCGTCACCAGCGGGCGGGTGGCGATGGCGGTGCAGACGGCGCTGGTCGGGGATTCCGTCGGGCGGGTCTTCCAAGGACAGGAGATTTTTCCGCTGGTGGTCAAGCTGCCGCGGCGGCTGCACGGCGAATTGGCGCGGATCCGGTCCATTCCCGTCGCCGCGCCCAGCGGCGCCGGGTCCACGCCGATTCCCCTTTCGGCGGTGGCGCGCGTGCGACTGGCGCGGGGCCTGGCCATCATCCAGCATCAGAACGGCGTGCGCATGGTGGCGGTGCAAAGCGACGTCTCCGGGCGGCCGGCCGTGAACTTCGTGCAGGCCGTCGAGCGGCGGCTGAACGCGGGACTGCATCTGCCCGCGGGCTACTACTACTCCATCGCCGGGCAGTTCGCCAGCCGGGCGCGGGCCATCCGGCGGCTGGAATGGCTGGGATTGTTCGCGCTGATCGGCATTCTGTTCCTGCTGCAATACGCCTTCCGCAACTGGCGCCACGCCTGGCTGGTGATCGTCAACGTGCCGCTGGCCTTCATCGGCGGCATCCTGGCCGTGGAGTTGAGCGGCAGCGCGGTGTCGGTGGCCACGCTGGCCGGCTTTATCACGCTGTTCGGCATCACGCTGCGCAACGGCATCATGTTGGTCAGCCATTACCAGCATTTGGAGCGGGAGGAAGGCGAGGCCTTCGGCCCGGCGCTGGTGATCCGCGGCGCCCGCGAGCGGCTGCTCATTCTGATGACCGCCTTGGCCTACGGGCTGGCGCTGCTGCCCATCGTGCTGGAGAGCGGGCGGCCGGGCGGCGCGCTGGAGCAGCCGATGGCGGTGGTGATTCTCGGCGGCTTGGCCACCTCCACCATCCTCAACCTGCTGGTGGTGCCGGCGCTGTATCTGCGCTACGCACGCCCCGTTCGTGCGCCGGCGACTTAGGCCGCCACCGCGCCCCTGCGGCCCGCGGCGCGGCGGATTGCGCGGCAGGCCCTAGCCGGCCGCGGGGCCGTGCCATTGGCCCCGGGGCGAAGCAGGCGCGGCGTGGCCGCGCTGGGGCCCGCGCCCGTTCATGGCCCGGCTGCGCCGACACACGGCGGAAGGGCGGCATGGCATCATCGCAGCAAGCACCGCCGCGTGTCCCGCGCAGGCGGCATAGGCAAGGACTCAGACTGCATGAAAGCCGGTGGGGCGAACGTAGCGGAGCCCGCGGGTCTTACCTCGGCCGAGGCCGAAGTTCGGCTCCAGCACTATGGCCCGAACCGCGTCAGCGCGGAGCGCCGCCATCCCCTGCGGGCGCTGCTTTCGAATTTCTGGGCCCCGGTGCCTTGGATGCTCGAAGCCACTATCCTGCTGGAGGTATTGGCGCGCAAGCGTGATGAGGCGGTAATCATCGGCGTCCTGCTCGTTTTCAACGCCGCTTTGAGCTTCGTTCAGGAGAATCAGGCCAACCGGGCCCTGGCGTTGCTGCGCAACCGTCTGGCCGTGCAGGCGCGCGCGCGGCGCGACGGCAGCTGGCGGCTGCTCCCGGCGGAGCAGCTCGTTCCCGGCGACGTCGTGCACCTGCGCCTGGGCGATCTCGCTCCCGCCGACGTGCGCCTCTTCGCCGGCGAGGTCCAGGCAGATGAGTCGGAACTGACGGGCGAGTCCCTGCCGGTGGAAAAATCCGCCGGGGCGATGGTCTACGCCGGTTCCCGCTTGGCGCACGGCGAAGCGGATGGTGAGGTTATTGCCACCGGCGCAGGCACATTCTTCGGCAAGACCGCCGAGCTGGTGAAGTCCGCCAAAACCGTCAGCCACCTCCAGCAGGTGATCTTCGCCATCGTCAAATACCTGGTCGCGCTGGACTCCGTGCTGGTCGCGGCGCTGCTCGCCTACGCCGCTTTCGCGCGGCTGCCCTGGCCGGAGGTTCTGCCCTTCGCGCTGATCCTGCTGGTCGCCTCCGTGCCGGTCGCCTTGCCGGCCACCTTCACGGTGGCGACCGCCGTCGGCGCGCTGGACATGTCGCATCACGCGGTGCTGGTGACGCGCCTATCGGCCATCGAGGAAGCCGCGGCGATGGACGTGCTGTGCACCGACAAGACCGGCACCATCACCCAAAACCGGCTCTCCTTGGCGCGGATCCTGCCCCTGGGCGGCCAGAGCGCGGAGGCGGTGCTGCGCATGGCGGCGCTCGCCTCCGACGCCGCCACCCAAGACCCGATTGACCTGGCGATCCTGGCCGCGGCGCGGGAACGCGGCGTGCTGGACGCCGGTCCGCGGCGCCTGCAGTTCATCCCCTTTGATCCCGCCACCAAGCGCTCCGAGGCCGTTTACGACCAGCCCGGCGGTGCGTTGCGCGCCGTCAAGGGCGCCCCCAGCGCGGTGCTGACGGCGGCGGAGGCGGCGCCCGGCGCCGCCGAGGCGGCGGAACAAATGGCGGCGGGCGGCGCCCGGGTGCTGGCCGTCGCCGCCGGGACGGGGACCGCGCTGGGGCTTGTGGGCCTACTCGGCCTGGAAGATCCGGTCCGGGAGGACTCCGCGGCCATGGTGGCCAGCTTGCAGCGGTCGGGGGTACGCGTCTTGATGGTCACCGGCGATGGCGAGGCCACCGCCCGCGCGGTCTCCACCGCCGTCGGCATCGGCGGTCGCGTCGGCACCGCCGCCGACCTGCGCGCCGAAACGGCCCACGGTTCGGAGGGCTTTGACGCCTACGCCGGCGTTTTTCCGGAGGATAAGTTCCGTCTGGTGCGCGCGCTGCAGCGCCAGGGCCATATCGTCGGCATGACCGGGGACGGCGTCAACGACGCTCCCGCGCTCAAGCAGGCGGAGGCCGGCATTGCCGTCTCCACCGCCACGGATGTGGCCAAGGCCGCCGCGAGCATCGTGCTCACCGCCAGCGGCCTTGCCGGCATCCTGGGCGCGGTGGAAACCGGCCGCCGCATCTACCAGCGGATGCTGACCTACAGCCTCAATAAGATCATCAAGACGCTGGAGATCGGCGTCTTCCTCAGTCTCGGGGTGATGCTCACGGGAACCTTCGTTATCACGCCGCTGCTGGTGGTCCTGCTGCTATTTACCAACGACTTTGTCACCATGTCCATCGCCACGGACCGCGTCTCGTTTTCCCCCCATCCCGACCGCTGGGACATTCGCACGCTGATGCTCACCGCGGGCGCGCTGGCCTGTCTGATCTTGATCCTGTCCTTTGCCGTCTTCTTCGCCGCCCGGGACTGGCTGCACCTGCCCTTGCCCCAGTTGCAGACGCTGGTCTTCGTCATGCTGGTCTTTACCGGCCAGGGCACCGTCTATCTGGTCCGGGAACGGCGCCGTTTTTGGTCTTCGGCGCCCAGCCGCTGGCTGCTGTTCAGCTCCCTCGCCGACATCCTCGCCGTCGGCATCCTCGCCAGTCGCGGAATTCTCATGGCCGCCATCCCGTGGTCTCTCATCGCCGGTTTGCTGGGCGTCGTCATCGTTTACCTATTCCTCGTTGACCGCGCCAAGGTCCGCATCTTCCGCCGCTTCGCCGTGCGTTAGCAGCGCCTGCTTCCACGGGCCTGGGGCGGAAACCGCCGGATCCGTGACGGCGGGCGTCGCGCCGCGGCTCGCGCCCGCCGGTTACTTCCCCGGCGGCCCGGGGACGACGCGGATTTGGAAAAGGCTGGGCCACAGCTTGCCGGTGACGAAAAGCTGCCGCGTTTCCGGCTGCCAGGCGATGCCGTTGAGCACCGCATTCGGATTACTGACCGCGCCCGCGGGCAGCAGACCCTTCAGGCTGATCCAATGCAGCACGTCGCCGGTGCGCGGGGAAATGATGACGATGTAGTTCGTCATCCAGACGTTGGAGTAGATTTTGCCGTGGATGTATTCCAGTTCGTTGAGCTGGGTCACCGGCTTGCCGCGATAGGTCACGCGCAGGATGCGCTCCACGCCGAAGGTCTTGGGATTAAGGAAGCGCAGCTTGTCGCTGCCGTCGCTTTCGATCAGGCTCTGGCCGTTCTGCGTCAGGCCCCAGCCCTGGTAATCGTAGAGAAAGGTGCGGAGAACGCGAAAAGTCTTGCGGTCGTAGACGAAGCCGATGTCCGCCTTCCATGTCAGCTGGACCAGCGTGTTGCCCCAGGCGGTCAGGCCCTCGGCGAAATACTGCGCCGGCAGGCGGTAGGACTTGATGGTCTGGCCGGTGGCCAAATCATCCTCGCGCAGCATCGAATGCCCGTAGAGGCCGTCGCTCTCGTATAGGTGGCCGTGGGAAAAGACCAAGCCCTGCACGAAGGCGTGCGTGCTGTGGGGATAGGTGCGGATCACATGGTAGCCGTCGGCGGCGAAAGCGGCGGGAACAGCCAGCAGCACGGCGGCCAACAGGCTCAATCCGGCGAGGCGAAAAAAGGACATGGTGAGTTCATGGTATCCGCTGGCGCGCGCCAACATGCGGCGCGCCAATCAGCGCTTCCGCCGGCGAACAGGCGCAAACGCACAGAACGCGGCGCCAGGCGTTTTGTCTTCATTGGCGGGTCGCGCCGCCGGCACGCAGTCCTAACGGCGGGGCCGCGGCCCGCGTCGAGCGATAGCGGGCGCCCCGCCGGCGGCGGGGCTGAAGCCCGCGCCAAGCGATAGCCGGCCGCCCCGCGCCCCTATCATTTTGCGGACGAGGCCGTCCGCGCTCCAGGGGCCGACCCGCCCGCGCTGCCCGGCCCGCAGCCTCGTCCCTCGTCCCGCGTCCTGCACCCAGCGCCCCGCGCCCAGCGCGGCGGATTCTATAATGACGATGCAGGAATGGAGGGGCGCGCATGGCGCATCACGAAGACCCGGCGGGCGACCGCACCGGGAGCCGGCAGCCGCAGCGTTTCGATCCGGCCCGCGCCGCACGGTTGGACGATCCGGCGCGGCTGGTCTATCTGCCGCCGGATGACTTGCTGGCCTTGCTGGCTCCGCCGCATGGCTCGACGCTGCTGGATTTCGGCGCTGGCACCGGAACCTACGCCATCGAACTGGCCCGCCGCCGCCGCGATCTGCGCGTCATCGCGCTGGATGAACAGCCGGAGATGCTGGCGTTGCTGCGGCAGAAGCTCGCCCTGCCCGGCGCACCGGCCAACATTACGCCCTCCCTGCCGGGAGAGATGGAGGCACGCGGCCAAACCGCCGACCGCGTGCTGGCGCTGAACGTGCTGCATGAAATGGGCGATGTGCCGCTGCGCGCGTTGCAGCGCTTGTTGGCGCCGGACGGCTGGGTGCTGTTCGTGGATTGGAACGCCGCGGTCGAGCGCCCCGTCGGCCCGCCCCGCGATCATGTGTACGCCCCGCCGGAGGCGCTGGAACGCCTGCGCGCCCTCGGATATCACGCAGTCCTTGCCCGCGATTTCCCCTATCATTACGCCCTCCGCGCCAGTTGAGCTCGCCGCCGCGGCGCACGCCGCATGCGTAGCCGCGGGCCGCGGATATGAACGGACGAGGGGTCGTAATTCGCGGAGGGTCTTGGCGGAGAGGCAGGGATTCTATTCGGGCGCGACACGGTGGAAAATAAGCCCGTAAGTTGTTGATTCTACTGGACCGCAAAAAACGGGAGCCCGGCGACCATTAGGTCTACCGGGCTATTTGGTAATGAAAGTGGTAGCGGCTGTGATGGGCCCGTACGAGGGCCGGGTTCTCAGGGCCGGTTCGTCAGCGTCCCCAGCGCGCCCTTTACGGCGTCGGCTACATCACTTGGCAACCAGAGGTGGGGCTTGTCCTTCGGCGCACGGATGTAATCAGCAAGCCCCGTGCCGCCTTTTGTCGGACTATATAATTTAAAGCCGTAGGGCGGCGCATCGGCGTCTTGCGTCACCTTAACAACCCAGCCGGGGTAGTCGCGCATGACGGGCTCAAGGGCTTTTTTTACACCATCGTGATCTCGGTGGTCGCCTTGAAGAAAACTAATTTGGTCCATTGCTAATTCCCACGGGGATGGTAGCACGTGCTTCCGGGTGCCCGAGGGCTACGCCTCCGCCCGGTGCAACCAGTCACCCATAGGCTGGCGTTCGCCAGGGTCGGCAGCGACCGTATCGCGGATTCTCCTTCGCTGGCCGCAGAAGCTGGCCAGCCGCGCTGGCGGGTCGGTGGGCGCGCCGGGCGGGAATTGGTAGCGGATTTGGTATCGGTCGGGCTATGCTGGGCGGCATCGTGGCGCCAGTAGCACACGCGGTTCAGACGCTCAGCGTCGGCTGGAAGGAGGCCGGGGTGATCGCTGAGTGCTTCACGGCCCTGGTGGCCGGCGCGGCGGTCTACGTCGCATCCAAGGCGCTCAAGGGTGAGGGCCGGCTCCTAAGGGAGACCCAGAGGCAGGTGGACGCTGCGCAGGAACAGGCGAAGATTTCCCAGCAGCAAATCGAGGCGATACAGGAGCAGACGCAGGTCGCCCAGGCTCAGGTCGAGGCTGCGAACCGGCAGGTGAAAGAGTCACAGCGCCAGGTTGAGGCAAGTATGCGGCCGGTGTTGGTCCTGTTAATGAAGGAATATGGCCAGGAGGTGTACGTGGCGAACATCGGGAGCGGCCCCGCGCTCAACGTGAGATTTGCTGAGGGGCCCATGGCGCAGTCGGAGAAGCAACTCAACCCGATTGGCGCTGGGGCGGACTGGTCGCGTGGTGAGTGGCGTCTACAATCGTGGCGAGACGCCGAGATAAGGTACGAGAGCGTGGACGGCACCCAGTACGTGACGAAAGTGCACAACCTCGCTTATGGAAAATACAAACAGACCGTAACGAGGCCGACGAAGCCAAACATTACCACTTGACGCAAGTCGCCGCTCAAACGCCTACGCCTCCGCAGGCCGGAGCCAGTCGCCCATGAACTTGCGGTCCACCGGGTGAGCAGCTACGATCTTTCGGTAAACGGCAATGCGCTGAGCGCGGAATCGATCAAGAAGTGTTGTTGGGTCGGCAGCATTGGTAGCTGCCACGGTAAGGGGGCCGATAGCGCCGTCAACCGTCAAATGCGCCCCCGTGTCGTTGACCGCACGCTGGAGAATGATTCCAGCGTGGACCCGCTGGCAGCGCCAGGCCAGCCGTCAGCCAACCGATTGGAAACAGAGGTCCGGCAACACCCCTCCTGCACTACCACTTTTCGCGCCAAGTGGTAGCGTTTTTGGCAGCGTCGGCCTGTAAGTCCTTTGCTGTGAACGTTGGCGGAGAGACAGGGATTCGAACCCTGGATACCCTTTCGGATATACACGCTTTCCAAGCGTGCGCCTTCAGCCACTCGGCCATCTCTCCGCGGCAAAATCGCCCCGCCGCTGGCGGGGGGGACGATCTTGGGCTGACTAATCGCGCTTTGCGCCGTCGGGAATCGCCATCCGCGCCACGGCTTCCATATCCGCCTTGGTCCGCCCCGGCCGGGGCAAGCCCTCGGCATAAGGGTCGAAGTGGGCATCGTCCGCGGTGGACACATAGGATCCATACGCGAACGTTTGGAATGGATTGAACTCCGTCCGGGGTCCGGACGGATGCTGCACGATGCGAGTTTTCTTCCTGACGGCCATTGCGCTACCAGCAATTATACCGGTCGCGTGGCAGCCGCCGGAGCGGCGGGGCGTCGCGAGGGGCACCGCTCCTTGCCCTGGCGTTTGCCGCCCCGCTTTGGCTTAGCACTGAAATTCACCGGAGACGAGGCCGTCAGCTCGCCGACGATCGAGCCCGAACTGCGGATGAGGCCATCCGCGCCCCCATGGGCAGTCGGCGCGCAATCCTAGCTGCGGACGCGGTCGTCCGCGCCCACAGCGGCCGCTAGTATTTCGGCACCGACGGGTCCACCTCATCCGACCAGGCCAAAATGCCGCCGGTCAGGTTGCGGACCTTGGGAAAGCCCTTCTGGGCGAGGTACTGGGCGGCTTTGCCGGAGCGCGCCCCGCTGCGGCACATCACCACGATGTCGTGCTCGCGGTTCAGCTCCTCGAGCCGCGCCGGCACCTGGCCCAGCGGGATCAGCGTCGCGCCCTCCAGGCAGCAGATCTCGTACTCATGCGGCTCGCGCACGTCCAGGATGAACACTTCCTTGCCGCTGTCCAGTTCCTGCTTCAATTCGCTCGGCGTTACGGTGTGCATGGTGTCATCGGCGGCCTGGGGCGCGCTTTCCGCGCCGCGGATGCCGCAAAACTCCTGGTAATCAATCAATTCGTGGATGGTGCGGTTGGGACCGCAGATGGGGCAGTCCGGGCTTTTGCGCAGCTTCAGCTCGCGGAAGCGCATCTGCAAGGCGTCGAACAGCAGCACGCGGTTTTTCAGCGGCTGGCCGATGCCCAAAATCAGCTTGATCGCCTCCATCGCTTGCAGCGTGCCCATGATGCCGGGCAGCACGCCCAGCACGCCGCCTTCGGCGCAGCTCGGGACCAAGCCCGGCGGCGGCGGCTCCGGATACCAGCAGCGGTAACAGGGGCCGTCGGGCAGCGCCAGCACGGACGCCTGGCCCTCGAAGCGGAAAATGCTGGCATAGACGTTGGGGATGCCGCTCAGCACGCAGGCATCGTTGACCAGATAGCGAGTGGGGAAGTTGTCCGTTCCGTCCACCACCAGATCGTAGTCGCGGAAAATTTCCAGCGCGTTTTCGCTGCTCAGCTTGGCGGCGTAGGGCACGACGCGCACGTTGGGGTTGATCTCCCGGATGGTCTCCTCCGCCGAGACCAGCTTGGACCGGCCGACGTCGGAGGTGCCGTGGATGACCTGGCGCTGGAGATTGGTGAAGTCCACCACGTCGAAGTCCACAATGCCCAGCGTGCCGACGCCGGCGGCGGCTAAATACAAGGCGACCGGCGCGCCCAGCCCGCCGGCGCCGATTGCCAGCACGCGCGCGGCCTTCAGCTTGCGCTGTCCCTCCATCCCGACCTCGGGGATGATCAGGTGGCGGCTATAGCGGAGAATTTCGTCGTTGCTTAACACCGGGGCGGGAGCCTCAATGGTCGTAGCCATCATCATGCCTCCATTTGGTTCTCGCCGCATCGCTGGCGCGCTGGGCAAGGAACCAACTCCGTCCGCGGCGGGCGAAATGGGAAATCGGCGCCGGCCGCCGGCGGGAAAAACAAAATAAATTGCGGGAACGGGGGACCCAGCTCAGCGCGACGGGTCCAGGAGGAAGAAACGGAGGGTCAACATCGCGCCGCGGCAACGCTGCCGCCGGCGATGGAGGGGATGATGGAGACGGTGTCGGAACTCCGCACCGGGGTCTTTTCCAGGCCCGTGTAGCGGATATCCTCGTCGTTCAGGTAGATGTTGACAAAGCTGCGGAGCCTGCCCTCGGAGGTATACAGATGGCCTTGCAGTTGCGGGTGCGCCGACACCAACTGCTGGAGCACCTCACCCACATCATGGCCATCCACCTCGACCGCTTCATGGCGGTCGGCGTACTGCCGCAAGGGCGTCGGAATGAGCACCTTGACTGGCATTGCGAGGATGGAACCTCCTTGTTCCATATTCTTAGATGATACCCGGCCCAGAAGGTTTCGTGGGCGGCGGGGCCAGGGGCCCGGTTTTGCGCCGTAATTAGCGCTTTCGCCGGCTTTTCCCGGCAACATTACGCCGCGGCGCCGGCGTCCAGGGGTTCTTGGATGAAATGGCTGCGGTCCTCCGCCAGTTCATAGGAGTTGGCCTCCTGCGCCCGTCCCTGCTGAATGCGGACAATCAAATAGGAATAGCCGGGCCAAGCGGCGTGCTCCAAATCATACTGCGAGGGCCGCGCCGGATGGTTGGGATGGGAATGGTAAAACCCCACCACCTCCAGGCCCCGTTCCCGCGCCTGGCGCTGCGCCGCCAAATGCTCCTTGGGGTCGAAGTCGAAGCGGTTCTCCGGCGAGGTGGTGTTGGCGTTGCGCATCGGATGGACATCATCCACGATGCGCCGCTCGCCGGCGAAGCGCCCCAGCAGCAAGCCGCAACATTCATGCGGATAGTCGCTTTCCCCGTGCCGCCGAATTGCCGCCAAATGGGCCGCCGCAAGCTGCAAAGCCATATCTAAAAAGTATAGAGGGCAGGGAAGCGCCGGCGCCCTGTCCTGCCTACGGCAGGCGCCGCCGTGCTTCCTGCGCCATCGCCCGGTACAGCTCGCCCCATTCCCCCGCTGCCGCCAAATGCCGCCGCACGGTCTTTTGGTCGCGTCGCGCGATGGGCCCGGTCCAGGCGTCGGCGAGGTCACCGCCCGGCGACCGCACCGCCGCGGCGACATTGGCCGCGGTCTGCGCCAGCAGCGCCGCCAGGCCGCGCCGCGCCACCGCCAGCCGCCGCCCGCGCAGCCCGGCGCGGCGCAGCACCGCGACGGCGATGGCGAAGTCGGCGACCACGAACGGTGACGCCCACATCGCCGCCAGGTGATACCGCGCCTTTTCCCGCGCCCGCAGCCGCAGGGTTGTCCCGCCCCAGGCGGCGACCAGCCGCTCGACCGCGCGCACTGCCGCCGCTTGGCCCTCCACCGCGAAGACCAAATGGTCGGGCGCGGGGGCGGGCCGTCCTGCGCCGAAAGTCATCAAGGGGTGCATGCTGCCGACCGCCGCGCCGCGCCGCCGCAGCGGTTGCAGCACCGCCCCCGGCAGCAGCCCGCTGCAATGCAGAACCACTCGCCCGCGCCAGGCGTCCCCGCCGCCACTACGCCGCGCCAGTTCCGCCGCCAGCTCCGCCAGCGCATCGTCCGGCGCGGCCAGCAGGACGATCTCACCCGCCGGCTGGTACGCCGCCAAGGCCATGCCGCGGCGCGCGCCGTACCGCCGGGCCAGTGTTCGCGCCCGCCGCGCTTCCCGGCTGACCACGGTTTCCAACTCCAACGCGGTGGCTGGGCCGCCGCCGGTCTTGCCACCGCCGTTGGCGCCGCGCGTCATGCGGCCGCCGCCTCTGCCCCCGCGGCCCGCACTGCCACCCGGGCCGGCTGCGACCGTGCGCGGCGCCGCCAGCCATGCCGCCAGCGCCGTACCTAGCCGTCCCGGGCCGATCAGGTCCACGCGTGCCGGTGCGCCGGCGCCGCGGCGTCCGCCCTTGCCGCCGCGTTCAGCCCCGGCCCGCGCCCGCCGCTGTGGCAATCAGTGTTTCCCTTTTTTGGCCGGCAGGCCAAAAGCGTAGATCGCCGAATTGTGATCCACGACGAAGACCTCGCCATCGGCCACCGCCAAGCCGCTGAAATGGGTGAAGGTGGGAATCGCGTCGCCGCTGCGGTACAGCGTTTTTCCCGTGTGCGCGTCGAAGGCGAACAGTTCCGCCCGCCGGCTGGCCTGCGCCCGCTGCGCGTTGGACAGGGTCTTTTGCCCCGTGTACATCACCTCGGAGCCGACCGTCTGCTGCGTGTCTTCGCCGGTGGACAGCGCGAAGACCACGCCGCCGGCGATGGCCACGGGATCGGGCACGCTCATATCCCGCGACACCCACGCCGGCCGGAACGTCGGCGCACCGCCGGCGCCGCGCGCCACCTCGAATGCCATCAAGGAACCGTCTGGATGGGCCCCATGCGTGATGGGAAACGCGGGCGCGTGTTTCGACGCCGGCCCCCAGATGGGCACATAGACATACGCCCGTCCATCCGGATCCATCCACTCCGACAGGCCGCCCCAAATGCCCAGCCGCTCGAAGGCCCGCGGATCGTTCGCCAACTGCCGGACATAGAGCGGCGTGTGATGGTCCTTCGCGCCCAGCGCATCGGCGTTCAGCAAATACAGGTATCCCGCCTTGCCCCCAGCAGCCACCAGATCATAGTTGCGCCAAGGAAACCACACTGGGCTGGAGGCCCCTAGATCCAGGTCGTAGGTCGTCAGCATGGAATGATTCAGCGGCGCGTAATAATCCTTTACCCGCAAGCTGCCCGGCGCGGCGGCGATGACCGCGCTGCCGTAGTCGCCTTGGGCGGGATCGAAATCGCCGTCGCCGGTTTCGGCGAAGATGCGCCCGTTGGCGCCGATGGCGGCGCCGGCGCGGCCCCAAATGCCCGCTCCAAAGCCGTGCTGCACCAGCAGCTCCTGCGTCGCCGGCCGCCGCGGATGGCGCGTGTTCATGGCGTAGATGCCGGAGATGGCGCCGCCGCAGCCCTGCGAGATTGTCGTGTAGACGATGCCGTCGCGATAATTCAGGCTCCAAGTCTTGGCGAATGGCGGCGTCATCGGCGCCGGCCCGAAGCGCGTCCGCCCCGTTCCCAAGCTCAGCCCGTAAAGCTCACCCGTGGCCGAGAGAACGAAAATCAAGCCGCGCCGCCGCGCGATCACGGGCGTGGCGTTCAGGTTGTTGGGGCAAAGCCAAAAGGGAGCTTGCGGCGCCTTCAGGCTGCCGCCGATCTTCCGCCGCCATATCGTCTTGCCCGTCGCCGCATTCAGCGCGGTCACGTTGTCGGAGCTGCCGCCGACATAAACCACGTCCCGCCGCCCGGCGCGCGTTTCCACGCCGTCGGCCACCACCGGCGCGGTCAGCGCGGCCAGCGCCAGCGGCTTGTTCTTGACCACCGTCCGCCACAGCAGCGTCATTTGGCCGACGGTGTGGAGGTTGAGCTTGGTTTCATGGCGCGCCCAGCCGTCGCGCGCGGCGTCATGGCCGAAGGTTGGCCAGCCGCGGTTCTGCCCCCAGGCGGAAACGGTTAGAAAAAGAGCCGCGGTTACTACCGCCAGCCGGTATCGGCGCATGGTTCGCTCACCTCGGTCACAACGGGGGCATTGTACCTTGCGCGCCCGCCGCGCGCCATCGCATCTCCCCGGCAAGCGCCCGCGCCGGCGAAAGTGGGGCGGCGGTCCGGCTGTCGAATTCGGCCCTATGCGCAGCGAACGTGGGATAGCCGTCCCGGCTGGGCGACGAACCAAAGGGCAGGAGCCCTACCCCACGCATCGGCGCCATTGCTTCCGCCGTGCGGAATCTCTCCGCCTTGCGCGGTGTGGGGTATGCCTCCGGCTTGCGTCGGTCGCGCCCCGCGCGGCCCGGGCCGGAGCGTGGAATTGGCGCAAGCCGAGTCGCCCCACCTTCGCCCGCAGTCGCCCGCCACCCCGGCCGCCGCCGGTGCCGGCGTGCCGCGGGCGCTTCACCAGGATCCAGGAGCGGGGCGATCAGCATGCAGAGCGAGGCGGGATGGGGCGAGGGCGACGCAATGTACGCCAATGTACACGAGGAGCCCGAGCCACGGCCCAACGACGCTATGCGCCGCTTATCGCCCCGCCCGCGCTATGCGAGGCCGGCCTTGCTCAGCGGCAACTCCCGCACCCGCTTTCCGGTGGCGGCGAAGAGGGCGTTGCAAATCGCCGGCGCGATCGGCGGCACGCCCGGCTCGCCGACGCCCGCCGGCGGTGCGTCGCTGGGGACAATGTGCACGCGCACGTCCAGCGGCGCCTCGTGGATACGGCAGACGCGATAGGTGTCCCAATTGCCCTGTTCGATGGCGCCGTTTTTGGCGCTGATTTCGCCATAGAACGCCAGGCTGGCGCCGAACACCGCCGCGCCTTCAAACTGCGCCCGCACGCCCAGCGGATTCACCACCAGCCCCGCGTCCACCGCCGTGTCCACCTGCCGGATGCGGACCTTGCCGTTCTCCATCCCCACCCGCACCACGCTGGCGACATAGCTCAAGAAGCTGCGGTGCGCGGCGATGCCAATGCCCTCGCCGGCGGGCAGGGACCGTCCCCAGCCGGCCTTGGCGGCGGCAATCTCGGTCACCCGCCGCAGCCGGCCGACGTCGAAGGCATAGGGCGGCTGGTCCACGCCCCGCGCCGACTGCGGCAGCAGCTTGGCGTCCAGCACCCGCGGCTTGCCCATCAGCGCCAGCAAATAGTCCTTGGGATCCTTGCCCGCCGCATGCGCCAGCTCCGCGGCGAACGACTGCACCGCGAAGGCGTGATAGATGTTGGCCACCGACCGCAGCCAGCCGATGCGCACATGCGCCTGCGCCGGACCGTTTTCCACTCGAATGTTGGGAATGTCGAAGGGCAGGTCGCTGAACCCCATCGTCAGCTCTCCCGTGCCGTACTCGGTCTTTTCGTTGAAGGTCGAGCCGATCGGCGGGAACACCGATCGCGCCAGCCAGCCGGTCGGCATGCCCTGGGCGTCCAGCGCCGCCCGCATGTACATCGCCGCGGAGCTGTGGTAGTAGTCGCAGCGGAGGTCGTCCTCACGCGACCACACCACCTTCACCGGCCGCCGCATGTGCCGCGCCAGCAGCGCCGCCTCGACGATGAAATCCGCCATGGATTTGCGCCCGAACGCCCCGCCCAGCAGCGTCACGTGAATGATCACGTCTTCCTTGTTCACGCCCAGCGCCTTGGCCACCGCCGCCTGCGCGCCCTGCGGATCCTGCGTCGGCGCCCAGATCTCGACCTGGCGGCCGCGCACCTCGGCCGTCGCCGTCGGCGGCTCCATCGGCGCGTGCGCCAGCAGCGGCGTGGCGTACTCCGCCTCCAACGTCTTGGCCGCCTCCGCGAAGGCGCCCTCCACATTGCCGTTGTTGCGCACCACCTGGGCCGGCATCCGCGCCGTCATCGCCATCTGCTTGCGGTACGCCGCCGAATCGTACTCCGCATTCGGCCCGTTGTCCCATTCGATTCGCAGCTTGTCGCGTCCCTGGAACGCCGCCCAGGTGTTGTCCGCCACCACCGCCACGCCGCCCAGCGGCTGGAACGCCGCCGGAAAGTGGAACGCGGGCAACTGCACCACTTCCCGCACCCCCGCCACGCTCCGCGCCGCGCCGTCGTGATGCGACCGCACCCGCCCGCCCACCACTGGCGGATGCGCGATCGCCGCGTACAGCATGTTGGGCCGGCGCACGTCAATGCCGTAGGTGGCATGCCCGGTGCAGATATGCTCCAAGTCCACCATCGCGCCGTCATGGCCGATGTACCGCCAGTCCTTCCGCGGCTTGAAGTCCCGTGCGCTGACGCGCGGCACGGAAAGCTCCGCCGCCGCCGCCGCCAAATCGCCGTAGGTCAGCATCCGCCCCGAGCCTTTGTGCACCACGCGGTGCAGCCGCGATTCACATTCGCTCTCCGGCACGCCCCATTGCTTCGCCGCCGCCGCCACCAGCATCATGCGCGCCGCTGCGCCGGCGCCGCGCATCACGTCGAAGAAGCTGCGCACGGAATGCGAGCCGTCGGTGTCCTGATTGCCGTAGATCGGGTCGCCGATCGCCTGCTCCACCCGCACCAGCGACCAATCCGCGTTCATCTCGTCCGCCACCACCCGCGGCAGCGCCGTGCGGATGCCGGTGCCCATCTCCGAGCGCGCCGCCACGATGGTCACCATCCCCGCGGAGTCCAGCCCCACCCACACGCTGGGGTGAAGCGCCAGCCCGGCCACGGGATCGTCCGCCGCATCCAGCTTTTGCGCCCACAGCGCCTCCGGCGCCGCCGTGGCGCCCACCACCAGCGCGCTGGCCGCCAGCGCGCCTTGCATGAACCGCCGCCGCGTCAGGTGAATTTCCGTCATTGCCGCCCTCCCGCCGCCCGCGCCGGCGCGCCGGCCACCATGCCGGCCCGCTCGACTTCGCCGTCGGAGCCGCCAATGCTTGCGGCATGGTCCGCGGAATGGTTCGCGGCGCGGCGCCTGCCCGCCGCCGCTCGCGCCCCCGGAGCGCCGTACTGCGGCGGCGGAATCTCCCCGGCGCGGTCCTTGCTGCTGCCCGCCGCCGTGCGCACCGCCGCCAAAATGCGCTGGTAGGCGCCGCAGCGGCAGATGTTGCCCGCCATCGCGCCGAGAATCTCCTCATCCTTCGGGTGCGGCGACTCGGCCAGCAGCGCCGCCGCCTGCATAATCTGCCCCGCCTGGCAGTAGCCGCACTGCGGGACGTTGTGCTCGATCCACGCTTTCTGCACCGGGTGCAGGTCGCCGTCCCCGCCCGCCAGGCCTTCGATGGTCACGATCTCGGCTCCCGCCACCTGCTGCATGGCCACCACGCAGGAGCGCACCGCATGACCGTTTTGGTGCACCGTGCAGGCGCCGCACAGCGCCACGCCGCAGCCGAACTTGGCGCCGGTCAGTCCCAGTTCATCGCGCAGATACCACAGCAGCGGCATCTCCGCGCTGCCGTTCCATTGCCGCTCCACGCCGTTGACCTTGAATCGAATCACTCGCGGCCTCCTGGCCGGGCGGTGCGCCCGTTCCGAGCAGAATTATGGCACCGAATGCCTGGGCTCGCCATTTCACCCCACGAACGCGTTAGGACGGAGCGGCTCAGCCGCACCTCATTGGACGGCCTGCTGACGGTTGGCCCGCGGTTGGACCGTGGCGGCCGCCATTGGATGCCCGTTGGCGCTCACCCGCGAGCGGAAAGCCGATCGTTGTCGGCTGTGGGAAAAGCACCAACGCCTGCGGGATTCTCCCCAGCCGCCGCGGCGCGGGTGGCGTTTGGCGGGCGAAGGCAATCGGTCCTCCAGTTGCATCAAAAGTTCAAACGCCAGACGATAACCCGTAAGAGGATGGAGGTCCCCATGAAGCGGCAACCCAGCCCAAACGAGCATCGGGCGAAATCGCGGCAGCCGAAATCGGCCACGCCGTCCCAGCCCCAAATGGCATCACCGTCGCCGGTCCCGGAGAGCGGCCTTCCTGGGGGCGGCGCCGGCCGCCGCGATGTGGTCGGCCATTTCGGCGTATACCCCCTGTCCGGACCGCACCCGGACGGGCCGGCGGAGTTGCGCGCGCCGGCGGCCTGGGGCCAAGGCGCGCGCGGAGCGCTTGGCTCTGAGGATTCCGGACGCTCGGGCTTGCTGCTCAGCGGCGGTGAGCTGCTGGGCGGCTTGGATGCCGGCGTGCCCGGTTCGCCCCCGCAGCCGGCGCTGGCCATTCCCCAGGAAGGTTGGACCAAGGCGTTGGAGGAGTTCAGCCGCATGCACAAGCATTGCTGGGTCACGTTGGAGGAAATTGGCAGCTCCGGCGCCTGCCTGCAAGCCCGCGCCGTCCCGCTGCTTGCCGTCGGCGCCGACGCGCGCAATGGCCGGGCCACCGCCTATGTGACCCTAGGCTCGGACCACGAATACGGCCTCAGGCACATCGTGCGTTCGCCTGTCGCCGTCCGCCTGCGCCTTCCCTGGGAGTTGGAGTTCGACCGCGCCGGGGATGTCCGTACGGTGATCCGCTGCATCGGCCACCGCCCCGCGCTGGTCCACTAGCCTGGCGCCGCTGGCTAGCCCACCGCGCGGAAAAAGCACCAACCGCTGCGGCTTTGCGCCCAGCGTGCTGGTGGGCTGCCGGCAGGCACCCCGCCGCCAACAAAAGTGGGATAGCCGTCCCGGCTGTCATTTCCCGCCGCCCGGGGGCTCGTA